>CAZDFV010000071.1:0-12558 GCA_964504495.1 uncultured Rhodothermales bacterium
GGGCCACGCCCAGCCCGTCCATGTCGGGCATCTGCATGTCGAGCAGGACGAGGTCGTACGGGCGCGGGCCGGCCGCGGCCCGCTCGACGGCGGCGACGGCCTCGGGGCCCGAGGCCACGGCGTCCGGGGCCATCCGCCAGCGGGCGGCCAGCCGCGTGAGGATCTCCCGGTTGACCGCGTTGTCGTCGACGACGAGCGCGCGGCGGCCCTCGAGCGCCGGCTGCTCGGCCCGGAGGTGCACGCGGCGCTCGGCCGGGGCCACCGCCACGTCGACGGTGAACGCGAACGTCGAGCCCACGCCGGGCTCGCTCTCGGCCCCGATCTCGCCCCCCATCATTCGGACGAGGCTCCGCGAGATAGCCAGCCCGAGCCCCGTCCCCCCGAACCGCCGGGTCGTCGAGGCGTCGGCCTGGGCGAAGCTCCCGAACACGTGGTCGAGCTTGTCCGGGGCGATCCCGATGCCCGTGTCCTCGACGGCGAACCGGAGCGCCGTCCGGGCCGGGCCCCCGGCCGGGGCCGGGGCGCCCGGGAGCGGGGACTCGGCCGGGGGCGCCGCGCCTACCCGGACGCAGACGCTCCCGTCCTCGGTGAACTTCACGGCGTTCGAGAGGAGGTTGACGAGCACCTGCCGGACGCGCGTGGCGTCGCCGACCACGGCCCGGGGCACCCCGTCGGCCACGAGGTACGCGAGCTCGACGCCCTTCTCGGCCGCCCCCTGCGCGACGAGGTCGAGCGCGTCCTCGACGCACTGCCGGACGTCGAACGGGGCGCGCTCGAGGGCGAGCCGGCCGGCCTCGATCTTCGAGAAGTCGAGGATGTCGTTGATGACCGTCAGGAGCGCGTCGCCCGACGTCCGGATCGTCCGGACGAAGTCCCGCTGGTCGGCGTCGAGCGCGGTGTCGAGGAGGAGGGACGTCATCCCGACGACGCCGTTCATGGGCGTCCGGATCTCGTGGCTCATGTTGGCGAGGAACGCGCTCTTCGCCCGGGTCGCCGCCTCGGCCGCCTCCTTCGCCGCGACGAGGTCGGCCTCGGCCGCCTTCTGGACCGTGACGTCCCGGGCGACGCCGACCACGCGGGTCACGTTGCCGCGTGCGTCCCGCATCGCCACCCTCGTCGTCTCGAGCGTCACGACGGAGCCGTCGGCCCTCTCGTACGTGTTCACCATCCGGTGCACGCGCTCGCCGGACCGGACCGCCTCGTCGTCGTACCGGCGGTACTCCGCGGCGACCTCTGGAGGGAGCACCTCGGCCCGCCGCCGGCCGACGACCTCGTCCCGGGTCCTCCCCGGGAAGTAGGCCATCGTCCCGGCGTTGACGGCGACGAAACGGTCGTCTACATCGACGACGAAGATGGCGTCGGGGATGACGTCGAAGAGCGACTGGAGGAGCTCGCGCTGCTCTGCCAGCTCGCGCCCGCGGGCCTCGGCCGCCTCCTTCGCCGCGACGAGGTCGGCCTCGGCCCCCTTCGCCGCCGTCACGTCGTGGGAGATCCCGACGAGGCCGACGACGCCGCCGGCCTCGTCGCGGAGCGGGACCTTGGTCGTGAGGAGCCAACCGCCGTCCGGGCTGCGCTCCTCCTTTCTCAAGATGGCCTGGCCCGACGCGACCACGGCGAGGTCGTCCGCCAGGGCGTCCTCGGCCCCCGGCCACCCCGCGATCACGTCGACGTCAGTCCGCCCGAGCGTCTCCGCCGGGTCGACGCAGCAGAGGGCGGCCGCGCTCGTCCGGTTCCGGACGAGCGCCCGTCCCTCGCGGTCCTTGACATAGATGTGGTCGGGGATGGTGTCGATGACGGTCCGCAGGAGCCGGCGCTGAGCCTCGGCCTCGGCCTGGGCCCGCCGCTCGTCCGTCACGTCGCGCGTGACGCCGACGACGCCGGCGACGGCCCCGCTGGCGTCGCGGAGCGGGACCCGCGAGGTGAGCCCGACGCGGCCGTCCGCGCCGGCCCCGAACATCGGGTGCTCGACGTCGAGGACGGCCTCGCCCGACTCGAGGATGGGGAGCCGGCCCTCGTGGATCTGCGCGCCGACCTCGGGCCCGAACACCTCGAGCGCCGTCCGCCCGACGAGCTCCTCGTTCGAGGACGCCGACGTCCCGGCGATCCCCGCCGCGTTGCCGATGATGAACCGGCCGTCGCGGTCGACGGCGAAGACCCGGTCGGGGAGGGCGTCGATGACCGTCTGGAGCAGGCGCTCGCGCGTCTCGCTCTCGTCGCGGCTGGCCCGGAGCTGGCGGACGGTCGAGAGCCGGGCGACGCCGGCGATGTAGAAGGCCGCCGCCAGCACGGCGACGTAGGTGGCGAAGACGGCGACGTTCTCCGCCGGCGCCCCGCCCGCCGGGGCGAGCGCGGCCGTGGCGGCGGCGACGGCGGTGCTCGCGCCGCCCAGCGCGAGGACGGCCACGAGGAGCACCCGCCGCGTCCGGGAATACAGCGTGATCGCCAGGCCGCTGGCGATGAGGGCGATGCTGGCCCCGAACGCCGAGGGGCCGTCCAGCCCGTTGCGGACCGCGTACCCCGTGACGATGAGGGCGGCGACGAAGGGGTACGTGATCCCCCAGAAAACGACGGCGCGCGTGGTCCAAGCGCGGAGGTGCGTGGCCGCGAGCAAGACCAGGAAGCCGGCAGTCAGCCCCGCCCAGGGCCACGCTGGCCGGATGTACGCCGGGTCGATGTGACGGTAGATCGCCCAGAAGGCGAGGAGGGCGAGGGCCCCCACGACGGTCGTCCCGCGGAACGCGGCGAGGGCGGCGGGGCGGGCGAGTCGGCGGGGGGCGGCGTTCATGGGCGGCGGCGGCGGCCCGGGGGGTATCGGCGGCTGCGGCGGCTGCTTGAGGGCGTCGTGTGCAATAACGGATGACACCCTGGCAGACCCGGGCCGCCCGGCACACCCTCTGCACTCGGGCGTCCAAAGACCCCTCCCCCGCTGGCGGCCCCCGCCAGCCCGACCTGAGAGAGCACCATGAACCTTCAGAAGTTTACCGTCAAGGCGCAGGAGGCCGTCCAGCAGGCCCTCGAGATCGCCCAGTCCAAGAGCAACCAGGGCGTCGAGCCGGCCCACCTCCTCAAGGCGTTCCTCCAAGA
Organism: uncultured Rhodothermales bacterium; assembly: GCA_964504495.1. GTDB lineage: Bacteria > Bacteroidota > Rhodothermia > Rhodothermales > Rubricoccaceae > Rubrivirga. The sequence continues at coordinate 3,085 of CAZDFV010000071.1, forward strand.
CGAGGGCGGCCTCGTCCCCACCCTCCTCTCCCGCCTCGGCGCGAATGCCGACACGCTCGCCGCACTCGCGGACCGCGCGGTCGAGAAGCTCCCGACCGTGACCGGCGCCAGCGTGTCGGGCCAGTACGTCGGGGCCGACCTGAACAAGGCGTTCGACCTCGCGCTGAAGGAGGCCGAGGCGCTGGGCGACGAGTACGTCGCGTCCGAGCACCTCCTCGTCGCGCTCGCCGAGGGCGAGGGGCCCGTCGCGAACGCGCTCCAGAGCCAGGGTGTGACGAAGGACGCCCTCCTCGGCGTGCTCCGCGACGTCCGCGGCGGGCAGCGCGTGCAGGACCCCTACGCCGAGTCCAAGTACGACGCCCTCAACCGCTACGCCCGCGACCTCAACGAGGCGGCGCGGAAGGGCCAGATCGACCCCGTCATCGGGCGCGACGACGAGATCCGGCGCGTCCTCCAGATCCTCTCGCGGCGGACCAAGAACAACCCGGTCTTGGTCGGCGAGCCCGGCGTGGGCAAGACGGCCATCGCCGAGGGGCTGGCGATCCGGATCGTCGAGGGCGACGTGCCCGAGGGCCTCCAGTCGAAGCGCATCTTGGCGCTCGACATGGGCGCGCTCATCGCTGGCGCGAAGTACCGCGGCGAGTTCGAGGACCGGCTCAAGGCCGTCGTCAAGGACGTGTCCGAGTCGGACGGCGAGGTCATCCTCTTTATCGACGAGATCCACACGCTCGTGGGCGCCGGCGGCGGCGAGGGGGCGATGGACGCGGCCAACATCCTCAAGCCGGCGCTCGCGCGCGGCGAGCTCCGGGCCGTCGGCGCGACGACGCTCGACGAGTACCAGAAGTACTTCGAAAAGGACAAGGCGCTCGAACGGCGGTTCCAAATGGTCTTGGTGGACGAGCCGAGCGTCGAGGACACGGTCGCCATCCTCCGTGGGATCAAGGACCGCTACGAGGTCCACCACGGCGTCCGCATCACCGACGGGGCGATTGTCGCGGCCGCGGAACTGAGCGACCGCTACGTCACGAATCGCTTCCTCCCCGACAAGGCCATCGACCTGGTCGACGAGGCCGCCAGCCGGCTGCGGATCGAGATCGACTCGACGCCGGAGGAGCTCGACACCGTCGAGCGCGAGATCCGAACCCAAGAGATCGCCCGCGAGGCCGTCAAGCGCGAGGGCGACGACGCCCAGGTCGAGCAGATCACCGAGCGGCTGGCGAACCTCGAGGAAGAGCGCGACCGGCTCCGGGCGAAGTACGAGCAGGAGCGCGACCTCGTGACGACGATCAAGGAGTCGAAGGCCGGGATCGACCGGCTCAAGACGGAGGCGGCCGACCTGGAGCGCCAGGGCGACTTCGGTCGCGTCGCCGAGATCCGCTACGGCGAGATCCCCGGCCTGGAGCAGCAGATCGACGAGGCCACGCAGAAGCTGGCGGACGTCCAGGCGGGCGGCGCCATGCTCAAGGAGGAAGTCGACGCCGAGGACATCGCCGACGTGATCTCGCGGGCGACCGGCATCCCGGTCTCGAAGATGCTCGAGACCGAGCGCGAAAAGCTCCTCCACCTGGAGGACGAGATCGAGAAGCGCGTCGTCGGCCAGCCGGAGGCCGTCGAGGCGGTCGCGAACGCCGTCCGCCGGAGCCGGGCCGGGCTCCAGGAGGCGAGCCGGCCGCTCGGCAGCTTCATCTTCCTCGGGACGACCGGCGTCGGGAAGACCGAGCTGGCGAAGGCGCTCGCCGAGCAGCTCTTCGACGACGAGGGCGCGCTCGTGCGGATCGACATGTCGGAGTACCAGGAGCGCCACACGGTCTCGCGCCTCGTCGGGGCGCCTCCGGGCTACGTCGGCTACGACGAGGGCGGCCAGCTCACCGAGGCCGTCCGCCGCCGGCCGTACAGCGTGGTGCTCCTGGACGAGTTCGAGAAGGCCCACCCGGAGGTCTACAACGTGCTCCTGCAAGTCCTCGACGACGGCCGCCTGACCGACTCGAAGGGCCGCGTCGTCGACTTCTCGAACACGATCGTCATCATGACCTCGAACCTCGGGTCCGAGATTATCACCCAGAAGCTCGACGGCGACCGCGAGGTCTCGGAGGCGGAGATGGACCGGCTCCGCGACGAGCTGATGCAGCTCTTACGGCAGCGGCTCCGGCCGGAGTTCCTCAACCGGATCGACGAGACCGTCGTGTTCCGCCCGCTGGGCCGCGACCAGATCCGCCAGATCGTCGCCATCCTGTTCGACCAGACGCGCCGGACGGCCGAGAAGTCGCACGGGCTCCGGCTCGTCCTGACCGACGCGGCGAAGGACGCGCTGGCGGCCGAGGGGTTCGACGCGGCGTTCGGCGCCCGCCCGCTCAAGCGGGTCTTGCAGCGGCAGGTGGCGAACAAGCTGGCCGAGCAGATCCTCTCGGGGTTCGTCTCCGACGGCGACACGGTCGTGATCGACGCGGCCGACGGGGGCGGCGTCTCGCTCGAGACCGTCCCCGGCGGCGAGCCCGCCCCCGCTGGCGGCGACGGCGAGCGCCCGTCGGACGGCGACGGGGAAGCCGTCGAGCCGATGGCCCCGGCCGGCGAGGCGTAGTCGGCACCCGTACGTTCTTATCGAGGCCGTGCCTTGTAGGCGCGGCCTCGTCCCTCTGACTGCAGGGGGAAGTGCTGCCTACCAGCGTACGGCGGAATGGCGGACCGTACTTTGAGGCCCTTTCAGGTCGCCTCCGTAGCCAATGATCACAAGACTGCAGGTCAACGGGTTCAAGAACTTAGTCAACGTGGATGTTCGCTTCGGCCCATTCACGTGCATTGCGGGGGGGAATGGCGTCGGAAAGTCAAACCTGTTCGACGCTATCGTCTTTCTCAGCCGGCTCGCCAGTTCGACACTCCTAGAAGCGGCGTCGCATGTCCGGGACCCGGACGGCAGGTCCCGTGAGGTCCGCTCGCTCTTTACGAGGGCGGGGGACACATACTCCGAAGAGATGCAGTTCAGCGTCGAGATGGTCGTCGCGCCCGAGGCGACAGATGACCTCGGCCAGCGCGCCAAGGCAAGCATCACCCTCCTCCGTTACGACCTCGCCCTCGGATACGAAGAAGGTGACCAGGTGACCCGTCCTGACCGGCTTGTCGTCCGCAGGGAGGAGCTAAACCACATCAAGATAGGCCAGGCCAAGCGGGCCCTACCATTCCTCTTGAACCCTCGCGCTGGGGGAAGGTCGGCTGGGTGGAGCCGAAGCGCCGAATGGCGTAAGAGCGCTGTCTACGGACGGCGGACTGCTTCGTTCATCTCTACTCAGACGGACGAGAACAGCCAGTTGGTCGTCCAGCGCCACCAGGAAGGCAACGCCGGGCGCCCTCAACTCTTCGACGCCCTCAACCTGCCTCGGACTGTCCTGTCAACCTCGAACGCCGTCGAAGGTCCGACAGCCCTAATCGCGCGCCGGGAGATGGAGTCGTGGTCGCTCCTCCACTTCGAACCCACTGCACTCCGCCGTCCCGACGACTTCCTCGCACCGCCACGAATGTCGGCGGATGGGGGGCACCTCCCAGCGACGCTCTACCGGCTCGCGAACCAGCGGCCCGACGGCTCTGCGGCTGTATACGCGAGCGTCGCCAACCGTCTGGCGCACCTGATCGACGACGTTCGGACGGTCGATGTCGACCGCGACTCAAAGCAGGAACTTTTGACGCTTCAGGTTGAGGACCGCGACCATACGCGCCATGCCGCCCGCGCGCTCTCTGACGGAACGCTCCGCTTCCTCGCGCTCTCTGTACTGCAGGAGGACCCGGACGCGAGCGGAGTTTGGTGCCTCGAAGAGCCAGAGAATGGGCTCTACCCAGCCCGTATTCCGGCGATGATCTCTCTGCTCCGGGACATAGCTGTGGATACGGACGATGGGGTCGGGCGGGAAAACCCACTGCGCCAAGTCGTCATCAACACGCACTCACCTGGCGTCGTGCAGGAAGTCCCCGAGAGCAGCCTCGTCGCGGCCGTTCCCGTGGAGACGTCTCTGAACGGGGCGCCTGTCCGGTCGATCCAGTTCAAGGCGCTCTCGGAGACGTGGCGAACAGAGATCGCGGAGCCACAGGCCGCCGTCATCTCGAAGCGGTTCCTTCTCGACTACCTCAACGGTCCGCCGGATGCGAACCTCTACGGGGGCGACGGTGCCGCCGCCGATGTCGAGGAAGTTAGGGTCGTAGACCGACCAGAACTCCGGCAACTGATGCTGTTCGCGGACGCCGGGTGAGACGACCAGCCCTCCGCTACACACTGCTTGGGGACGGGTCGTCAGATGCTGTGCTTGTCCCAATCCTCGCATGGCTCCTCCGCCAGCACCTCCCACAGGGCGCGGCCATCGAGGTCGGTCAAGTCGCTGACCTTGGGCGACTGCCGGACCGCGTGCGCCCCCCTCTACCGGACCTCGCCGGACGGATGCGTGTGGCCACCGAGTATTACGCTTGCGACGTGCTGTTCGTCCACCGGGACGCTGAGAGGCCAGGGGAGTACGCAACTCGCCGGAGGAGTATCCGCGAGGCTGCTAGGCAGTCGAGCCTTGAGGTACCTGCCATTCCAATCGTACCTGTGCGAATGACGGAAGCGTGGCTACTCCATGATGAGGCTGCACTCCGTCGTGCGGCAGGGCGGCCGAATGGGGACGTTCCCCTTGAACTCCCGTCTCCGCAGTATTTCGAACGTACTGATGCAAAAGCGAAGCTGTCGAATGCTCTGCGGAAAGCGGCAGATCTCACGGGCCGTCGGGCCAGGAAGTTCAGTCCTCTGGTGGCGCGCTCGCGGCTTGCTACGTTGATCGAAGACTTCACCCCCTTGCGCCGGTTTGAGTCGTTTCAGGATCTTGAACGCGACGTGGCTACGTTCTGCGCTTCGTGGGCTGAGAGGCCTTCATAGCCTGTTCCCTTGGCGGTGCCGGGGAAGCCGTCGGGCCGATGGCTCCGGCCGGCGAGGCGTAGTCGGCACCCGTACGTTGAAGCAAGCCCTCCGTCTACGAATGCCCGCGATCTCGTTCTTCTACGGCCTCGTCGTCTACCTCTACTTCTACGACGAGGGGCAGCACCACGAGCCGCACGTCCACGTCAAATACCAGGGCGAGGAGGCCGTCCTCCGCATCCCCGACGGAGAGGTGCTAGACGGGACACTCCCCCGGCGCAAGCTGAAGCTGGCGCAGGCGTGGATGGAGATCCACGCCGAGGAGCTCGAAGCCAACTGGGCCCTGGCGGTCGCCGGCGAGCCCGTGTTCAAGATCGACCCCCTCCGCTGATGGCCCTCCGCACAATCACGGCCGCTCGGCCCACGGGCGACGGAGTGCTCCGCGTCCGCTTCGCGTCCGGCGAGGAGCGTCTGTTTGACACCCGCCCGTACCAGCGGAGCGCGTTCTTCCGGCGCCTCGCAGACCCGGCCTACTTTGGACAAGTCCGTGTCGAGGCCGGCACCGTAACGTGGCCGGAGGGCCACGACTTCGACCCCGGAACGGTCTACGCGCGGGGGACGACGGCAGCGGACCGCGCGGTCTGACGTCCGCTGGCGGCGACGGCGAGCGCCCGCCGGACGGCGACGGGGAAGCCGTCGGGCCGATGGCCCCGGCCGGCGAGGCGTAGCGGTTGGTCGCGAGTACACCAATGATGTAGTCGAAGTGAGCGAGCGATGCCGACCTACTCCGTCGCGGGGTCGTTGCCATGAGGACCAGGTGCCTTAGACTCCAGGTCGTTTTCCTTTATGGAGTCGTATGCACCGCCTCATTGTTCAACACGTCTCGGGCGTCACGCCTCACCGGTTCACGGTCCAGCGACTCCTCGACGGAAAGGCGACGGCACCGGCGGAGGTCCCCTCGCCCCACGGCTACCCCATCGAGGACCGACCGGAGAGCGACCTCACGGCCGAACTCCGGTGGTACCTCGAGGACTTCCTCCAGTACCCGTTCCACCCGAGCACGGAGCGGGCTGGGCACGTCCTCAGCGGCCTGAAGGCCTGGGGCCAGGAGGCGTTCACAGCGCTCTTCGGCGGGGCCAAGGCCGGCAGGTGGTTGGCCGGTGCCCTCGACGGTGGACCGGATCGGGTCTCCGTCGACATCGTCAGCGACGACCCGGCCGTGCTGGGATGGCCGTGGGAGGCTCTCGACGACCCCGAGCGCGGACCGCTCGCCCAACTCGCCCAGGTCGGGCGGCGCCTAAACGGGGTGGTCGACCCACCTTCCCTTCCCCGTAACCTTCCCAGAGACCGGGTCAACGTCCTCCTCGTGACGGCGCGACCGTACAGTCAGGACGTGGCCTACCGCTCCGTCTCGGGCCCGCTCGTCGAGACCGTCGGGCGGGAGAGGGCCCTGGCCTCGGTCCACCTGCTCCGGCCGCCGACGCTCGGCCGGCTCCGCGAGCACCTCGCGGAGCGACCAGACCACTACCACATCGTCCACTTCGACGGGCACGGGGCGTATGGAGCGGCGGCGGGCAACAGGGGAGGCTATGCCTTCCGGGGGGGGCCCCAGGGCTGCCTCGTGTTCGAGACCAAGAGGGGGGAGCCCCACACGGTCCCGGCCGACACGCTCGCCATGCTCCTCCGCGAGCACCGGGTCCCGGCCGTCGTCCTCAACGCCTGCCAGTCGGGCATGATCGACGCCCACGCCGAAGATGCCTTCGCCTCGGTCGCGTCGGCCATGCTCAAGGCGGGCGTGCGGAGCGTCGTGGCGATGGCGTACTCGCTCTACGTGAGCGGGGCGCACGAATTCCTCCCGGCGTTCTACCGCCGCCTGTTCGAGACGGCGAGCCCGGCCGCCAGCGTCCGCGCCGGGCGGCAGCAAATGCTCGCCCAAAAGGACCGTGTCTGTGCCCGGGGCCGGTACCCCCTGGAGGACTGGATCGTCCCGGTCCTCTACGAGCAGGACCGGCTCGTCTTCGACTTCTCCGCAGCCGCGCCCGACGGCGAGGACCGGTCGGCGCTGCCGCCCGAGGCCGAGGACGGCCAAAACCCGTACGGCTTCATTGGACGCGATGGGCCGATCCTTGAGATCGAGCGAGCTATGCGCCGGAAGCCGGCTGGCGTCCTGATCCAGGGCCTCGGCGGGGTGGGTAAGACGACGCTCGCGCGCGGGTTCGTGCAGTGGCTTCGCGACACCGATGGGCTCGGGCGCGGGTGCTTCTGGTTCGGGTTCGACGACGTTCACGGGACTGACTACGTCCTCAACCGGATGGGCGAGGCGCTCACCGGGGCGCAGTTCGCCACATTCTCGAAGGAGAGGAAGGTGGACATCCTGACCCAGGTCTTCCGCGAGAACCCCTTCGTGATCGTATGGGACAACTTCGAGTCGGCGCGGGGCGTGGAGGGGACGGAGCAGCGGGGCCTCCTGAGCGACGAGGACCAGGCGACGCTCAAGGCGTTCTTGGAGAAGCTGCGCGGGGGGCGAACGACGGTCCTCATCACGAGCCGGAGCCTGGAAGACTGGCTGGGGCAGACGAACTGCTACGTGCTCCCGATTGGCGGGCTTCGGGGCGAGGAGCGATGGCGGTTCTGTGAGGTGGTTCTCGACGACCTAGGCTTGACCGTGGACCGGGCCGACCCGGACCTCGCCGCGCTAATGGACCGGCTGGGTGGGCACCCACTCCTCATGCGCGTCGTGCTCTCCCGCCTGAGCGGCCAGACGGCGGCGGCGCTCCTCCGCGCCCTGGAGGAGAACTTGGAGGCGCTTGGGCTCGACGATTCGGACGAGGCCGCCAAGGTGGTCGCTACGCTCCGGTTCGTAGAGACGGGGCTCCCGGCCGACCTCCGCCCCTTGCTAGCGCCGCTCGCCCTCTTCGAGCAATTCGTCCATGCGACCGACCTAGCAGCGGTGGCGGGGCATGTCGACGGAGCGGCTGGGCGGTCTGCGGCAGGCCGGCTACTATCAGCGCTCGCGACCGCAGGACTCATCCAGGAGGTTCGGGGGTTGAGGTCTCAGGGGGAGTCGATGTACCAAATGCACCCCGTGATGACTACGTACCTACGATCCCGCCCGTCTGCCGCAGAGGTGAGACAGGAGTCCTGGGCTCGTGCATTCGTTCCTCTAATGGCTAGGTTTGCGCATAGCCTCGTGAGACGTCAGCCGCACGTACAACGAAGAGCTCTCTTGCTCTACAAGCCGAACCTCCTGTCAGCTCTGGAGAAGGCAATCGCTCTGGATTTAGCGGACGAACGCTGCCTAATCACGGAGTTACTGGCGGCGGACGCCTTCCACATGAGGAACTACGAGGAGGCCGACGGACACTACAGGGCAATGGCCTCTTTGGGAGGGCACGAGCGGAAGGCCGTTGCCTACCACCAACTAGGCAGGATCGCCCGGAAGTGCCGGGGCCTGGAGGAGGCCGAACGGTGGTACAACGAGTCGTTGGACATCGAGGAGAAAGTTGGCAACGAGCACGGAGCAGCCGTGTCCCGTCTGGAGCTGGGAATAGTCTCTCACCAGCGAGGGGACTACGACCGGGCGAAGGAGCTGTACAGCGAGGCGCTTGCCGTCTTTAAGTCTAGCGGCGACTCCGAGAATGAGGCCTCTACGTACCACGAGTTGGGTGTCACTGCTCGTGAGCTAGGTGACTATGGGGAGGCTGAACGCTGGTACGGACTAGCGTTGGGCATATACAGACGCCACCAAGACCTATTGTCAGCTGCTCTCACGTGCTTTGAACTCGGAAACCTCGCCGAGAGTGCAGGCAGGCTGGACGAGGCTCAGTCGTGGCACCACGAGTCCCTGAAGCTGAGGAGACAGATCGGCGATGATCTTCTAGTTGCTCACTCCTGTTTCAAACTGGGTCGCGTCAATCAGAAACATAGTCTCACCACGCAAAGACGGGCGGACCTCAACGAGGCAGAGCGGTGGTACCTCGAGTCGGCTAACTTGTACGAGAGGTTGAACGAGCAGCGGGGGGCGGCCAACGTATACCATCAGATCGGAATGATCAAGCTTTGGGTGAGGGCACTCTCTGAAGCGGAGGGGTGGTACAAGAGGGCTCTCTCCGTCTACGAGAGGATCGGCGACGACGGAGCCGCCGCGACCTCCCGCCACGAATTGGGACTTGTTGCCGAGGAGCGCGGGCAGCGTGTGGACGCCGGTCGCCTGTTCGCCCGGGTGCTCGCCGTTCACCTGCGGGTTGGCGACGAGAAGAACGCCGAGCTCTCTCTGAGCAGCTTTTGTCGCGTTCTCGACGCCGCCTCCGCGGTAGAACGAGCGCAACTCCTAGAGCTCTGGACCGAGGCCGACCTTCCTCCCCTCCCCGACTTAAGATCTCAGTAGGGGCCTGAAAGGGCGTCGCGTTAGCAGAGAGCTCGCTAGTCGAACGAGCGCCCGGCTGGCGGCCGTCCTCCGCCAGCCGGTCGCGGTCCCGTTCAGACCGAGCGGCGGAGGCTGTCGAGCGCCGCGGCGGTCCGGTCGTCGAGGCCGTCGGGCCGGGCCGGGACCGTCTGGAGCACGGCGGCGGCCTCGGCCGGCCGGCCCAGCCGGCCGAGCG
>CAZDFV010000072.1:0-12140 GCA_964504495.1 uncultured Rhodothermales bacterium
CGTCCAGCGCCAGTCGGCCGCGCCGGGCGGGGCGCTCCCCGCGTCCGTCACCCTCACGGCCCGATGAACGCGCTCCACGACACGATCCCCGACGTCCGCGTCGACCCCGTCCGGGTCGGGCGGCTGGCGGACGTGCTCCGCGAGCGCGGCCTGCTCGACGGCGACGTGCAGGGCGACGCCGACACGGAGGTCTCGGACGTCACGATCGACAGCCGGCGCGCCGCGCCGGGCGCCCTCTTCGCCGCCGTCTCGCCCGACACGCTCGGCGCGCGCGACGGCCACGACTTCGTCGACGACGCGCTCGGGCGCGGCGCCACGGCCGCCCTGGTCTCGGGCGCGTGGCTCGCCAGCCGAGCGTCCACGTCGACACCGGAACCCTTGGGGAAGGGTACCGGCCTCCCCGGCGCCGCCCTCGTTCCGGCAACGGACACGCGGGCGGCGCTGGCGGAGGTCGTGGCGGAGGTCTACGGCCGGCCAGGACAAAACCTCACCCTCGTCGGCGTGACGGGGACGAACGGGAAGACGACGACCACCTTCCTCCTTCACCACCTGTTGACCGCCCTCGACGCCCGCACGGCGCTCGTGGGGACGGTCGAGAACCGAATCGGCCCACGCCGCTACCGGACGGCCTTTACGACGCCCGAGGCGCCCGCCCTCCAGCGATTCCTCCGCGCCGCGGCCGACGCCGAGTGCACGCACGCCGCGCTCGAAGTGTCGAGCCACGCGCTCGCGCTCGACCGGGTCGGCGCGCTCGCGTTCGGGGTCGGCGTGTTTACGAACCTGACGCACGACCACCTCGACTTTCACGAGACGCCTGAGGCGTACGAGGCCGCCAAAAAGCGCCTCTTCGACGAGCTGGCGGACGACGCCGTCGCCGTCGCGAATGCCGACGACCCGGCGCACGCGCGGATGACGGCGGACACGGCCGCCCGCGTCATGACCTTCGGAACCGCCGCCAGCGCGGACATCCGAGTCGAGGTTCTGGAGAACAGCCTCGACGGCCTCCGCCTCCGGCTCGACGGTGAGGAGCGGCAGTTCCGGCTCGTGGGCCGCTTCAACGCCCTCAACCTGGCCGCGGCCTACGCCGTCGGCTGCGCCCTCGACTTCGACAAAACAGAAACGCTTGATGCGCTGGCCCAGGCGCCGGGCGTGCCGGGCCGGTTCGAGACGGTCCGGGCCGGCGGCGTCCTCGGCGTCGTCGACTACGCGCACACGCCGGACGCGCTCGCCAACGTCCTCACCACGGCCCGCGAGATCGTCCCCGACGGCCGCCAGCTCTGGATTCTGACGGGCAGCGGCGGCGACCGTGACCGCGCCAAGCGGCCCGAGATGGCCGCCGTCGCCGAGCAACTGGCGGACCGCGTCGTCGTCACGCAGGACAACCCGCGCACCGAGAGTCCCGACCGGATCGTGGCCGACATCCGGGCCGGCTTCGAGCGCCCGGACGCCGTGGTCACGATCCAGGACCGCGCCGAGGCCGTCGCCTACGCCGCCCGCGAGGCGGCCCCGGGCGACGTGATCGTGCTCGCGGGGAAGGGCCACGAGACCTACCAGGACGTGGGCGGCCAGAAGCGCCCGTTCGACGACCGCGTCGTGCTCCGCGACGCCCTAGCCGCTCGCGAGGTCCAGGCATGAGGCGACCCCACAGCCGGCGGTGTTGCGTGTTGCGTGTCGCGTATTCCGACACGCAATACGCAACACGCAACACACCACAAGCGGCCTCGACGCCCGCCACCCAAGAGGGACTCAGCTAATGCTCTACCTCCTCGCCGAGTGGCTCGAACAGACCTTCGCCCCGCCGGGCTTCCAGGTCTTCCAGTTCTCGACCGTCCGCGCCGGGCTGGCGGCGGGGACGGCCCTGCTCGTGGCCCTGTTCGCCGGGAAGAAGATCATCGTCGCCCTACGGACGAAGCAGATCGGCGAGACCGTCCGCGAGGGCGAGGACTCGGGCGCCGTCAGCCACGCCCACAAGGCCGGGACGCCGACGATGGGCGGGATCATCCTGCTCCTGGCCCTCGCCAGCGGCGTGCTCCTCTGGGCCGACCTCCGCAACCCCTACGTCTGGATCGCCCTCGTGGCGACGCTCTGGATGGGCGCGTTCGGCTTTGCCGACGACTACATCAAGACGATCAAGAAGGACAAGGAGGGGATCGCCCCGCGGATCAAGCTGGCCGGGCAGCTCTCGCTCGGCGTGCTCGTCGCCGTGCTCATCCTGTTCTTCCTGCCCGTCCCGGGCGAGCTCGACACGTTCACGAGCCTCCCGCTCGTGCCCGACGGCGGGATCGACTACGACTTCCTGAGCCCGCTCGTCGGCGTCGAGGTCGGGTGGATCGTCTACATCCTCGTCATCACGTTCATCCTGACCGGCGTCTCGAACGCCGTGAACCTGACCGACGGGCTCGACGGGCTGACGGCGGGGACGGCCGCGTTCGCCATGCTGGCGATCGTCGCGATGACCTACATCACGGGGAATGCGAACCTCGCGGAGTTCGTGAACGACGTGTTCCTGCCGGGCACGGGCGAGCTCGTCATCTTCGGGGCGGCGCTCGCGGCGGCGTGCTTCGGGTTCCTGTGGTACAACGGGCACCCGGCCCAGGTCTTCATGGGCGACACGGGGAGCCTCGCGCTGGGTGCGGCCATCGGGACGCTGGCGATCCTGATCAAGAAGGAGCTCTACCTGCCGGTCGTCGGCGCCATCTTCTTCGCCGAGACCCTGTCGGTGATCGTCCAGACGGGGTACTTCAAGTACACCAAGCGGAAGTACGGGGAGGGCCGGCGGGTCTTTCGGATGGCCCCGCTGCACCACCACTACGAGGCGCTGGGCGTCCACGAGTCGAAGATCGTGATCCGGTTCTGGATCGTGACGGCGCTCCTGTCCATCCTCGCCATGTTCCTCTTCCGGATCCGATGAGCCCGGCCGAGCTCTTTGTCCCGCCCGTCCGGCCGGAGGCGCCCGCCTCCGCCGAGGCGCTCCGCCAGTCCGTCGAGGGCGCGCGCGTGACGGTCGTCGGCGGCGCCCGGAGCGGGCTGGCCGTGGCCCGCCTCCTGGCGCGGCACGGCGCGAGCGTGTTCCTGACCGACCACGGGCCGGCCGAGGCCGGGATCGCGGAGGGCCTGGAGCGGGCCGGCGTCCAGAGCGAGTTCGGCGGCCACACCGCCCGCGCCCTCGACGCCGACTGGCTGGCGCTGAGCCCGGGCGTGCCGTCCACGTCGTCGCTCGTGCAGTCGGCGCTCCGGCAGCGGCGGCCGGTCTACTCCGAGATCGAGGTCGCGAGCTGGTTCTGCCCGGCGCCGATCGTGGCCGTGACGGGCACGAACGGGAAGACGACGGCGACCTCGCTGATCGGCCACGTCTTCCGGACGGCCGGGCGGCCGACGGTCGTGGCCGGCAACATCGGCTACCCGTTCTCGGACTACGTGGACGACCTCGACGACGAGACGGTCGTCGTCCTGGAGGTCTCGTCGTTCCAACTCGACCACGTGGTCACGTTCCGGCCGAAGGTGTCGGTCCTGCTCAACATCACGCCGGACCACCTCGACCGCTACGGCGGCGACTTCGAGCGCTACGCGGCGGCCAAGCACCGCGTGTTCGAGACCCAGCAGGCCGGCGACTGGCTGGTCTACAACCACGACGACGCGCCCGTCCGCGAGCACGTCCAGTCCTGGGCCGCCCCGCGCGGGCTCACCCCGGTCGGCTTCTCGACCGAGCAGGAGCCCGCGCCCGGCGCGTTCGTCCGGGACGGCCGCATCGTCCTCGCCCTCCCCGACGCCGGCCCGCCCGGCGCGTCCCCCATCCACCACGAGGACCTTATGTCAACGTCCGACCTCGCGCTCCCCGGGCGCCACAACCTGTACAACTCGCTCGCCGCGGCCGTCGTCGCGCGGGCGATGGAGGTGCGGAGCGACGTCGTCCGCGAGAGCCTGACGAGCTTCGAGGGCGTCCCCCACCGGCTCGAGACCGTCCGCACGGTGGGCGGCGTCACGTTCGTGAACGACTCGAAGGCGACGAACGTGAACGCCGTCTGGTACGCGCTCGAGAGCTTCCCCGCGCGCGCCGAGGGGGGCGGCGTGGTCCTCATCGCCGGCGGGCGCGACAAGGGGAACGACTACGGCCCGCTCCAGCGGCTCGTGGCCGACAAGGTGGCCGGGATCGTGGCGCTCGGGGAGGGCGCCGAGGCCGTCGAGCGCGAGCTGGGCCCGCACGCCGAGCGGTTCGCCCACGCCGGCTCGATGGAGGAGGCCATCCAGTACGCCCGGCTCATGGCCGAGCCCGGGGACACCGTCCTCCTCAGCCCAGCCTGTTCGTCGTTCGACATGTTCGAGAACTACGAAGACCGCGGGGACACCTTCAAGCGACTCGTGAACGCGCTCTAGAATATTGCGTGTTTCGTATTGCGTGTTCTATCGCACGTGGCTCCCCAATACGCAACACGGAATACGCAACACAACCCCTCCCTGACCAACTGGCGCTCGACGCCGACAACACACGACCCGAATAGAATGTCCACCGCCACCGCCAGCCCCCGAACGCACGCCGACCGGGCCGTGATTTGGGCCGTCCTCGCGCTCTGCGCCGTGGGCGTGGTGGCCGTGTTCAGCGCCGTGGCGTTCCTGGCCGAGACGAAGTCGGGCGGCGAGCCCGAGCGGTTCCTGTTCCGCCACCTCGTCCGCGTCGGGCTGGCGCTCCTCGCCGCCGGCGCGCTCTCGCTCGTCGACTACCGCCAGCTCGCGCGCGTCTCGAAGCTGGCCCTGCTGGCGTCGCTCGCGCTCTTAGTGGCCGTCCAGGTGACGGGCGTCGTGACGAACGGGGCGCAGCGGTGGATCGAGGTCGGGCCCGTCAGCTTCCAACCGTCGGACTTTGCGAAGGTGGCCCTGATCCTCCACCTCGCCGTGCTCCTGGCGCGGAAGCAAGACTACATCGGGGACTTCGGGAAGGGGTTCGTCCCGCTCCTCGTCTGGGCGGCCCCGACGATCCTCCTCATCGGGATGGAGGACCTCTCGACGGCGGCGGTCCTCGCGGTGACGACGGGCGTGATGCTCTTTGTCGGGCGCGTACGGGTGCTCCACCTCGCGGCCGTCGCGCTCGCCGGCCTCCTCTTGGCGACGGCGTTCCTGGCGTCGAGCCCCCAGCGGGCGGCGCGCGTCGAGGCGTGGACCGGGATTGAGCTCTTCGCCTCGAACGACGACGTCGAGATGGGCGCCCAGGGCGAGAACTACCAGGCCGACCAGGCGCGGATCGCGTTCGCGCTCGGCGGGCTGGCGGGCGTCGGGCCGGGCAAGAGCGTCCAGCGCGACTTCCTCCCGGCGCCGTACAACGACTTCATCTTCGCCATCATCGCCGAGGAGTACGGGCTGATCGGGGCGGCCGTCGTCCTGTTCATCTTCGTCTGGATTCTGGGGCGGGGCTACCTCCGGATCGCGAAGGGCGCGCCGGACCCGCTCGGCCTGTTCCTCGCGACGGGCTTGACGACGGCCGTGGTCCTGGGCGGATTCGTCAACGCCGCCGTGGCGACCGGCCTGCTTCCCGTGACCGGACTGGCGATGCCGTTCGTGAGCTACGGCGGGACGTCGCTCGTGGCGACGGGCGCCATGATCGGGATTCTGCTGAACGTCTCCCGCCACGCCACCCCCGCCCCTTCCACCTAGCCACCGTCCCGTAGCGGCGTCGCATACAACGCCGCTACCGCCATCACCGGCCGCACCCCGAACACCGCACCGCCCCCGTGCCCACCCCCACCCTCCGCCAGCCCGACGCCGCCGCGCCTGACGCGGTCGGGACGCCGCGCGTGCTGTTCGCGTGCGGGGGGACGGGCGGCCACGTCTACCCCGCGATCGCGATTGCCGACGCCGTCCGCCTCCTCCGGCCGGGCGCGGCCGTCGCCTTTGCCGGCACCCGCGACCGGATGGAGTGGGAGGCCGTCCCGAAGGCCGGCTACCCGATCCACGCCGTGACCGTGTCCGGCTTCCAGCGCGGGCTCTCCTCTAGGGCCCTCCGGCGGAACGCGACGTTCCCGTTCAAGCTCGCGCGCGGGCTCGTCGAGGCGTGGCGGATCATCGGAGGCTTCGACCCGGACATCGTCGTGGGGACGGGCGGGTACGCCAGCGGCCCGGTTGGGCTAGCGGGCTCGCTGCGCGGGCGGCCCCTGATCCTCCAGGAGCAGAACGCCTACGCCGGCGCCACCAACAAGCTGCTCGCCAAGCGCGCGGCCGTCGTCTTCGTCGCGTTCGAGGCGGCGCGGTCGTACTTCGAGGGCGCGGCCGTCGAGGTCGCCGGCAACCCCGTCCGCGAGGACCTGAAGGACGCCAGCCGGACGGAGGCGCGGACGCACTGGGAGATCCCGGCCGGCGCCAACGTCTTGCTCGCGATGGGCGGGTCGCTCGGCGCGGGCCCGATCAACGGCGCCCTCAAGCTGCACCTCGACGCGCTCCTGGCCGACGACCGGGCCTTCGTGATTTGGGCCGCCGGCAAGCGCTACTACGACACGCTCCGCGAGGCCGTCCCCGAGCACCCGCGGCTCCGGCTCGTCCCCTACCTCGACCGGATGGACCTGGCCTACGCCGCCGCCGACCTCGCCCTGACGCGGGCCGGGGCCATCACCTGCTCCGAGCTGGCGGTGACGGCCACGCCGGCCGTCCTCGTCCCCAGCCCCAACGTCACCGCCGACCACCAGACGAAAAACGCCCGGGCCCTCGCTGACGCCGGCGCCGCCGTCCTCCTCCCCGAGGCCGACCTCGCGTCCCGGTTCGAGAGCGCCGTCCTCCCGCTCCTCCACAACGAGGCGTCCCGCCGCGACATGGCCGAGGCGGCGCGCGAGATCGCCCGCCCCGACGCCGCGCGCACGATCGCCGAGACGGTCGTGGCCCTCGCCGACGCCCAGCCGCCCCAATGAGCACGCCGCACCAGAAGCAAGGCGAGATGGGCCGCGTCCGCCGGATCCACATGGTGGGGATCGGCGGGATCGGGATGTCGTCGATCGCCGAGGTCTTGCTCCGGCGCGGGTTCGTCGTGACCGGGAGCGACCTCAGCAAGGGCGACGTCACGGACCACCTGGAGGAGCTGGGCGCGGAGATCTTCGAGGGCCACGCCGCCGAGCACGTGACGGAGGCCGACGTCGTCGTCTACTCGTCGGCCGTCAAGGCGGACGAGAACCCGGAGACCGTCGAGGCCCAGCGCCGCCTGATCCCGATCATCAAGCGCGCCGAGATGCTTGGCGAGCTCATGCGCGCCAAGCGCGGCGTCGGCATCGCCGGGACGCACGGGAAGACGACGACGACGACGATGGTCGGGCTGATGGCCCAGCACGCCGGGCTCGACCCGACGATCATCGTCGGGGGGAAGGTGGCCGTGTTCGGGTCGAACGCCGTCGCAGGCACCGGCGAGCTCATCGTCGTCGAGGCCGACGAGTACGACCGGACGTTCCTCCGGCTGGCGCCCATCGTCGCCGTCGTGACGAACATCGAGGTCGACCATCTCGACATTTACGACGACATAGAAGACATCAAAAATGCCTTCGTCCAATTCGCCAACTCCGTCCCCTTTTTCGGCGCGGCGATCCTCTGCTTGGACGACGAGAACGTCCGCTCGATCCTCGGCCAGATCCACCGCCCGGTCGTGACGTACGGGACGAGCCGGCAGGCCACGCTCCGGGCCGAGAACGTGGTCCAGGTCGGCGCCGAGACGCGGTTCGAGGTGTACGAGGGGAGCGAGCGGCTGGGCGAGGTCGCGCTGAAGGCGCCGGGCCTCCACAACGTCCGCAACGCGCTCGCGGCCGTCGCCGTCGGGCTCGAGCTCGACGTCCCGTTCGAGGCCGTCGCCGCCGGGCTGGCGGAGTACGCGGGCGTCGACCGCCGCTTCCAGGTCAAGGGCGAGGGGCTCGCGGGCGGCTCCGACGGCGGGGGCTCCGTCCTCGTCGTCGACGACTACGCCCACCACCCGACCGAGATCGAGGCCACGCTCCAGGCCGCCGCGCGGGGCTGGCCGGACCGCCGCGTCGTCGCCGTCTTCCAGCCGCACCTCTACAGCCGCACGCGTGACCTCAAGGAGGAGTTCGCGCTCGCCTTCTACGACGCCGACGTCCTCGTCGTGACCGACGTCTACCCGGCGCGCGAGCGGCCGATCGAGGGCGTGACGGGCCAGACCGTCGCCGACCTCGCCCGCCAGTACGGCCACCGCGATGTCCACTACGTCGAGGACAAGGGGTCGCTCCCGGGCTACCTCGGCGCCCTCGCCCAGCCCGGCGACCTCGTCCTCACGATGGGGGCCGGGGACGTGTGGCGCTATGGCGAGGCGTTCCTCCAGACCCTCGAGCCCGCGTGATGGCGACGCGCACGAAGCAGCAACGGGCCGACCGCCGCCGGCGCCTCCTCCGGGGGCTCGGGCTCGTCGTGCTCGTCCTCGCCCTCGGCGCGGCCTGGGTGTGGGGGCGGACGCTCCCCCTCGAGCGCGTCGACATCGTCGGGGCCGTCCACGCCGACGCCGCGGCCGTGGCCGACCTCGTCGGGTTCGAGCCGGACTCGGTCGCCCTCTTCTCCATCTCGCCCGCGCTCGTCGCGGACCGGGCGCAGCGGCACCCGTGGGTCCGGGCCGCCCACGTCCGCCGGCTGCCGACCGGGACGCTCCGCGTGCGCGTCGAGGAGCGCGAGCCCGTCGCGCTGGCGCTGGGCGCGGACGGGAGGCCGGCCTACTTCCTCGACGCCGACGGCTTCCGGATGCCGCTCGGCGCCGCCGCCCCCGCCGTCTACGACGTGCCCGTCTTGCGCGGGGGGCCGGACTACCACCCCGTCCAGCCGGTCGAGAGCGCCGCGCTCCGCGACCTCCTCGCCGCCCTCGCACATGCTGACGCCCAGACGGCCGCGCTCGTGAGCGAGGTCGAGTGGGGCGCCTCGCCCACGCTCTGGACGACGCCGGCCGGCGGGCACGGGTCCGTCCCCGTCCGCCTCGCCCACGCCGACCCGGACGAGCAGCTCCGCCGCCTCCGGGCCTTCTGGGACCAGTCGGTCCTGCCCCGCCCGGGCACGCGGTTCCGCCTCGTCGACCTCCGCTTCCGCGGCCAGGTCGTCACCCAGGAGGGCGACCCGCCGGCGGCGCCCGCCGACTCGTCCGCCGTCACCGCCCGTGCCGCTGGCGGAGCCGTGCCGCCAGCCGGGCGCACTTCTGCCCTCCCTGTCATCCTGAGCGGAACGAAGGATCTCAGTGCCAGCGCCCCAGCCCGCCGGCACCAGTGCGTCAGGGCCCGAGGGTCCGAGCTGAGATCCTTCGCTGGCGCTCAGGATGACACGATTGCGGCCTCTGCGCCTGGCGGGGCCGCGCCGCCAGCGGGCCGGGACCCCTCCGCCTAGACCCCCGAACCCACACTCTTCCCCACTCCACCACTGCTATGAGCGACCAAGAACGCATCGTCGTCGGCGTCGACATCGGGACCACGAAAATCTGCGCCGTCGTGGCCGGGGCCGACAGCCTCGGCCGGATCAACGTCCGCGGCGTCGGGCTCGCCGAGTCCGAGGGCCTCAACCGGGGCGTCGTCGTCAACATCGACAAGACGGTCGAGGCCGTGAAAAAGGCCGTCGGCGAGGCCGAGCGGTCGGCCGGCGTCCAGACCGAGTCGGTCGTCGTCGGGATCGCCGGCGACCACATCCAGAGCTTCCAGAGCCGCGGCGTCATCACCGTCGCGAACGGCGAGATCGCGCGCGACGACGTGCAGCGGCTCCTGGAGGACACGAAGCACGTGGCGATGCCGGCCGACCGTGAGATCCTCCACGTGCTCCCGCAGGAGTTCATCGTGGACGGCCAGGACGGCGTGGCCGACCCCATCGGGATGTCGGGCGTCCGGCTGGAGGCCAACGTCCACATCATCACCGGGCTCGTGTCGGCGGCCAAGAACGTGTACCGGTGCATCGAGAAGGCCGGGTACGCCGTCGACGACATCGTCCTCGAGCCGCTGGCGTCGTCGCACGCCGTGCTCCACGCCGACGAGCGCGAGGTCGGCGTCGTCTTGGTAGACATCGGGGGCGGCACGACCGACATCGCGGTCTTCGAGGACAAGACGATCCGGCACACGGCCGTCGTCGCCGTCGCCGGCAACAAAGTCACCGACGACCTCCGCAAGGGGCTCGGGATCTTGCACGACCAGGCCGAGCGGCTGAAGCGCCAGTTCGGCGTGGCCCTCGTCGACCTCGTCGAGGAGGACACCGAGATCCAGATCCCCGGGATCGGCGGCCGGCCCGACAAGGCCATCGGTCAGTCGACGCTCGCCCAGATCATCCAGCCGCGGATGGAGGAGATCCTCGAGTTCGTGGCGATCGAGATCAAGCGGAGCGGCTACGGCCGGCACCTCTCGGCCGGCGTCGTCCTGACGGGCGGCGGGGCGCTCATCCCGGGCACGGCGGAGCTGGCGGCCGAGATCCTCGGGCTCGAGGCCCGCGTCGGCCGCCCGCTCGGGCTCGCCGGCGGGCTCGTCGAGGAGGTCGACGACCCCAAGTTCGCGACCGGCGTCGGCCTCGTCCTCCACGGCCTGCGGACGGGCGCCGGGCGCGGCGCCTCGCTCGTGGCCGAGGCCGCCGAGGCGGCCCACGACCCGGAAGCCCGGCCGTCCTTTGGCGACGGCTACGACGACGACCCCGACAAACTCGTTACGAAAATCGCATCCAGAATGCGGAGCTGGTTCGACGAGCTCTAAGCATCTCAAAAAACCCAGGCGGTCGGACTGCGGAGCCGGTACCTTCCGGTTGTCCCGCCGCCCTCTCAACAACCCTGGCACCCACCCTCCGGAGGGACTCCGATGAACCCCGACTTTTCCACTCGATTCTCCTTTGACGACGAGGCGCAGGACACAGCGCTGATCCGCGTGATCGGCGTCGGCGGCGGCGGCGGCAACGCCGTCAACAACATGCTCTCGAAGGGCATCCACGGCGTCGAGTTCGTGGCCGTCAACACCGACGCCCAGGCGCTCCAGGCCAACCAGTCGCCCACGAAGATCCAGATGGGCCGCGAGCTCACGAAGGGGCTCGGGGCCGGCGCCCGCCCGAGCGTGGGGGCCGAGGCCGCCCAGGAGAGCCACCGCGACATCGAGGCGGCCCTGGAGGGCGCCGACATGGTGTTCGTCGCCGCCGGCATGGGCGGGGGGACGGGCACCGGCGGGGCGCCGGTCGTCGCCGCGCTGGCGAAGCAGATGGGGATCCTGACGGTCGCCGTCGTGACCAAGCCGTTCCAGGCCGAGGGCCGGAAGCGGCTGCGGATGGCCGAGCAGGGGATCGAGAGCCTCCGCGAGACGGTCGACACCCTCATCATCATCCCGAACGAGCGGCTCCTCGACGTGGCCGACGAGACGACGACGCTCGTCGAGGCCTTCGAGATGGCCGACGACGTGCTCTACAACGCCACGCGCGGGATCTCGGAGCTCATCACGGTCCACGGCCTCATCAACCTCGACTTCGCCGACGTCCGCACGACGATGCTCGACGGCGGGACGGCCCTGATGTCCTCGGCGATCGCCAGCGGGGAGCGCCGGGCCGAGCGGGCGGCCCAGGAGGCCATCTCGTCGCCGCTCCTCGACGGGATCTCGATCCAGGGGGCCCGGAACGTCCTCGTCAACATCACGGCCGGGATCGACCTCGGCGTCCGCGAGGCCACGCAGGCCACGCAGGTCATCCAGTCGGAGGCCGGCGACGAGGCCGAGGTCATCTTCGGGACCGTCATCGACGAGACGCTGGGCGACGCGATCCGCGTGACGGTCATCGCCACGGGCTTCGACCAGGCCGACGCCCGGCCGGAGGCGGAGCCGGCCCGCCGCCCGAGCGTGACGCTGGGCGGGGGCTACGGCTCGCCCCACTACAAGGGCGAGGACAACCTGAAGGTCTTGGACGAGCCGGCCTTCGAGCGACGCCGCCCGGCCCCGCCGCGCGGCGAGGACGAGCCGCCGAGCCGGGCCGAGGAGCCCGCCCGGCCCGCGAACGTCCGCCGGCTCCCGGCCACCGACGTGCCCCGCCGCGAGCGGATCAGCAAGGACGACACGGACGTGCCCGCCTTCCTCCGCCGCATGATGGACTAGCGCGGGGCGGTGTGACGCCCCCCTGACACCGCGGGCCCGTACCCTCGGTACGACTCGCATCTGAGTCCCCCCGGACAACTTCGCCAGGGTTGT
>CAZDFV010000072.1:12150-12521 GCA_964504495.1 uncultured Rhodothermales bacterium
GTCTTTGAAGGGCAGACCGGAACGCCCCGAACCCGCCAGACGAACGGCCGGCCCGGCGCGTTCTCGACCGGCCGCAGGTCATATCTCCTGTGACCCACCTCTGACACCGCGGGATCGTACCGTCTGACCGTACGACTCGCACCGAGTCCCCCCGGACAACTTCGCCAGGGTTGTCCAGAGGCCCCACCGGATCTCCGCCCGGTGGGGCCTCCATCGTTCGCCGCCTCCGGCGGGCCCGCCCTAGTCGGGGAGACGGAACGGACCGGGCTGGCGGCCGTCGAGGTCGGCGACCCCGTAGCGCCGGGCGAGGTCGGCGGCCAGGAGCGTCCGGCCCGTCAGCGCGTGCCGGGCGGGGTCGGCGGCGAGCGCGG
>CAZDFV010000073.1:0-12457 GCA_964504495.1 uncultured Rhodothermales bacterium
GACCGAGGCCGAGGCCCAGCTGGGGCGCCGCGTCGTCGCCTGGGCGGGCCTCCGCGCGAGCGGGGCGGAGGACCTCGGGGCCGTCGCGCTCGACCCGCGCGGGGGCGTCCAAGTCGCGCTCTCTGGGGCGACGCGCCTCCGGCTGGCGGGCGGCCTCTACAGCCAGGCCCCCGACGTCGAGACTGTCGCCACGGCCGAGGGCAACCTCGGCGTGTCCCGCGCCGCGCACCTCGTCGGCGGCGTCCTCCACGAGCAGGGCGAGTGGACGCTCCGGGCCGAGGCGTACGCCAAGCGCTACCGCGGCCTCGTCGTCGAGCGCGACGGGGCGGTGTGGACGGACCGGGGGGAGGGCCGGGCGCGGGGCCTCGACCTGTTCGTCCGCCGCTCCGAGTCGGCGCGCGTCCACGGGTGGGCGGCGTACTCGCTCTTGTCGTCGGAGCGGACGCAGGCCCGGCGGCGGGGCGAGGCCGTCGTGCTGGACGACGGACCGGCGCCCTTCGACATCCGCCACGCGCTGAACGTGGTGGGCAAAAGTCGCCTCTGGCGGACGCTCGCGCTCGGGATGCGCCTCCGCGTCTCGTCCGGCCGGCCGGTCACGCCCGTCGAGCGGGGCGTCGAGGCGGACGGGTTCGTGCTCCCGGTCGAGGGGCCGGTCGGGGGCGCGCGCCTCCCGGCCTACGTCCGCCTCGACGCCAACGTCAGCTACGCGGTCCCGCTCGGGCAGGCGGGCTCGCTCGTCCTGTTCGGCGCCGTCAGCAACCTCCTGGACCGGGCCAACGTGGTCGGGATCGACTACGCCCCGGACTACGACCAGTCCGAGCCCGACGTGACGGCCTACCGGCGGTCGGTCTACGTCGGCGCCTCGCTCCTCCTCCAGTGATTCGGCCCGCTGGCGGCCGCTCCCCGCGCGAGGACGGGCGCCAGCCAGGCGAGTCCGCAGCTCGCTGATCGACTCCCCCCGAACGATTGATTACCCGGAAACGGATCAAACGACCCCCCCGAAACGAGTCCTCCCCCTGGACAGGGGGAGTCCCCGGAGGGGGAGGGGGTAGATCGGGCGGGGCGCTGTGCTCGATCCGAGCACGGTACCTGAGCGGTCAACCACCCCTAGCCCCTCCTGTCCAGGAGGGGAACTGCTTTGACACCCTCACAGACACCCCAACACGATGAACCCCCGACTCCTCTCCCTCTTGGTCCTGCTGGCGGCGCCGGCCGCCGCGCAGCCCGACGCCCACGCGATCGTCGAGCGGGGCCGCGCCCTTGTCGCGGCCGGCCACTTCGGCAGCTCGCCCGACTCGCTCCTCGCCGCCCGCGCCACGCTCGGCCTGGCCGCCGAGAGCGACGACCACGAGGCCGCCGCCTGGGCCGCCTACTACTCCGCTCTCGCCGACTACCGCCTCGCCTACACGTTCTACCAGGACGCCGACCGCGCGCTCCGGCACGCCGAGAGCGGGGCCGAAGCTCTCGACGGCCTCGTGGACGACCGAGCCCTCGGCGACGACCTCCGTGCCGAGGCCGCCGCCCTCCGCGCCGGACTCCTCGGCCTCCAGATGGGGCTCGACCCAGCGCGCGCGGCCTCGCTCGGACCGGCTTCGCAGACGGCGACTCGGACGTCGCTCGACCTCGCCCCGGACAACCCGCGCGTCCTGTTCCTCCACGCGACGGGCCTCCTCAACACGCCCGAGGAGTGGGGCGGCGACCGCGCCACGGCCGTCCGCCAGCTCGAGAAGGCGCTCGACGGGTTCAGCGCGCCCGCCAGCGGCCTCGCGCCGACGTGGGGCGAGGACGAGGCGTACGCCTGGCTCGGCCTCGCATACCTCATGGCGGGGGAGGCCGGGCCCGCCCGCGCCGCGATCGAGCGGGCCACCGAGCTCAACCCCAGCTCCCCGTTCGTACAGTACAAGCTGATGCCCTGGCTCGAGAGCGTCGAGGCCGCCCCATGAACCGTCCGCTCCCCCCTGTCCACGCCGCCCCGCGCCTGACGGTGCGGGGCGTCGCGTCGGCGGCCGTCGCGTGGGCGCTCTACGCCGTCGCCTACGCCGCCGTCATCACGCTCTTCGCCGACGTCCCGCTCGCGTACTCGCTCACGAGCCAGGCGGTCCATACGACGATCCTAGCCGGGCTGAGCGTGCCGGCCTGGCTCGTCGTCGTGCGCGGGCTGGACGGGGCGGGGTGGGGGCGGCGGCTGGCGGCCCACGCCGTCCTCCTCCCGGCCTACGCCGTCGGCGGGACGGCCCTGTACGTCGGCGTCTACCGGGTCCTGGGGGGCGCCGAGGTGGCCGCCGTGATCGCCGAGCGGTTCGGGTGGATCGCGCTGGGGGCGGCGACGGTCTACGTGGCCCAGTTCGCCGTGTACCACGCCGTCGCGGCGGCCCAGCGGGCGGGCCGCGAGCGCGAGGCGGCCGAGCGGCTCCGGGCGCGGACGCGCGAGCAGGAGCTCCGCTCGCTCCGGGCCCAACTCAACCCGCACTTCCTGTTCAACGCGCTCAACGCCGTCAGCGCCGAGGTCGGGCGCGACCCGGACGAGGCCCGCGAGATGATCGGCCGGCTCGCTGGGCTCCTCCGGTACTCGCTCGACGCCGGCCGCCGCGACCTCGTCCCGCTCGCCGAGGAGGTCGGGTTCGTCCGCGACTACCTCGACCTGGAGGGCGCGCGGATGGGCCGCCGCCTCCGCGCCGTGCTCGACGTGGACGACGAGGCGCTGGGCGCCGAGGTCCCGCCGATGGCGCTCCAGACGCTCGTCGAGAACGCCGTCCGGCACGGGGTCGCGCCGGCGCCCGGCGGCGGGGCCGTGACGGTCGCGGCACGTGTCGAGGGCGACGCCGTCGAGGTCTTGGTCGAGGACACCGGCGTCGGCGCCGCGCCCGGCGCGCTGGCCGATGCTGAGGGCGTCGGGCTCGCGAATACGGACGAGCGGCTCCGGCTCTTGTTTGGCGAGGCGTCCGCGCTCCGCGTCGAGGCCGACCGGGCGCAGGGGTTCGCCGTCGCCTTCCGCCTCCCGCTCCCGGACGCCCCAGCACGGGCTCGCCCGCCCGCACCGCCAGCGGCGGCGCCCCTGCCCGTCCCCACCGCATGACCCGCCCGCTCCGCGTCGCCCTCGTGGACGACGAGCCGCCCGCGCGCGCCCTCCTCGCCGAGCTCCTCGGCACGTTCGACGGCGTCGACCTCGTCGGCGAGGCGGCCGGCGGGCCGGAGGCCGTCGACCTCGTCGTGGACCGGGCCGAGGCGGGGGCGCCCCTCGACGCCCTGTTCCTCGACGTCCAGATGCCCGGCCTGGACGGGTTCGGCGTGCTCGCCCGGCTGGCGGGCCGGCTCGACGCGCTCCCGGCCGTCGTCTTTACGACGGCCTACGACCGCCACGCCGTCGGCGCCTTCGAGACCGGGGCCGTGGACTCCCTCCTCAAGCCGATCACGCGCTCGCGCCTGGAGCGGGCCGTCGCCCGGCTCCGCGACCGCGCCGCCCCGCTCTCGGCCGCCGACGCCCGGGCCGTGGCCGAGGGCCCCGGGGCCGGCCGCCTCCTCGTTCGCGCCGGCGAGCGGCTCGTCGCCCTCTCCGTCGACGACATCGTGTGGGTCGAGGCGGCCGGCAACTACGCCACGCTCCACACGACGGGCCGGCCGCTGACCGCGGGCGTCGGGATCGGCGAGGTCGAGGCCCGGCTCCCGGCCGAGCGGTTCGTGCGCGTCCACCGCTCGGCGCTCGTCGCGCTCGACGCCGTCCGCCACCTCGAGAGCGACGGGAGCGGGGGCTACGAGGCGCTCCTGGAAGGCGGCCACCGCGTCCGCATCAGCCGGACGTACGCTGAGCGGTTCCGCCGGCTCGTGCTGTAGGGCACCGTTTGGGCAGGGCATCACACGGACCCGGCTGAACCCTTCAGGAACGGGTCACCCCCGCGCAGGCGGGGGCCCAGGGCGGGCGAGCACGATCGCGCCCGGACGCCCTGGATTCCCGTCTGCGCGGGAAGGACTGGGGAGGGGAGGGAGCGGTCGAACCGACACAGAGCGACCGGACTCGGCGTCATTCTGAGCGGAGCGAAGGATCTCAGCGCGGTACGTCAGTCGTAGGCGCCGGTGCGGGCAGCGTGAGGGACGGCGTCGAGATCCTTCGCTGGCGCTCAGGATGACAAGAGTGAGGGCATCCACCATCCCAGGTAGTGCTCTCGCCGGCCGCTGACGACGACCGCTAGCGGGGCGGAGGGCTTGCGCGCGCGCGGAAACAGGTTTACACTGTTAAGTCGGCTTGAAACGTTCCATTCAGCGCCGATACCCCCGCCCACCTGCTCCCCCTTGTCATGGACGCCCTCGCCCTCTTTGCCGGCACGCCGGTCTGGGCCGCCGCCGTCGGCGTGCTCCTCGTCCTGTTCGTCCTCGGCTTCACCGGCGCCCCGCTGTGGGCGTGGGCCGCGGCCGGGCTCGTCGCCCTCGTCGGGTTCGGCGCGCCTATCTGGGCCGTCGTCGCGTTCGCCGTGCTGGCGGCCGTGTTCCTCGTCACCCCGATCCGCCGCCAGCTCTCGGCGGGCGTGATGGGGCTGATGGAGAAGCTCCAGTTCCTCCCCGTCATCTCGAAGACCGAGCAGGAGGCCATCGACGCCGGGACGGTCTGGGTCGAGGGCGAGCTCTTCTCCGGCAAGCCGGACGCCAAGCGCCTCCTCGCCCAGCCCTACGCCGGGCTGACCGACGAGGAGCAAGCGTTCCTCGACGGCCCCGTCGAGGAGCTCTGCCGGATGGTCGACGACTGGGAGGTGTGGCAGCGCCGCGACCTCCCGCCGGAGGTCTGGCAGAAGCTGAAGGACGAGCGCTTTTTCGGGCTCATCGTCCCCAAGGAGTACGGGGGCCACGGGTTCAGCCCGAGCGCCAACAGCGCGATCGTGTCGAAGGCGTCGAGCGTGTCCTCGACGCTCGGGATCACGGTCATGGTGCCCAACTCGCTCGGGCCCGCCGAGCTGCTGGCGCACTTCGGGACGCAGGCGCAGAAGGACCACTGGCTGCCCAAGCTGGCGACGGGCGAGGCCATCCCCGCCTTCGCCCTGACCGAGCCCGGCGCGGGCTCCGACGCCGGCGCCATCTCGTCCAAGGGCGAGGTGTTCCGTGGCGACGACGGCGCGCTCTACCTCAAGCTGAACTGGCGGAAGCGCTACATCACGCTCGCCGCGATCTCGGACGTGCTCGGCCTCGCGTTCAAGCTGTTCGACCCCGAGAACCTGCTCGGGAAGGGCGAGGACCTCGGCATCACGTGTGCCCTCGTCCCGACCGACACCGAGGGCGTCGTCCTGGGCAAGCGCCACGACCCGCTCGGCGTCCCGTTCTACAACTGCCCGACCGAGGGGCACGACGTGGTCGTCAAGCTCGACGACGCCGTGATCGGCGGCGCGGAGGGCGCCGGCCGCGGCTGGACCATGCTCATGCAGTCGCTCGCGGCCGGGCGCGGCATCTCGCTGCCCGCCAGCGCGACGGCGGGCGTGAAGCAGGTGGCCCGCGTGGCCGGCGCGCACGCCCTCATCCGCAAGCAGTTCGGCCTCTCGATCGGCAAGTTCGAGGGGATCGAGGAGCCGCTCGCGCGGATCGGCGGCTGGGCCTACACGATGGAGGCCGCCCGCCGGTACACGAACGGTGGGCTCGACCAGGGCGCCGCGCCGGCCGTCGTGACGGCCATGATGAAGTACAACACGACCGAGCTGTCCCGGAAGGCCGTCAACGACGCGATGGACATCCTCGGGGGGAACGCCATCTCCCGCGGCCCGCGCAACCCGATCGCCAGCGCCTACATCGGCATGCCGGTGTCGATCACGGTCGAGGGCGCCAACATCCTCACGCGGACGCTCATGATCTTCGGGCAGGGGGCCATCCGCTGCCATCCGTACGCGCTCAAGGAGATGCAGGCGCTGATGAACCGGGACGTCAAGGCGTTCGACGCCGCGTTCTGGCCGCACATCGGCCACGTCGTCCGCAACGGGTTCCGGGCCGTGGGGCTCTCGCTCAGCCGCGGCTGGCTGGCGGGCTCGCCGGTCCGCGGCGCGGCCGCGCCCTACTGGCGGAAGATGGCCTGGTCGAGTGCGACGTTCGCCTTCCTCGCCGATCTGGCGATGGGGACGCTCGGCGGCGACCTCAAGCGGAAGGAGAAGCTGACGGGCCGCTTTGCCGACGTCTTCTCGTGGATGTACCTCGGGACCGCGACCCTCCGCCGCTGGGAGGCTGAGGGCCAGCGCGCCGAGGACCGCCCGTTTATGGAGTGGTCCATGCAGTACGCCTTCGCCCAGATCCAGGACGCCTTCGACGGCCTGTTCGCCAACCTCAAGGTCCCGGGCGCGACGTGGCTCTTCCGCGGCCCGCTCGCGGCCTGGAGCCGGCTCAACCGGATCTCCGGGCTCCCGTCCGACCGCGTCGGGCACCAGGTGGCCGCGGCCATGCAGGTCCCGGGCGAGCAGCGCGACCGCCACTTTGGCGGCGTGTTCTCGTCGCTCGACCCCGAGCACGCGCTCGGCCGGTTCGAGAGCGCCATGCGCTTGTGCTACGAGGCCGAGGGCGTCGTCCGCAAGGTGAAGGACGCGATCAAGCGGCGCGACCTGCCGAAGCAGCACCCGGCCACGCTCATCCCCCTCGCCGTCGAGAAGGGCGTCATCACGCGCGACGAGGCCGCGCTCCTGCAACGCGCCGAGGAGGCCCGCAACGACGCCATCCAGGTCGACAGCTTCACGACCGAGGAGTACTTCGAGAGCGCCGTCACCCCGGACGCCGCCTCGGGCGACGGCGCCGCCAGCGGCGACGGGGCGCCTCCGGTCGGGGCCGTCGGCTTCGGCGGCCCGGCCGCGACCGACGCCGGCGCGACGACGTGGACCGGCGCGGTCGTGACGGAGGACCCGGCGGCCGAGGACGAGGCGGTCTAGCTCGGACCCGTAGGACACATGAGCGGGGCGGCCTCCACTGGGAGGCCGCCCCGCTTGCACGGAGGCGCGGTGCTCGGGACGGAGGCTCGGGCCCCTGCGTCCTGGGGGGCGGGGCACGGGGGGGCGCTGGCGCTCGGGGTGACAGAACGCGCAGGCATAGCCCTAGGTGGAGAACGCACATATAAATGGGTTGCGCTCCGGCCCAGCCGTGGGTATCGTTTCGGCTCGTCGCCTCGTAGGGATATGCCCCGGTTGGTCCTCCTCCTCTCCCTGGTCGTTCTCACTGTCCCGGCGGAGGGTCAGAGCCACGTCCCCCGCGAGCGCGCCCTCGACGCCGTCCGCCTCGGGCCGGACGAGCGCGTCCGCGTCGACGGCCAGCTCGACGAGGTGGTGTGGGCCCGGGCCCCGCTGGCGGACGACTTCGTCCAGCAGGCGCCGGACGCCGGCGCGCCCTCGACGGAGCGGACCGAGGCGGCCGTGCTTTACGACGGCGGCGCGCTCTACGTCGGCGTCCGGGCGTACGTCCGCGACCCCGAGACGCTCGTCCGGCGGCTCGTCCGGCGCGACCAGTTTGGCGAGACGTCCGACCGCATCTTTATCGAGATCGGGAGCCCGGCCGACGGGCGGACGGCCTTCTCGTTCGGCGTGAATCTGGCCGGGGCGCAGCAGGACGCCGTCCTCTACGGCGACCAGAACTGGGGCGACCTCACGTGGGACGCCGTCTGGGAGAGCGCGGTCGGCCGCTTTAGCGGGCCCGAGGGCTCCGGCTACGCCGTCGAGGTGCGGATCCCGCTCAGCCAGCTCCGCTACGACGCCGGCTCCGCGACCCCGTGGCAGATCCAGTTCCAGCGCGACATCGCCGCGACGGGCGAGACGGCCTACTGGGCCCCGATCCCGCCCGACGCCGACGGCTACGTCTCCCGGTTCGGGGCGCTCCGGGCGCTCCGCGACCTCCGGGCCCCGCGCCGCGTCGAGGCCGTCCCGTACGCGGCGACGCGGCTGACGCGCGCGCCCGACGACGCGGGTAACCCGTTCTACAGCGAGAACGACCTGAGCCCGGCCGTCGGGTTCGACGCGAGCGTCGGGCTCACGAGCGCGCTGATGCTCACGGCGACCGTCAACCCCGACTTCGGCCAGGTCGAGCAGGACCCGGCCGACGTCAACCTCACCGACTTCGAGACCCAGTTCGCCGAGCGCCGGTCGTTCTTCGTCGAGGGCGTCGACGCCTTCGACTTTGGGGGGACGCGGGCGGCGGCGTACGTGACCGACCGGCCGCAGTTCTTCTACTCGCGGCGGATCGGCCGCTCGCCGACCGGGTTCGGCCGACTCTACGGGTGGGCCGGCGACGACGGCTTCTGGGACACGCCCGACGACGTGGCCTACCTCGACAGCCCGGAGCAGACGACGATCCTGGGAGCGGGCAAGCTGAGCGGACAGATCGGCGAGTGGACCGTCGGCGTGCTCAACGCGGTGACGGCGCCGGAGCGAGCGGCGTTCACCACGCTCGACGGGGCCCTGCGGCCGGCCCGGGTCGTCGAGCCGGCCTCGAACTACGCCGTCGCCCGGGCCCGGCGGGCGTGGAACGGCGGGCGGACCGGGGTCGGCGTCTTCGGGTCGTCGGTCGTCCGCGACGCCGACCGCGACGTGCTCCGGGACGTGATCCCGACCGACGCGACCGTCGGCGGGCTCGACGTCGAGCACACGTTCCCCAGCCGCGTGTGGTCGGTGAGCGCCGTCGCGGCCGGGTCGTTCGTGAGCGGCGGGTCGGGCGCGATCGAGCGGCTCCAGCGGTCGAGCGCCCGGTACTACCACCGCACCGACGCCGACTACGTCTCCGTCGACCCCGGGCAGACCTCGCTCGCGGGCTACCGGGCCGAGGCGACGGTCGCCAAGGTGGGCGGGGGCCGGCACTGGCGGGGCGCCGTCACGCTCGCGGCCACGAGCCCCGGGTTCGAGACGAACGACCTCGGGTTCCAGCGCCGGGCCGACCGGCTCGGGGCCGACTGGCGGCTGAGTTGGAACGAGGCGCAGCCGGCACCGTCGTGGCTCCAGCGGCTCGAGCTCTACACGTTCGGCGGCCAGGCCGTGAACTACGGCGGCGACCTCGTCTTCAACCGGTTCAACGTGGGCACCTGGGCCCGGTTTTCGAACCTCTGGACGACGAGCGTGGTCCTCTCCGCCCGGCCCGTCTACGCCAACGACCGGCTCACGCGGGGCGGCCCGCTCACGCTCCGCCCGGCCGACTACTCGGCGTCCGTCCGCCTGAACACGAACGCGGCCCGGGCGGTCTCCGGCGGGCTCCGCGTGGCCCGGCGCGGCGAGTTCGCCCACGACCACGCGGGCGTCGGGCGCGAGTGGACGTGGCAGGTCCAGCCGTCGGTGACGGGCCGGGTCTCGGACGCCCTCGAGCTCTCGTTCGCCCCGTCGTGGACGAGCTCGTTCAACACGGACCAGTACCTGTTCGCGGGCCCCGACGCCGACGCCCCGGACGGGTTCGGCGGCCGCCGCTACGTGTTCTCCGACGTCCGCAGCGAGGCGCTCTTCGCCGCCGGCCGCGTCGACTGGGCGTTCACGCCCGACCTCACGCTCCAGCTCTACGCGGGTCCCTACGTCGACGCCCGCCGCTTTTCCGGCTTCCGCCAGCTCGCCGCGCGCGAGTCGTACGACTTCGTCCGGTTCGGCCAGACGCCGGGGACGAGCCTCGTCCCGCTCCGGTTCACCGACGACGGCGTGGAGGAGGTGCCGTTCGAGGACGCCGACCTCTACGAGGTGACCGACGCCGACGGCGACACGTTCGACGTATACAACCGGGACTTCACCTACCTCTCGCTGCGCGGAAACGCCGTCCTCCGGTGGGAGTGGCGTCCGGGCTCGGAGCTCTTTTTCGTGTGGCAGCAGACGCGCGACGACTACGGCGCGCTCCGTGGCCTCGACGTGCTCTCGGACGTGCCGGACGTGTTCGGCGACGACGTCCAGAACGTGTTCCAGATCAAAGCCACCTACTGGCTCGGGCTGTAGGGCGGAAGGCGGCGAACGGGAATCGGCGAACGGCGGGGTTAGCCGCCCTGAGAGAACATTGGGCGACTCGATCTCGTCCGGCTGGCGCCGCGCCCCGCCAGTCGGGCATCTTCCGTTCGCCGTTCGCCGTTCGCCGTTCGCCGTTCGCCGTTCGCCGTTCGCCGTTCGCCCGTGCCCTACCTCGACCACGCCGCGACGACGCCGCTCCGCGAGGAGGCATTCGAGGCCATGCTCCCGTTTCTCCGCGACGAGTTCGGGAATCCGTCCTCGACGCACGGTCCGGGCCGGCGCGCGCGCGTGGCCGTCGAGCGGGCCCGGGCGCGCGTAGCCGGCGTGTTGAGCTGCGAGCCCGGCGAGGTCGTGTTCGCGAGTGGCGGGACCGAGGCCGACAACCTGGCCCTGCGCGGGGCGCTCACCGGCGCCGCGCTCCGCGAGACCGGCCGGCCCGGCCTCGTCACGTCGGCCGTGGAGCACGAGGCCGTGCTGCGGACGGCCGAGGCGCTCGGAGCCGAGGGCCATCCCGTCGACATCCTCCTGCCGAACGACACGGGGCGACTGGCGGCACGCGCCGTCGAGGAGGCGCTGAGCGACAAGACCGGCCTCGTCTCGGCCATGCTCGTCAACAACGAGACGGGCGCCGTGAACGACGTCGCCGAGATCGCCCGCGCGGCCCGCCAGCAGGGCGCGCGCGTCCACACGGACGCCGTGCAGGCGTCCGGGCTCCTGCCGCTCGACGTGGGCGCGCTCGACGTGGACCTCCTCTCGCTCTCGGCCCACAAGGTCGGCGGGCCGAAGGGGGCCGGCGCCCTCTACGTCCGCGCGGGGACGCCGTTCGGGGCCGTCCAGACGGGCGGGGCGCAGGAGCGACGGCGGCGCGGCGGGACGGAGAACGTGGCGGCCGTCGTCGGCTTCGCCGAGGCGCTGGCGCTCGCCGAGGCCGAGCGCGAGGCGCACGCCGCCCGCCTGACCCGGCTCCGCGACCGGCTCCTCGGGCACGTCCGCCAGTCGTTCGGGGAGCGCGTGCACGTGAACACGCCCGAGGTCGCGGCGCCCCACGTCCTCAGCTTCTCGTTCCGGCCCGGGGCGGCGGGCCCGCTCGACGGCGAGATGCTCCTCGTCGGGCTCGACCTGGAGGGCGTCCACGCCTCGGCCGGGAGCGCGTGCACGAGCGGGGCCCTCGAGCCCAGCCACGTCCTCCTGGCCCTCGGCGTCGAGCGCGAGACGGCCGGGGCGACCGTCCGGTTCTCGCTCGGCCGCGGCACGACCGAGGCCGACGTGGACGCCGCCGCCGACGCCCTCGACCGCGTCGTCGGCCGGATGGGTTAGCGGGCGCCGAACAGAGCCTCGACCTCACCTGGCCCGGCCTCGCGCCCCTCGGGCGACACCCCGTCGAACACGCGCGGCGCGCCCTCTCCGAGCACCCGAACGTCCGTGCCCTCGACGCGGACGGCCGTGCCCTCGGGGAGCCCGACGACCGGGGCGTCGGGGTTGGCGGCCACGAACTCCGCCAGCCGCTGGGCCCGCGTCTCGCCCCCGTGCCCCGGCGGGTGCGCGTCGGTGTAGTGCGGGTTGATCTGAACGCCGACGAGCCCGAGCGCGTCGAGCGTCGGTGGCTCGACGACCGGCATGTCGTTCGTCGTGCGGATCGTGGGGCAGGCCACGTTCGCCCCGGCGCTCCACCCGACGTAGGGCGCGCCCGCCCCGGCCTGCTGGCGGATGGCGTCGACGAGCCCTAGCCGGTGCATCTCGCGGAGGAGGTGGAACGTGTTGCCGCCGCCCACGAGCACGGCCTCGGCCTGCGCGACGGCCTCGGCCGGGCTCTCGGCCGCGTGGACGCCCTCGACCGTGAGTCCCAGCCCGTCGAGCGCCGCGCGGACGCGGTCGGTGTAGGCGTCGTGCGAGACCGTCACACCGGCGTACGGGACGAAGGCAATGCGGCGGGCCGCGCCCAGCGCCTCGGCAATCCAA
The DNA here is from genome assembly GCA_964504495.1 of uncultured Rhodothermales bacterium. Taxonomy (GTDB): domain Bacteria; phylum Bacteroidota; class Rhodothermia; order Rhodothermales; family Rubricoccaceae; genus Rubrivirga. The sequence continues at coordinate 11,871 of CAZDFV010000073.1, forward strand.
TCTCGGGCGTGCGCGAGGTAGCCGTGCCCGGGGGAGGTCGAGTTGCTGAGCAGGAGGAGCATGGGGGATGGGGAGGTAGGGCGACCGTCGACAAGTTCCGAGCAACTCGGCCTCAGCCTGCTGGCGGTGGCCGCCGCCAGCGGGGCATCGTCTACCCCGACCCCCTACTCCAGCTCGATCAGCAGGTCGTTCTTTCCGACGGCGTCGCCGGGTGCGGCGTGGACGGCGGCGACGGTCCCGGCGGCGGGGGCGGCGAGCTCGTTCTCCATCTTCATGGCCTCCAGAACGACGAGCCCGTCGCCGGCCTCGACCGCCTGGCCGAGCTCGGCGAGGACGCGGAGGACGAGGCCCGGCATCGGCGCGCGGACCTCGCGCTCGGCGGCGGCGTCGCCGGCGTCGAGGCCGAACCGTTCGAGGAGGAGGTCGGCCTCCGTCTTGACGGCGACCTCGACCGGCGTCCCGCCGATCCAGACGCGCGTCGTGGCGCCGTCGCGCTCGACGGTCACCACGCGCGGCCGGCCGTCCACGACGACGAGCGCGGTGTCGGCGCCGGCCGCGCGGAGCGGCGTGTGGCGGACGTCGAGCGG
>CAZDFV010000074.1:0-12441 GCA_964504495.1 uncultured Rhodothermales bacterium
CAGGCGGGCGGGCCCGGGCGCGGCGAGCGCGACCTCGACCGTGGCCCCGTCGCGGAACGGGTTCGGGGCGGGGAGGCCGAGCGTGGCCGCCCGCGGGGCGGACGGCCCCGACGCCACGCCGGGCTCGAGCGCGCCCTCGACCGTCAGGGTGTACGGGCTCCACTCGCCCTGGTCCTCCCGGCACTCGCCGAGCAGGAACGACCCGCAAAAGTCGACGCCGACGTAGTACGTCCCGGCCGCGAGCGCCGGGAGGTCGATGGCCTCGTCCGCCGTGCCGCCCTGCCCGGAGACCTCGACGAACGTGAGGTCCGGGGTCATGAGGTACAGGTCGAGGTCGTGCGCGAGGTCGGTCAGCGAGAGGCGGAGCCCGGGCTCCAACAGATCGACCCGGTAGACGTCCTCGATCCGCTGCGAGCCCTCGTCGAAGGTGATCGAGCCGTTGAACCCGAGGTCCGACCCGTGCGAGAGGCCGAGGACGACGGCCCCGGACGTGCCCCGCAGGACCTGCGCTTCGTCGAGGTTGTCGTTCGGTTCGACCTCCGCGCGCGTGAGGTCGCCGGAGAGGACGAGGACGAGGTCGGTCTCCGTCGTCAGGCCGACCTCGAGCCCGAGCGCGACCTCGCCCCGGCCGTCGCCGTCGAGGTCGGGGAGCCCGAGGACGGAGATCAGGTCGAACGTGAAGTAGGGGAGCTCGAACGAGTAGACGAGCCCGCCGCCGGCCCCGTCGAACACGTAGGCCGCCGGCATCTTGTCGCAGCACAGCGTGGGCTCGGTCACGAGCACCTCGGGGACCCCGTCGAGCGTCATGTCGGGGACCGCGTGGACGCACCGGCCGAACGAGCTCTCGTCGCTCGGCTCCGGCGAGACGTACCGGCGGACGGCCTCGCCCGTCGCGCCGCTGAGCAGGTACGCCTGGCCCTCGTCGTCGTCGGCCGCGCTCAGGTCCTCGTTCGGGGCGCCGACGAGGACGTCGGGGACGCCGTCGCCGGTGAGGTCGGCGGTGCCCTCGACGCAGTTCCCGAACCCGCCGCGGCTGGAGGCGTTCGGCGAGGCGAAGACACGGCCCGTCCCGGCCGCCGGGCGGACGAGGTAGAACCGGCCGTCGTAGGTGAGCGGGCCGTCAAAGTCGCCCGACCACTCGCCGGGGGCGCCGACGAGGACCTCGCCGCGGCCGTCCCCGTCGGTGTCGCCGAGGCCCGAGACGCTCCACCCGAAGTCGCTCCCGCGGATCCGCCCGTTGAACGACTCCTCGTCGGGGTTCTGCGAGACGAACTGGGCGAGGCGGGCGCCGGTAGCCCCGCTGTAGAGGTAGGCCCGGCCCACGTCGCGGAGGAGCTCGCCGTCGCCTGGTGTGTCCTCGTCCGGGGCGCCGACGGCGAGGTCGTCCACGCCGTCGCCGTCCACGTCGGGGACGCGGGCGAGGTCGAACCCGAACGCGCCCCCCTCGGTCGGGAACGGCGAGGCGACCGTGCCGATCACGCCGCCCGTCGCCGTGCTCACGGTGTAGACCCGGCCGCTCCCCGAGACCCCGCCCACGGTCGCGGCCGGGGCGCCGACGGCGAGGTCCGCCAGCCCGTCGCCGTCGAGGTCGGGCACGTCCGCGACGGCGTGGCCGAACCCCTCGGCCTGGACCGACTGCGGCGACGGGATCGTGCGGATCGCGGTCCCGTCCGCGCCGCTGACGAGGTAGACGCGCCCGGCCCCGGCGTCCTCCCCGTCGGCCCCGAGCGCGAGGTCGGGCACGCCGTCGCCGTCGAGGTCGGGGAGGGCCGCCATCGACCGGAGCCCGCCGAGCCCGCTCTCGGCGAGGTCGTCCGACTGGAAGCTCCAGAGCTCGAGGTCCGAGATCGGTTGGGCCGCGGCGCCGCTGGCGGCGAGCGCGAGGGCGGCGAGGAGGGGGCGGAGCGGCATGGTGGCGGGGCTCGCAGGTCGACCGTCGGGAGGGGCCGAAGGTAGAGGCACGGAGTGCGGCCGGGGGCGCCCAGGGAGCGCGGCGCGAACCGCCCCTCGGCGCTCCGCGTCCCCCCCGTCATGGCCGACCTCTTTTCCGACCCCGACCCCGACGCGCTCCGCCAGCGGGCGCTCGACGTCCACGACCGGCTGTGCAAGGCGTACGGGTGCCCCGTCCCGTTCTTCTCCGACAAGGACCCGCTGAGCGAGCTGGTCTCGGCGCTCCTCTCGCACCGGACGAAAAACGCCGACTCGCACCGGGCCTACAGACAGCTCCGCGAGCGCTTCCCGACGTGGGAAGAGGTCCGCGACGCGCCGACGGGGGAGGTGGAGGCGGCCGTCGCCCCGTGCACGTGGCCCGAGCAGAAGGCGCCGCGCGTCCAGGCCGTCCTCCGCGCGATCACCGACGCGCCTGAGACCGACGGCCTCTCGCTCGACGCGCTGGCGGCGTGGCCGGCCGAGCGGGCCCGGCGGTGGCTCCAGGCGTTCAAGGGCGTCGGGCCGAAGACGAGCGCGGCCGTCCTCCTGTTCAGCCGGCTTCGGATTCCGGCCCTGCCCGTCGACAGCCACCACCACCGCGTAGCTCAGCGGCTCGGGCTGATCCCGGAGAGCCTGGCCGTCGGGCCGAGCCACGACGCGCTTGCCGCGCTCGTCCCCGACGATTGGGACGCCCAGGCCGTCTACGACCACCACGAGGCGCTCATGCTCCACGGGCAGAAGTGCTGCTATTGGCGGCGGCCGGCGTGCGGGCGGTGCCCGGTGTACGGCCTCTGCGTGTGGCCGGAGAAGGGGCCGCCGCCGGGCGTCGGAGAGGGGAGCGGGAACACTACTCGTTCAAACAAATAAATCGGGACCCAACCCCCCCCCCTGCCATGAGCACCCTCCGCGAGAAGGTCGACGACCTCAACAACCGCATCCTCCAAGGCGACATCCTCGGCGCCTTCGAGGACTACTACGCCGACGACGTCGTCATGATCGACGCCGGCCAGCCGCCCCGCGAGGGGAAGGACCAGAACCGCCAGTACGAGGAGGTCTTCGTGAACGGCCTCACCGAGTTCCGCGGGGCCGAGGTCAAGTCGAGCGTGATCGACGAGGAGAAGGGGAAGGCCCTCACCGAGTGGCACTTCGACTTTAGCCACAAGGACTTCGGCGACCAGAAATACGACCAGGTAGCCGTCCAGACCTGGAAGGACGGCAAGATCACGGAGGAGCGGTTCTACAAGCTGTAGGCGCCGCGCTCTTTCCGCTGGCGGCCCGCCTCGGCACGTCCGGGGCGGGCCGCCGTTGTACCAGCGGGCTCCGCCAGCGGCTAGTACGGGGGGTTGAGCGTGTCCGGGTCGGCCTGGCGGTTCGTCAGCTCCCAGTCCTCGAACCGGGCGAGGTCGTCGCGGATCGCCTTGAGGACGTAGGCCACGACCACGGCGTCGTCGAGGAAGCCGGTCCCGAGGATGACGTCGGGGATGAGGTCGGCCGGGGTGACGAAGTAGAGGAGCCCGGCGGCGATGAAGAACGCGGTCTTCCACGGGACGCGCCGGTACTCGCCGCGCGCGAACGCGGACGCGAACCGGAGCAGCCGTGGGACGTCGTCGCGGAGCGAGCCGATCCGGCTCCGGTCGTTGCGGAGCTGGGCCTGCGACCGGCGGATCAGGGCGCGGAGCCGGCTCGGGTTGTCGGCGATCTCCTCGGCGTCGCCCTGGACGAGGCGGAGGCCGCGGAGGGCGGTGGAGCGGTCGGGCTTGGACACGGTCGCGGGGGAGGGGGGGGACGGGAGAACGTACGCGCCCGCCCCCGTCCGGTTGCCCGGTGAACCTCCCGCGCGGGCGGGCTACCTTCGCGCGTCACCCTCCGCCCGTCATGCGCCGCGCCGCTCTCGCTGCCCTCGTCCTCGCCGCCCCGCTGGCGGCCGCCCCCGCCGCCGCCCAAAACACCGACCCCGTCCGGTCCGCGCCCGGCGGCGTGGCCGACGTCAACCCCGTCGCGGCGACGCCCGCGGCCGTCCGCCTCCAGGCCGCCGCGGACCGCCAGCGGCTGGCGGACGCCTCGCCCGTCGCCGAACTCCCCTGGCGGAGCGTCGGCCCGACGATCATGAGCGGGCGCGTGACGGACATCGAGGGCAAGCCCGGCGACGTCTCCGACTTCTACGTGGCCTACGCCTCGGGCGGACTGTGGCGGACGACGAACGCCGGCGCCTCGTTCGTCCCCCTCTTCGACCGGATGCCCCAGATCACGATCGGCGACATCGCCGTCGACTGGCGCGACCCCGAGGGCGACGGGCCGACGGTCTGGGTCGGCGCCGGCGAGTCGAACTCGTCGCGGTCGTCGTACGCCGGCCAGGGCGTCTACAAGAGCACCGACGGGGGGGCGACGTGGGCGCACCTCGGCCTCGACGAGACGCACCACGTCGGCCGCCTCGTCGTCCACCCGGACGATCCGGACGTAGCGTGGGTGGCCGCCGTCGGCCACCTCTACTCGCCGAACCCCGAGCGCGGCGTCTACCGCACCGACGACGGCGGCGCGACCTGGGAGCGCGTCCTCTACGTCGACGACGACACGGGCGCCATCGACCTGATCCTCGACCCGAACGACGCCGACCGCGTCCTCGCCGCGACGTGGACGCGCGCGCGCCGGGCGTGGGACTTCCGCGAGGGCGGCCCCGGCTCCGCGATCTGGGCGAGCGACGACGGCGGGCGGACGTGGGGGCGCCTGACGGTCGAGGGCTCCGGCTTCCCGACTGGCGCCGACGTCGGGCGGATCGGCCTCACGGCGCACCCGGGCGGCGCGCTCTACGCCGTCGTCGACAACCAGGCGCGGCGGCCCGACGACGACGATGACGCGCTGGCCGTGACGCGCGACCTGCTCCGCGAGATCTCGCGCGACGAGTTCCTCGAGCTGGCGGAGGACGAGATCAACGACTTCCTCGACGCCAACAACGTCCCCTACAGCTACACCGCCGAGTCGGTCTTGGAGATGGTGAGGGAGGGGCGGATCGAGCCTATCGACCTCGTCCGCTTTTTGGAGGACGCGAACGCCCAGCTCTTCGATACGCCGGTCGTCGGGGCCGAGGTCTACCGCTCCGACGACGGCGGCCGGTCGTGGACGCGGACGCACGAGGGCTTTATCGACGACATGTTCTACAGCTACGGCTACTACTTCGGCGTCTTGCGCGTGGCGCCGGACGACCCGGACCGGCTGTACCTCCTCGGCGTCCCCCTCGTCGCCTCGTCCGATGGTGGCGCCTCCTGGGAAAGAGCCGACGGGCCGCACGTCCACGTGGACCACCACGCGCTCTGGTTCGACCCGAGCCGCCCCGGCTACATGATCTCGGGGAACGACGGGGGCGTGAACGTGAGCTACGACCGCGGCGAGACGTGGACGAAGCTGAACACCCCGGCCGTCGGCCAGTTCTACGCCGTCCAGGTCGACAACGCCGAGCCGTACAACGTCTACGGCGGCCTCCAGGACAACGGCGTGTGGACCGGCCCGAGCACCTACCGCGCCTCGCGCGGCTGGCGGGCCGAGGGCCAGTACCCGTACCACCGGATCATGGGCGGCGACGGGATGCACATCCAGGTGGACGACCGCGACGGGACGGTCTACACCGGGTTCCAGTTCGGGAACTACTTCCGCACGCACCGGAGCGGGGAGGGCCGGGCCGAGCGGATCGTCCCGCGCCACGAGCTCGGCGAGCGCCCGCTCCGCTTCAACTGGCAGACGCCGATCTGGCTCAGCCGGCACGTCCCCGACGTCCTCTACTTCGGCTCGAACAAGGTCCACCGCTCGTTCAATCGGGGCGACGACTGGGAGACGCTGAGCGACGACCTCACGGGCGGCGGGACGCCTGGCGACGTGCCGTACGGGACGCTCACGTCGCTCCACGAGTCGCCCCTCGAGTTCGGCCTGCTGGCGGCGGGCACCGACGACGGGCACGTCTGGGTGACCGAGGACGGCGGGCGGACGTGGCAGGACCGCTCGGCCGGCCTCGACCCCGACCTCTGGGTGAGCCGCGTCGAGCTGTCGGGCCACAGTCGCCAGCGTCTCCTCGTCGCCCTCAACGGCTACCGCTGGGACCATTTTGAGAGCTACGTCTACCTCTCCGACGACCTCGGCCAAACGTGGCAGCGCATCGGCCGCGACCTCCCGCACGAGCCGGTCAACGTGGCGAAGGAGGACCCGAAGAACCCCAACGTGGTCTACGTCGGGACGGACGGCGGGCTCTACGTCTCCTTCGACCGGGGCGAGACGTTCGCCGCCTTCCACGGGACCCGCGCGCAAGGGCCGGACGACGGACCGGGCGCCGACCACGCCCTCGACCCGCGGTTCCCGTACGCGCCCGTCCACGACCTCGTGGTCCAAGAGCGCGAGGCCGACCTCGTCGTCGGCACGCACGGCCGGTCGATCTGGGTCGTAGACGTGGACCTCGTCCAGCAAATGACGCCGGACGTGCTAGGCGCTGCGCTGCACGTGTTTGCCCCCGACACGCTCACGCACAACGAGAGCTGGGGCACGCGCGGCTACACCTGGTCCGACCCGCCCGAGCCGACCGTCCAGCTGGCGTACGCGACGGCCGCCAGCGGGACGGCCCGCGTCCGCGTCCTCGACGGCGAGGGCGACGCGCTCTGGGAGACGACCGACCCGGCCGAGCCCGGCCTGAATCTTTTGGCCTACGATCTGCGGAGTGACCGCGCGCTGGGCGAGGAGCACGAGCCGGGTGAGGACACGGGCGCGTTCTACCTCGTCCCGGGCGAGTACGTCGTCGAGGTCCAGGTCGACGGCCGGACGGAGACGGCGCTACTCGTCGTGGAGGCCGGGCCGGAGCCGCGCAGCCGCGTGCGCAAGAAGATGCCGTAGCGGCCCCGCTGGCGACGGCCACCAGCCCTTACTCGGTGAGCGCGAGCGTGAGCGTCCAGACCGTCTCGCCGGGGAGGAACGGGCTCGGCCGGCCCTCGACCCAGTCGTCGTGCCCGGCAGCCCAGTACGGCGAGAGCGGGTGCCCCGCCTGGCCGCCCGGCATGTGGAAGATCCCGCGGTCCTCGTGGCCGGGCGAGACCACCATCCGCTGCGAGGCCCCGAACGACGGGCCCGAGACGCGCGGCATCCGCTCGTCGCCGGGCTGGGCGACGGACGGGAGCCGGAGGCGGTCGCCGAGGACGGGGAGGACGTCGGCGAGGGGGTGCGCGAGCGAGAGGCGGTTGGCCTCGCCCCACGTCGCCGCGTCGAGACGGTCGTGCTCGGCGGCCACGGCGTCGGCGGCGTCGACCAAGAGGGCGTCCCACGAGCCGGCGCCCGGCGGGAGGAGGTGCGGCGGCCGCTCGGTCACGAGCGCCCACACCGGCGCCTCGTCGCGGGCCGGGAGGGAGGCGCCGGGGTAGCGCGCCCGGACTGGGGCGAGGAGCGGGGGGAGCGCGCGGCCGACGACCTCGGCCCGCCACTCGCGGACGAGCCGGTAGCCGGCGTCGTCGGGCGCCGCCCGGCCGGACCAGTCCTCGACCAGCTGGCGGAGCTCCTGGCGCCGTGCCGTCGCTTCGGCGCCCGCGAGCGTCTTGAGAAGGAGGTCGCGCCAGCGGGCGTAGAACACGGCGCGGTCGTCGAGCTGGACCGCCAGCAGGTCGCGCTCGGAGATCGGCGGGTCGAGGGCACGGAGGGCGTCGCGGATCTGCCCCGCGCGGGCCCCGTGCGCGTAGTCGCCGTCGCCGATGACCGCCAGCTTGTCGCCGCCGACGACGCGGGCGTTGGCCGTCCACAGGCGTCCGTCCGCGGGGTCCACGACGCGGGGCGTCTCGGCCGGCGTGAGGAAGCCGCTCCACCGGGCGTCCGGGTCCGTCGAGGCCACGGGCCGGCGGCCGTCGCGGCCGGCGCGGCGGGGGACGCGCCCGGCGATCGTCCAGCCGATCCGCCCGTCCCGGTCGCCCGCGACGACGTTCTGGTGGGGGATGCCGGCCCCGTTCGCCACGTCGAGCGCCGCGTCGAGGTCGTCGGCCGTCTCCAGGTCGAGGAGGGCGAGGTTCGTGGCCTCCGGCCGGTGCGCCGCCCACTGCATGGCGTACGAGCGGCCGTCGGCGTCGCGCGCCGTGACCGGCCCCCACGGCGTCTCGACGACCCGGAGCTCGCGCACGTCGTCCCCCACCCGCACGCGCTCGACGAGCGTGTCCGGCGCCACCGAGCCGCTGGCGGTCTGGATGTACCCGGGCCGCTCCGGGTCCTCCTCCAGGCGGACGAGGTCGACGTAGTCGCCGTAGGAGTTGGTGAACCCCCACGCGACGCGCCCGTTGCTCCCGACGACGACGAGCGGCGTGCCGGGCAGCGTCACCCCGGTCACGGCGCGCATCTCGCCCCCAGCGGGGTAGACAAGGCGCGCGCGGAACCAGATGTGCGGGAGCCGGAGCCCGAGGTGCATGTCGTCGGCGACGATGGCGCTCCCGGTCTCGGACAGGCCGCCGGCGACGGCCCAGTTGTTCGAGCCCTCGACGTCGTCCTCCGGGCTTGAGGCGCCCGGGCCGCCGGGCCGCCAGCCGTCCAGGTCGGCGGCCGTCGGGACGGGCGGCGGCGCGAAGGCTTCGCCCTCAATCGGCGCGTCGAAGGCGTCGCCCCGGGGCGTGAGGAAGCGGGCGAGGGCGGGGGGGAGCGTCTCGTCGAGCGCCTGCCGCCGGAGCTCGAGGCCGAGGCCGCCCTCGAACTGGAGGTCGATCCACATGGCGTAGGCGGCGAGGATCGAGTCCTCGGGCCGCCACGGCGCGGGCGCCTGGCGGAGCGCGAGGTACTCGAACGGCCGGGCCCCGAGCGCGGCCGTGCCGGCGTTGACGCCCTCGACATAGGCGTCGAGCACGCGCCGCTGGCGGTCGGGGAGCGCGGCGACGACGGCCCGGGCGCGGGCGCGGAAGCGGTGGAGCCGGAACGTCGAGTCGGTCCGCCAGGTCGCCTCGCCGAGCAGGGCCGAGAGCTCGCCCGCCGGAGCCCGTCGCAGGAGGTCCATCTGGAACAGGCGCTCTTGGGCGTGGACGAACCCGAGCGCCCGGGCCACGTCGGCCCGGCTCCCCCCCGTGACCGTCGGGACGCCGAGGCTGTCGCGCTCGACGGTCACCGGCGCGTCGAGCCCGGCGACGGCGACCTCGCCCTCCAGGTCCGGCAGGCTGGCCCGGACCGTCGTCCACACCCCGACGGCACCGAGCACGACGAGGAGGACGAGGACGGCGACGACGATCTTCAGCACGCGCATGGCAGAGGAGGCGGGAAGCGACGGGCGCCCTATGTTACTGGCCCGCCCCCCAGACTCCCATGCCCGACCCGCGCGTCTACCACGTCGTCCCCCGCGACAGCCGGTGGGCCGTCCGCCTCGCAGGCGCCGACGGGCTCGCGCACGAGGCCGACGACCGCGACGACGCCGAGGCCCGGGCGGCCGAGTACGTCCGGCGGTGGGGGGCCGGCCGCGTCGTCGTCCACGCGGAGACCGGGCAGATCGAGACGGTCCACACGTTCGAGCAGCTCCCGGCCCCGGAGGCCGACTGGTGGGACGCCGTCCTCTCGCGTCCGGTCGTCGTCGCCGTGGGTGTGGTGTCGCTGGTCGCGCTCGGCTACGGCCTGAGCCGGCGGCGCTAGCTCGCCGGGGCGTCAAGGCGTCGCTAGCCGACGGCAGCCCGTTCTCGGAGCGGACGGCGACCCGCCTTGGGGCGACCGCCTGGGCACGGTGGGAGAGTCAGGTCTGCTAAAAGCCTGGACGGCAATCGTTTGGGGACGGCGATGAACCTGGCGCCCGAGGCGTGTGCGCCCACACCCGATGTGGACCCGGTCTCCACACGCCGTGGGCACGCGCCCCGCTGGCGGCGCGAGTGCGCGGGGCGCCAGCGGGGCGGTCCGGGACCGCACGTCGAGTCTGGGCCAAAAAACGCCCCGACTGGCAAAGGCCAGTCGGGGCGGAGCGGGCGGGTCGGGCCGGTTGTCGTCCCCCCGGACAGATCGCCAGGCTCGACCTCACTCGATACCTGAACGATAGGGCACGAGAGGCCCCGCGTCAAGGGGTCTGTGCAAATCGGGTAAAGGATCGGGCGAAACCCGGGCCGGCCGTTGCGAAACCCGGCCGGGCGCGCTCCGATATTGAGCCTGCCGGCCGCCCGCTCCTGCCCCGGGCCGCCGCGCTGCCATGCCCATGCGCATCCGCTCGTTCGAGAACCGGGCGTTCGTCCTGCTCGTCGCCGCCGTCTCGCTCGCGTTCGCGTGGACGGTCCGGGGGTTCCTCCTCCCGATCTTCTGGGCGGTCGTCCTGGCCGTCCTGTTCGCCCCGCTCCACCGGTGGTTCACGCGGCGGCTGGGCGGGTGGCCCACGGCCTCGGCGCTCCTCACGCTCCTGACCGTGCTCGTCCTCGTGATCGGCCCGCTCGTCGGGCTCGGGGCGACGGTCACGGCCGAGGCCCTCGCCCTCTACGACCGCGTGGCGTCGGGGGAGATCGACATCACCGAGCCCATCGAGGCCGTCGAGGGGGCCCTCCCCGGCCTGACCCGGCGGGCCGAGGAGCTCGGCGTCGACGTGGAGGGGACGTTCCAGCGGGCCCGGGAGAACGTGGCCGGGACGGCCGTGACCGTCGGGCAGGCCGTGGCCTCGCAGGTCCTCAACATCGGGCAGCAGACGGTCCGGTTCACGCTGCTGTTGGCCGTCACGCTCTACGTCCTGTTCTTCTTCGTCCGCGACGGCGACCGGCTCGTCGAGGTCCTCGTCCGGGCGCTCCCGCTCGGCGACCCCCGCGAGCGGCGGCTGCTGACGAAGTTCGCCGCCGTCACGCGCGCCACGATCAAGGGGACGTTCGTGATCGCGGCCGTCCAGGGCGCCATCGGCGGCGTCACGTTCGCGCTCCTCGGGCTGGGCTCGCCGGTGCTGTGGGGCGTGGTCATGGCCGTGTTCTCGCTCCTCCCGGCCGTCGGCGGGGCCATCGTGTGGGTCCCGGCCGCAGTCTACCTCCTCGCGACGGGCGCCTGGCTCCAGGCCCTCATCCTGACCGGGGTCGGGGCCGGGATCATGGGGACCGTCGACAACGCGCTCCGCCCGGTCCTCGTCGGCCGCGACGCCGGCATGCCGGACTACATGATCCTCCTCTCGACGCTCGGCGGGCTCGCCACGTTCGGGTTCTCGGGCCTCGTCATCGGGCCGATCGTGGCCGGCCTGTTCCTGACCGTCTGGGAGCTCTTCGCCGAGGAGTTCGGTCCGGCCGACACGTCGGTCGAGGTCCCGGGCGAGGCGCCGCGCGAGGCGGCCGCCGAGGAGGACGACCCCGCCGAGCTGGGCACGGAGCCGGAGCAGTCGGGCGGCGCCCCCGCCCCGGTCGTGGGGGCGTAGCGCCCGGCTGGTCGAGACGACCGCCAGCCGTGCAGCACTCGCCGGCCGGGCTCCGTACGTCGGGGTAGACCTCCCTCCCGCCATGCGCCCCGCCCTCCTCGCCCTCCCGCTCTTCTTCGCCCTCGCCGCCTGCGACACGGGGACCGAGCCGGACCCGCCCCTGCGTGAGGGGTTCGCCCCGGCCACGCGCTACCTGTCCCTCAAGGACTCGACCGGCGCGGCCGTCGTCGGCGGGTGGACGTACGAGACCCGTCTGCCGGAGCCCGGCGACACGACGCGGGGGGCGTTCCAGTTCGTCCGCCCGGAGGGTCTCGGCGAAAGGGAACTCGTCATCGTCTGCACCGAAGTCGCGGGCGAGCCGGAGGCGCTCTACCCGGACCGCCTCACCTACCGCCTGGCGGCGCCCGGCGGTCAGCTGTGGTCGCTCCTGGCCGCTTGCGACACGCCCAACGAGGGGGTCTGGGAGCGGATCGAAGACGGCGACGTGGTCGCGCGTGGCACGTTCACGTCCGGCGTCGCCGTCGAGTAGCGCGCCCCGCGACCAGCAAACGAGCGCGCTCCGACCACGAGGGCGCCCGTGGCGCCGCGCGCTGGCGGTCGTGCCCGCCGTGGCCGGGCTGAAGGTGGCGCTCGCCTAGCGGGCGCCTCCGGTGGGGCCCACCCACGTGGCCGTCCCGTCGGCGTAGTGCTCGCGCTTCCAGATCGGCACGCGGGCCTTGACCTCGTCGATCACGTAGCGGCACGCCTCGAAGGCCGGCGCCCGGTGCGCGGCCGAGACGCCGGCCCAGACGGCGAGGTCGCCCACGGCGAGCCGGCCCGTCCGGTGGACGGCGCGGACGGCCTCGACGGCGAACCGCTCTCGGGCCTCGGCCACGATCCGCTCGCCCTCGGAGGCCGCCAGCGCGGCGGCAGGCGGACGGGTCGGTGGAGTCAGAGGCGATCTCGACACGTCAGCCCCCCGCCGACGGCGCGAGGAAGACGACCCGGATGCGGCGGCCGTGGGGGTCGGTCAGGACGGGTCGACGAACCGGGCGAGCCGGCGGAGCGGGGGCTCGGCACCGGGCTCGGCGGCAAGGACAGCCTCGACGGTGCCGCCGAGGGCGGCCGCGAGCCGGCGGCCCTCGCGGAGCGCGGCGGCCGAGGCCTCCGAGAAGTCGACGGCGACGAGG
>CAZDFV010000075.1:0-12303 GCA_964504495.1 uncultured Rhodothermales bacterium
CCCGGCGACGAGCCGACGGGGGCCCCGACCGCCGGCGTCCCCGCCGCCCGCCCGGGCCGGGACGAGCCCGAGCCGCTGACGGGGAACGCCCCGCCGCCCCCGCCGAACACCGTCGTCGAGCTCCGCGACGTGCACAAGGCGTTCGGGCCGAAGGAGGTGCTCAAGGGCGTGAACCTGGCCGTCGAGCGGGGGACGAGCGCCGTCGTCCTCGGCGGGTCCGGGACGGGCAAGAGCGTGCTCACGAAGCACGTCGTCGGGCTGCTCACGCCCGACCGCGGCGAGGTCTGGGTCCTCGGCGACCGCGTGGACCTCATGGACCAGGAGCGGCTCGACCGGAAGCGGACCCGGCTCGGGTACCTCTTCCAGGGCGGGGCCCTCTTCGACTCGATGACGGTCTACGAGAACATGCGGTTCTTCCTCGACCGCCTCACCACGCTCACGCGGGCCGAGAAGGACGACCTCATCGCCGAGAGCCTCGAGGACGTGAACCTCCCCCTCACGGGCGACCAGTACCCGGCCGAGCTCTCGGGCGGCCAGAAAAAGCGGATCGGCCTCGCGCGCACGCTCATCCTCCGCCCCGACATCATCCTCTACGACGAGCCGACGACCGGGCTCGACCCGGTGAGCGTCCGCGTCGTCTCCGAGCTCATCGTCCAGCTCCGCGACACGCGCGGGATCTCGTCGGTCGCCATCACGCACGACCTGCTGGCGGCCGAGATCATCACCGACCGGGCCCACTTCCTCCACGACGGCCGGATCGTCGAGAGCGGGACGCTCGCCGAGGTCCGGTCGTCCGAGCACCCGGTCCTCGCGGAGTTCTTCCAGGGGACCGAGGCGTACGGGACGGCCTGAGGATCGGGGATCGGGGATCGGGGATCGGGGATCGGGGAAGGTGCCCCGCTGGCGGACGGCGGCGACAGTCGGGCGGGCCTGAGTCATCCCGGAGCTCTCCACAGCGCCGTTCCTCCCCGTCCTGCCCCCTCTCACGCCGGGGGGGGGCTGGGGCGAGGGCGGCCCGAGCGTAACCTGCCCCACTGGCGGCGGCCTCCGCCAGCCGGAACGGCCCGGCGCGCTGGGCGGTCGCTCCCCCCGCCCCCTTGTCGGCCCCAGCGTCGCTGCGCACGGGCTGGAGGGAGCGCGGGCCGGGCCACCCCCCGAACTCCGAATTGCCTGGTGCCGGCCGGGGAGACTAGCGTACTCTGCCCCGCGTTCGGCCCTGCCCCACCCCGCCGCCCATGTCCCGCCAAGCCCGCCTCGGCCTCGTCATCCTCGTCGGCCTGCTGACCGGCGTCGGGTTCCTGTTCGTGATCGGGAGCCAGAACAGCCTGTTCGCCCAGACCTTCACGATCCGGGCCGCGTTCGACCGCGTCGGCGGGCTCCAGCCCGGGGCCAGCGTGCTCTACAGCGGCGTCTCGGTCGGGCGCGTCACGGCCGTCCAGCTCCCGAACGCGCCGGGCCGGCCGATCATGGTCCAGATGGCCGTCGACGAGGAGGTCCGCCCGCTGATCCGGGAGGACAGCCGGGCGGCCATCCAGACCGACGGGCTCGTGGGCAACGTGATCGTCTCGCTCACGAGCGGGAGCGCGGACCTCCCGCAGGTGGCCGAGGGCGGGCTCATCGAGGGGGTCAACCCGTTCGCGTTCACGGCCGTGACGGACCGGCTGTTCGACTCGGTCAGCCGGTTCGACTCGCTGACCGTCCAGCTCACCGGGATCACGACCGACATCCGCTCGGGCGAAGGGACGCTCGGGCGGTTCCTCTACGACGAGGCCCTCTACGACGCCACGGTCGGGACGACCGAGGAGTTCCAGCGGACGCTCCAGACGTTCACCGTCCGGGCCGACGCCCTCGTCGCGGTCGCCGAGGACGCCTCGCGCGGCGTCGACCAGATCCTCGCCAAGGTCAACACCGGCGACGGGACGGTCGCCCGGTTCCTCAACGAGGACGACGTGTACGAGACGTTCCTCGCCACGGCCGCCCAGCTCCAGGAGGGGGCCGCCCAGCTCCAGACGGTCTCGACCGACATCCGGGCCATCACCGACCGGTTCAACCAGGCGGCCGGGTTCGCCACGCTCGGGACGTTCCGGTTCGCGGAGAACATGGAGGCCCTGAAGCACAACTTCCTGTTCCGCGGCTACTTCGAGGACCGCGGCTACTACGAGATGGCCCCGTTCGAGGTGAGGGAGCGGGCGATCGCCGAGACGCTGGAGGACCTGCAGGAGTGGGAGCTCCGGCTCGCGCGGCAGCAGGCGGAGATCGAGGCGGCCCAGGCCGAGCTCCTCCGGCTCCGCGGCGAGCTCGAGGCCGACGGCGTCACGGTCCCGGCCGGCCCCGTCCCGACCGGCGTTCCGCCCGCCGACGTGCCGCCCGCCGACGTGCCGCCCGGCGGCGGCCAGTAGCCCGCCGCCCGCTGGCGGGCGCCCCCGCCCGCCGCCCTCTCCCCCCAGACCGGGCGCCCGGCCCGCCACGTGGACTACCGCTTCCTCATCGCCCGGCGGTACCTCGCCAGCCGCCGGCGGCTCACGCTCATCTCCATCATCAGCGGCATCTCGGTCGCCGGCGTGGCCGTCGGCGTGGCCGCGCTCGTCGTCGTGCTGAGCGTGATGAACGGGTTCTTCGAGGTCGTCCGCGACCTCCTCGTGAGCTACGACCCGCACGTCCGCGTCGAGGCGACAGGCGGCGAGGGGATCGGCGAGTCCGGGGCGCTCCTCGACCTCGCGCGCGCCGAGCCCGGCGTGGTCAGCGCGGCCCCGTACGTCGAGGGCAAGGCGCTCCTGGCGACGGACCGGGGCGGGACGCTCGGCCAGGTCGTCGTCGTCCGCGGCGTGGACCCGGGCGCGCTCGACGCCCAGGTCGAGCAGTCGATCCGCGACGGGTCGTTCCGCCTCGGGCGCGAGGGCGGGGCGGCCGGGATCGTCATGGGCGGGGCGCTGGCGGCCCGGTCGGGCGTGTTCGCCGCCGACCCCGGGGCCGACGAGGGCGGCTCCGGGGTCGACGGGAGCCGCGTCACGCTGCTCTCGGCCCAGGCCCTGGAGCGGGCCCTCCAGCTCTACCCGTTCGGGCTGCCGGACCAGCGGGCGTTCGTCGTCCGCGGGACGTTCGCCCTCGAGCCGACGTACGACGAGAGCCACGTGTTCGTCGCCCTCGACGAGGCGCAGCGGCTGTTCGGGATGCCGGGCCGCGTGTCCGGGCTCGACCTCCGCCTCGCCGACCTCGACGCGGCCGGCCCGACGGCCGCGCGGCTCCAGGACCGGCTCGACGCGGCGTACCCCGGCCGCTTCCGGGTCCAGACGTGGTACGACCTCCAGGGCTCGCTCTACAGCGTGATGCGGCTGGAGAAGTGGGCCGCGAGCGCCATCCTCGCCCTCATCATCGTCGTCGCCGCGTTCAACATCGTCGGGGCGCTGACGATGATCGTGATCGAGAAGCGCCGTGACCTCGGGGCGCTCCAGGCGATGGGGGCGAGCCGCCGCGACGTCCGCCGGATTTTTTTGCTGGAGGGGCTGCTCGTGGGCGGCGTCGGGGCCGGGATCGGGCTGGCCGTCGGGCTGTCGGTGTCGCTGGCGCAGCAGGCGTTCGGGCTCGTGAAGCTGGCCGAGGCCGGGTCGTTCGTGATCGACGCCTACCCCGTCGCCATCCGGCCGCTCGACGTGGGGCTCGTCGTGCTCGTGGCCGTCGGGCTGTGCGCGCTCGCGGCCGTGTACCCGGCGTCGCGGGCGGCGGCCATCGACCCCGCGCGGGCCGTCCAGGCGGGGGCGTAGGGCGGTGTGGGAGTGCGGGGGTCCCCCTCCGACGCGCACCGCCAGCGGGCCGGGGGCGAGGCGCGCAGCGGACTGGTGCCGAATCCGGGGGGAGTATGAGGATTGTGTGGGGACGTGTCCGTGGGGAAGCTCCCACACGTCCCCCCACACTCCGGACCGCTAGGGAGCGACTGGGCGTGGTACGAAGCGTCTCAGGCGGAGCGCGTTCGTGAGCACGAAGACCGACGAGAGCCCCATCGCCGCGGCCCCGAACACGGGCGAGAGGAGGACGCCGAGGGCCGGGTACAGCACGCCGGCCGCGACCGGGATCAGGACCACGTTGTAGGCGAAGGCCCAGAACAGGTTCTGCTTCACGTTGCGGAGCGTGGCGGCCGAGAGCGCCCGGGCGTCCACGAGCGCCCCGAGGTCGCCGCGCATGAGGACGACGTCGGCCGCCTCGATCGCGACGTCCGTCCCGGTCCCAATCGCGACGCCCACGTCGGCGGCCGCGAGCGCCGGGGCGTCGTTGATCCCGTCGCCGACGAACGCGACGCGGGACGGGCGCCCGTCCCGTCCGCCCTCAGCTTGAAGCTGGCGGACCGCCTCGGCCTTGTCGGCCGGAAGGACCTCGGCGACGACCTCATCGATCCCGAGTTTTTGTGCAATGGCCTCGGCCGTGGCCTGGTTGTCACCCGTCACCATCGCCACCCGGACCCCGGCGGCGTGGAGCGCGCGGATTGCGGTTGGCGTCGTCGCCCTCACCGGGTCGGCCACGGCGAGCGCGGCCACGGCGCGGCCGTCGATGGCGGCGTAGAGCGGGGTCTTGCCCCCGGCCGCCAGTCGGCTGGCGGCGTCCGCCAGCGCGCCGGTGTCTGCGCCAATCTGGTGCATGAAGCGGTCGGCCCCGACCTCGACGCGGCGCCCTTCGACGGTCCCCCGAACGCCGAACCCGGGGACGGCCTCGAAGTCCTGGACGGACGGGAGATCCAGCCCCCGCTCCTCGGCGGCCTCGACAATCGCGCGCGCGACGGGGTGCTCGCTCGGCCCCTCGACGGCGGCGACGAGCCGGAGGAGGTCGTCCTCGCTGGCGCCCTCCGCCAGCGCGACGTCGGTGAGGCGCGGGCGGCCCTCCGTCAACGTGCCGGTCTTGTCGAGCGCGACGGTGCCGGCCTCGCTCAGCGTCTGGAGCGCCTCGCCCTTGCGGAACAGGACGCCCAGCTCGGCCGCCTTCCCGGTCCCGACCATGACCGAGACGGGCGTGGCGAGCCCCATCGCGCATGGGCACGCGATGATGAGCACAGAGACGGCCGCGACGAGCGCGTACGTCAGCGCCGGACTCGGTCCGACGGCGAGCCAGACGCCGAACGTGAGCGCCGCGATCACCAAGACGACGGGGACGAACACGGCCACCACGCGGTCGGCGAGGGCCTGGATCGCCGGGCGCGACGCCTGGGCCTCCTCGACGAGCCGGACGATCTGGGCGAGGAGCGTGTCCGCGCCGACGCTCTCCGTCCGGACGAGGAGCGTGCCGACGCCGTTGACCGTCCCGCCGACGACCTCGGCGCCTCCGGTCTTCTCCACCGGCACCGGCTCGCCCGTCACCATCGACTCGTCGACGTAGGACGAGCCCTCGACGACGGCGCCGTCAATGGGCACCTTCTCGCCGGGGCGGACGCGGACGACGTCGCCGACCCGGACCTCCTCGATTGGGACCTCGACCTCGCGCCCAGCGCGGACGATGCGGGCGGTCTCGGCCCGCAGCCCGAGGAGCGCACGGACGGCGTCGGACGTCCGCCCCTTTGCCCGGGCCTCGAACCACTTGCCCAGGAGAATCAGCGTGATGATCGTCGCCGACGCCTCGTAGTAGACGTGGACGGCGCCCTCGGGCAGCACGCCGGGCGCGAACGTGGCGACGACCGAGTACCCGTAGGCCGCCGTCGTGCCCAGCGCGACGAGCGTGTTCATGTCGGGCGCCGCGTGCCGGGCCGCCGCCCACCCCGCTCGGTAGAACCGCCAGCCGGGGCCGAACTGAACGGCCGTGGCGAGCGCGAACGCGACGAGCCACCGCGTCTGCATCGGGACGAGCCCGTCCACCCACGCCATCCCGCCGGGCACCATCATGGGCACCATCTCGAGCAAAAAGAGCGGGAGCGTGAGCGCGGCCGCCCACAGCAGCCGGCGCCGCAGCCGGTCCTGGTCCCGCTGGCGGGCCTCGCGCTCGGCGTCGTCGGCCGAGACGCCGGCCTCGGCCTCGACGACGTCGTAGCCCGTCCGGCGGACGACGTCGTGGAGCGCCGCCGCGTCGGTCACGCCGGCGGCGTAGCGGACGCGGGCCCGCTCGGTCGCCAGGTTGACGCTCGCCTCGACCACACCGTCCGCGCCCGCTAGGGCCTTCTCGACGCGGCCGACGCACGCCGCGCACGTCATCCCGCCGACGCCGAACGAGACCTCCTCCGTGCGGACGCCGTAGCCCGTCCGTTGCACCGCTTCGGCAAGCACGAGCGGCGAGGTCTCCCCGGTGTCGAACCGGACCGTCGCCCGCTCCGTCGCCAGGTTCACGGTCGCCTCCGTCACGCCGGGCGCGGCCGCCAGCGCCTTCTCGACGCGGGCGGAGCAGGCGGCGCACGTCATCCCCTCGACGGCGAGCGTGGCCGTCGCGTCGGCCGACGGGCGGACGCCGTCGCCAGCCGGGGGGGCGAGCGTGTCGGAGGCCACGGCTACGCCTCGCGGACCGTGGCGGTGAACCCGACGCCCTCGACGGCCTGGCGGACGTCGTCGCGCGTGGTCTGGCCGCCCTCGACGTGGACGACGGCGGGGCCGTCGAGCGAGACCTCCTCGACGGTCACGCCAGGCAGGTTCTCCAGGACCGTGCGGACGGAGCGGACGCACCCGCCGCAGGTCATCCCACTGATGTCGAGGCGGAGGGTGTCGGCGGTGGCAGGCATGGGAGTCGGGGCGGTTCCCCGTCTCAACGTGCAGGCCGCGCCGATAGCTCCCCCCGGCCGCTCTCGGCGTCCTGA
The DNA here is from genome assembly GCA_964504495.1 of uncultured Rhodothermales bacterium. GTDB lineage: Bacteria > Bacteroidota > Rhodothermia > Rhodothermales > Rubricoccaceae > Rubrivirga. The sequence goes on from CAZDFV010000075.1 coordinate 6,761, forward strand.
AAAGGCGTTCAGGTCGCGTCCGCCAGCCGCCCGCGTAGGAAGCGCGCGGCCCGGTTGATCGAGGCGTCGGCCTCGGGGAGCCAGGGCGTCCAGAGCTGCCACATGTGGAACGCCCCGGGCTCGACGTGGATCGAGACCTCGACGCCCACCGCTTCGGCGCGGCGTACGAGGATGCGGCTGTCGTCGAGGAGCACCTCGCGGTCGCCCACCTCGACATGCGTGGGCGGCAGGAGCCCGAGGTCGTCGAGAACGGGCGAGACCTCGGGGTCGCCGTCGGCGCGGTCCCCGAACGTCATGTCGGCGAGCTGGCGGTCGTCGTCGTCCGCGTTCATCGGGTCGCGCGGGGTGTTCGGCCGGCGCGTGTCGCTCAGGCCCGTCCGGTCGGTGTTGGGCGAGAACAGGGCGAGCGCCCGGACCGGCCGCCCCTCGCGCGCGAGCGCGAGGGCGACGACGAGGGCGAGGTGGCCGCCCGCGCTGTCGCCCGCGAGCGCGACGGCGTGACCGTCGTCCTGGAGCGCCCGGACGGCGTCGAGGCTGTCGTCGCGCTGGGCGGGCCACGTGTGCTCCGGCGCGAGCCGGTAGCGCGGGAGGACGACCGGCACGCCCACACGCTCCGCCAGCGCCTCGGCCGGGCGCCGGTGCGTCTCGGGCGACCCGAACACGTACCCGCCGCCGTGGAACCAGACGACGCGGCCCGGGCCGTCCGGCCCCACCACGAGGGCCTCCCCCCCGCTGGCGGACGTCTCGGGTGCGCCCTCCCCCAACACCAGCCGGGCAAACTGGCGGCGCATCGTCCCGGGCTCGTCGCCCAAGTCGATGGACTCGACGCGGTCGGCCACGTCCTCGAACGAGACGCGGCCGGAGAACGGACCGTCTGCCACGCTAACGCAGGGTGCGGGTTGGTGTCATCCTGACCCCGGAGGGACGGCGCAGCCAACGCAGTGAAGGATTTCAGCTCCGACGTTCTGGGTCGCATCCACCGACGCCTACGGGCTGAGAGACCGAGTCGAGATCCTTCGCGTCCGCTCAGGATGACAAGGGGGCGTTTCGACCTTCGTTCTAGAGGTCGATGGCGAGGACCGAGCCGCCGTCGACGCGGTAGTTCGAGCCGACGACGAACGAGGCCCGCTCGGAGCACAAGAACGCGATGACGGCCGCGACCTCTTCCGGCCGGCCGCGCCGGTCGAGCACGAGGTGCGGGCGCTCCTCCTCGAGGAAGCTCTCGATCGCCTCCTCCTTCGAGACGCCCATCTCGTCGGCCCGCTTCTCCATCATCCCGTCCGTCATGTCGGTCGCGATAAAGGCCGGGGCGACGGCGTTGACGAGGACGCCGTCGGGCGCGTACGTCTGGCCCATCCCCTTGACGAGCGTGAGGAGGGCGGCCTTGGCCGCGTTGTAGACCATCTCGTCGGGGTACGGCTGGGCCACGTTCTCGCTCGTCACGAACACGACGCGGCCCCACCCCCGCTCGCGCATCCCGGGCACGAACGCCTTCGACATGCGGACGGCCGACATAAAGTCCGTGTCCCACGCCTCCCGCCAGTCGTCCTCGGTGATGTCGTCCAGCGGGTCGCCCTTGGCCCCGGTCACGCCGGCCGTGTGGACGACGATGTCGACGTCCCAGTCGACGGCGTCGCGGAGCGTGTCGGCGCCGTCTTGACTCGAGAGGTCGGCCGTGGCCGAGCGGAGCCGGTCGGACTCGCCGCCGAGCCGCTCGACCGACTGGCGGAGCTCGTCGCCGTCGAGGTCGGTGAGGAGGACGCGGACGCCCTCGTTGAGGAGCATGCGGGCGGTCGCGGCGCCCATGCCGCCGGCCCCGCCGGTGACGACGGCCGCGCGGTCTTTGATCTGGAGGTCCATCGGAGAGGGGGTGTGGGAGAAGGGTCCCGCTTTGTCGGGCGAGCGCCCGGAAGGGTTCCGGCATCGCCCGCCCGTCAGGAACGGCCCGGTCCGCCCGCGCCGCCAGCGGGGCGCAGGTGGGTACGGAGTGCCGGGTACGTGGATGGCCCGATGCCGGCTCGGACCGTACCTCGTACCCGGTACCCCGTACCGAATTCGACGGGTGCGCTACGACAGGACGACGCCGTCGCGCGCGGCCTCCTCGGCCGAGACGGCCCGGGCCACCTCGCCCTCGGGGTGGTCGTACCAGCCCGGGTCCTGCGCGTAGTCGACCGGCTTCGGGCGGACCTTGACGTTCGTGTACATCCCCCCCATCGTGATGTACCCGAACGGCCCGGCCGCGCCGACCATCGGGATCGAGTTCTCCGGGACCGGCATGTGCCCCATCTCGACGTGCGCGCCCATGTCGTCGCCGCCGACCTGGCCCATCGTCATGTAGCCGGGCGCGAGCGGCTGGACCTCGCGGTCGAGGGCCCGGGCGTCGACGCCGACCATGTTGGGGAACTCGTGCCCCATCTGGTTCATGACGTGGTGCGTCATGTGGCAGTGCATGGCCCAGTCGCCAAGCGCGTCGGCCGTCCACTCGACGGTCCGCGTGGAGCCGGTCGGGACGAGGACCGTGGTCTCGGGCCACTGGCCGGCCTCAGGGATGGGCCCGCCGTCGGTCGCCGTGATCTTGAAGTAGTGGCCGTGGAGGTGGATCGGGTGGTGGTCCATCGGCGAGAGGTTCCCGAACCGGAACCGGACGGTGTCGTTGTGCCCCACGACGATGGGGTCGGTGCCGGGGAACGCCCGCGCGTTCATCGTCAGCACGTTGAAGTCGGCCATGGCGTTCGGGTCCGGGCGGCTCGTGCCCGGCTCGACGAGCCACTCGTGGAGCATGATGGCGACGTCGCGGTCCACGTCGTCCCGGCCCCGCTTGTGGACGACGAACATCCCCGTCAGCCCGAGGGCGATCTGGGTCATCTCGTCGTGGTGCGAGTGGTACATGAACGTCCCGTGCTGCCGGATCGGGAACTCGTACCGGAACGTCTCGCCCGGCGCGATCGGCGCCTGGCTGAGCCCGCCGACCCCGTCCATCCCGCTCGGGATAAAAAAGCCGTGCCAGTGGACGGTCGTGGCGACGGGGAGGTTGTTGGTCACGTAGATCCGCACGCGGTCGCCCTCGACGGCCTCGAACGTGGGCCCGTGAACTTGGCCGTTGTATCCCCAGCACGTGGCCGTGAGCCCGGGCGCGAACTCGTGCTGCACCTCCTCGGCCGTGAGGTGGTAGACCCACGCCCCGTCGTCGGCCCGCCGGCCCGTCAGCGCCGACCCGTTCGGCGTGTCCACGCGCGAGGGGCGCTCGCCGTCCACCGGCGTCGCCAGCGAGCGGCTGGCGGAGGGCGCCGCCAGCGGGGCAGCGGTCTTGGCGACGTTGGCGGCGGCGACGGAGTCGGCCGCCAGCGAGTCGGCGGCGGCCCTCGCGTCCCAGGTCACGGGGAGCGGCGCGGCGCGGGAGGCCCGACCCAACGTGGCGCCCCCGAGGGCGACGGCGCTGGCTCTGATCCAGTCGCGGCGGGAAAAGGTGGACATGGGGTCTGGGGTGTAGAGCGTCGTACGTGGGGGCGGGGCCTCCGCCCTGCGGCGCGGCTTACGCCGGTGTCATCCTGAGCGGAGCGAAGGATCTCAACGCCGACGTCCCGGGCCGTCGTCACCGGCTGTCTGAGCACGGGGGTTCGAGTTGAGATCCCCCGCCTCCGCGGGGGCAGGCTCTTCGCTGACGCTCAGGATGACGGCTACAGGACTCGGCATTGGGATGCGTCGTCCTAGTGCCCGGCCTCGCGCATGGCGGGGCCGCCGCCGGCGTCGAGCGCCGGCCCGCCGCCGTCGAGGTCGGGCATCCGGCCCTGGAGCAAGAGATCGAGGTCAGCGCGGGTCTCCCAGTAGGCGGCGAGGGCGTCGAAGTAGCGGCGGGCGGCTCCGACCTCTGCTTGCTGCACCTGGAGCACGCCGAAGACGCCGGTCTGCATGGCGTTGTACTGGAGGAGCGTCTGCTGGACGAGTTCGGCGCGGAGCGGGAGCACCGTCGTCTGATAATGGAGGGCCGCGCGCCGCGTCGTCGCCAGCCGCCCGGCGAGCGCCCGCGCAGCGGAGCGGACGTCGACGGCCGTGGCGTAGTAGAGAGCCCGGCGGCGCCTCAGCTCGGCGCGGGCGGCGGCCCGGCGGGCCTGGCCCTGGTCGAACAAGGGGAGCGCGATCTCGACCTCCGGCCCCGCCTCCCACTCGCCCTCCTCGCGCTCGACCTCCCCGCCAACCTCCAGCTCGGGGAGCATGGCTTCGACGTTCGTCACCCCCAACCGGCGGGCGAACGTCTCGACGTCCTGACGGGCCGCGGCCAGGTCGAGGCTGGCCTCGACGGCGGCCCGTTCAAGGGCGGCCACGTCCACGACGGCGCCGGGGAGCGGACCGTCGGAGGAGACGCGGACGAACCGGAGCGGGCTGGCAGCCGGCACGGGCGGGAGCGCACCGCTCAGGTCGAGCGCGGCGGCCGGTCCGCTCAGCCCCATCAGCCGGACGAGCGCCTCGCGGCTCTCGACGGCCGCGCCCTCGGCGACGAGGAGGTCGAGGCGGGCCTGCTCGAACAGAGCCTGCTCGGCGAGGACGTCCACGGCGGGCACGTTGCCGGCCTCGCGGAGGAGGGCGCTCGCGGTGTATCCCGCCTCGGCGTTCTCGACCACCTGCCGCTGCATCGCCAGCCGAGCGGCATCAGCCTGAGCGCGGATGAAAGCGGCCCGCGTCCGGGCGGCGAGGTCGAGGACGGCCCCGGCCACGCGGACCTGCGCCGCTTCGTACTCGCTCCGCGCGACGCGCCGCCGGAGCGGGAGGTACAGGACGTCCAAAAACTCGAACGCCACGTTGAACCCGAGGTCCGGCGCCCCGCCCTCCTCCAGCGCCCACAGCGCGCGTCCGCCGAAGACGGGGTTCGACAAGAGCCCGGCCTGGACGAGCGACGCCTGCGCGACGCCGAGGTCCTCGTACGTCGCCTGGAGCCGGCGGTTGTTGAGGAGGGCGACCTGGACGGCGGCCTCGACCGTCAGCGAGTCGGCCAGGAGCGAGTCGACGGCGGCCCGAGCGGCGGCGTCCTCGGCTGAGCCGGTCGTCCAGGCCACGCGGTACGGGACACGGTCGTCCAGAACCTCGCGGACGTCCTCGAACGCGGCCTGCGGGCGGACGGCAGCGCACCCACCCAGCAAGAGGGCGAGGCCGAGGGCGGGGAGCGCGAGGCGGACGGTCGGCATAGGCGGGCGACTGGCGGAGGGCGCCGCCAGCGGGGCGGCGGCGGGGCGGTCTAGCGGCCGTGGCCGGCGTGCTCGTGCTCCGCGCCGTGCCCGTGGGCCTCGGACCCGCACATTGGCATGGCGGCGCCGAAGTAGGGGTTCCGCGTGGAGCCCTCGCGTTGGAGCCAGACGCCGCCCTCGGGGACGCCAGGCGCCATCCCGCACGTGTATGGGTCGAGCCCCCTCGCCCTGTCCGCGCCGGCCGCCTCCGCCAGCCGGACGAGCGGGGCGCTGAGGTGCCCGAACGCCGTCCGGGCCGCGTCGAGGTCGCCGGCGTCGGCGAGCACGTCGGCGGCCTCGCGGACGGCGGCGACGTCGTCGCCC
>CAZDFV010000076.1:0-12210 GCA_964504495.1 uncultured Rhodothermales bacterium
CGCGTCGGCCAGAGCCACCCCGCTCGTGACCGGCTCGACCGCCAGCCCCGGCCCGGCGAGCGAGCGCGCGGCGAGCGCGGCGTCCCGGCCGCGGGGGGCCAGGACGAGCGCGTGGAGCGGGGCGGCGGTCTCGGACATGCGGGCGGTGTACGGGCTCGGACGCATGCCGCTCCCACAGGGGCATCGGGCTGGGGCCGCCCCCTACACGACGCTCCTCCTAATAGGGCACGTCGCCCCCGATGGCCGGGACGTCGGTGAGCACGCCCGGGATCTCGGACGTGGACCCGCCCACGGTGACCCCATCGGCGCTCATCCGGAGCTGGCGGATCTCCGGCTCGTGCTCGCCCCGCCGCCGCTTGACGACGGTGATCGCCTTGTTGAGCGCCCCCCCGGCCTCGTAGTGGCGGAGCATGAGGACCGTGTCGGCGATGTAGCTGATGTCGACGTCGGCGCCGACCTCGGACCCGAGGAGCCCGTGCTGCGGGACGGTCAGGAGCGTGACCACGTCGCGCTCGCCGAGGTAGGCGAGGAGGTCGTGGAGCTGCATGTCGGCCCGGTCGTCATCGGGCCGGGCGTGCGTGAACCCCGTCAGGCTGTCGATCACGACGACCCGGACCCCGTCCGCCACGTCCTCGCGGACCCGGTCGACGAACCGGCCCGTCGTCATCAGCGACGCGCTCAGCTCGTGGACGGCGAGGGCGCCCGAGCCGAGGAGCGGGCCGAGGTCGAGCCCGAGCCCGTCCATCCGGGCCCGGAGCGTCTCGGCCCGCTCGTCGAACGTGTAGATCGCCGCCCGGTGGCCGTCCCGGGCCGCGACGGCCGCGTAGGAGGCGGCGATCGACGACTTCCCCGTCCCCGAGGCCCCGAGGAGGACGCACGACGAGCCCCAGTCGAGCCCGCCGCCCAGCAGGTCGTCGAGCCCGTCGATCCCGCTCAGGAGCGGCCCGGACTCCCCCACGTCCTCGCCCTGGACGGCCCACCCCTCGCGCCGGCCCGCCGTGAGGCTGGGGTAGACCTCGAGCCCGCCCCGCAAGATGCGGAAGTCGTGGAACCCCGTCGGGTTGTCGACGCCCCGGATCTTGGGCACGTGGAGCCGCCGGTAGGCCGGCCCGTACGTCGGGGCCTCGCGCTCGAGCCGGACGACGCCGTGCATGACCGAGTGGACCGCGTTGTCGGCCCCCTCGGCGGTGTGGTCGTCGAGGACGAGCGCGGTCACGCCGGCCTCGCCGAGCGCGTGCTTGAGCGCGAGGAACCGGCGCCGGCTCCGGAGCGGGTCGCCGGCCAGGATGCGGACCTCGGCGGCCGAGTCGAGGACGACCCGCTGCGGACCGGTCTCCCGGACCCGGTCGAGGATCACCCGCATCACGTCGTAGAGCTCGACGTCGTCGGGGTGGAGGAGCGTGTAGTCGTCGTCGTGGAGGCCGAGCCCCTCGGTCTCGGCCCCGAGCACGTCGATGCCGTCGAGCGACCACCCGTGCGAGGCCGCGATGTCCGCGAGCTCGTCGGCCCGCTGCGAGAGGGTGACGTAGAGGGCCCCCTCGCCCTGCCGGACGCCCTCGCGGCAGAACTGGAGGGCGAACGTCGTCTTCCCCGTCCCGGGCGCCCCCTCGACAAGGTACATCCGGCTCCGGGGGAGGCCCCCGGCGAACAGCACGTCGAACCCGGGCACGCCAGTCGGGACGGGGGGTGCGGACGACGACGGCATCGGCTCTTGAGCGGCGGTGGGGGGTAGTGGTGGGGGCCGGAGGATACCCCATCGTGCCCGCTCGGGTGTTTCCGACCCCGCCAGCGGGGCCGGCCCGGCGCAACGCCCGCTGGCGGCGCCCGCCAGCGGGGCGTTTTACGTCAGTGCGCGTCGAGCCAGTTGTCGGCCACGCCGACCTCGACCACGACCGGGACCTCGCCGAGCGGGAGGGCCCCGCCCATCTCCTCTTTTACGAGCGCGGTCAGTGTCTCGACCTCGGCGTCGGGCACCTCGAAGACGAGCTCGTCGTGGACTTGCAGGATCATCCGCGCGCCCATCCCCTCGTCGCCCAGTCGGCGGTGGATGGCGATCATCGCCTTCTTGATCATGTCGGCCTGGGTGCCCTGGATCGGCATGTTCACGGCGACGCGCTCGGCGAACGCCCGGTCGTTCGGGTTCCGGGCCGTGATCTGGGGGACGTACCGGCGCCGCCCCAGCAGCGTCTCGGCGTAGCCCTGCTGGCGGGCCTCGTCGAGGAGCCCGTCCAAAAACTCGATCACGCGCGGGTACGAGGCCCGGTACTGGTCGATCAGCTCCTGCGCCTCCTTGTTCCCGATCCGGAGGCGCTGCGCGAGCCCGAACGCCGAGATCCCGTAGGGGATGCCGTAGTTGACCTGCTTCACCTTGTCCCGCTGGTCGCGCTTCACCTCGTCGTAGTCGACGCCGAAGACGGTCGCGGCCGTCGCCGTGTGGATGTCGCGGTCGGCGGCGAACGCCTCCACGAGGCCGGCATCGCCCGACATGTGGGCGATGATCCGGAGCTCGATCTGGGCGTAGTCGGCCGCGAGCAGCACGTGCCCCGGCTCGGCCACGAACGCCCGCCGGATCTCTTTCCCCAGGTCCGTGCGGATCGGGATGTTCTGGAGGTTCGGGTTGCTCGACGAGAGCCGGCCCGTCGCCGTGACCGCCTGGTTGAAGTCGGTGTGGACGCGCCCGGTCTCGGGGTGCACCAGCTCCGGCAGCTTGTCGACGTAGGTGCTCTTCAGCTTCGACACCTTCCGCCAGTCGAGGACGAGGCCCGGCAGGTCGTGCTCCTGCGCGAGCTCGGCGAGCACCTTCTCGTCCGTCTTCGGCCGGCCCGTCTTCGTCTTCCCCTTCGGCGCGAGCCCGATCCCGAACGTCGGGGCCTCCTCGGCCAGCTGCTTCTTCGTCTTGGGCTTGGCGTCGGGGTCGCCCGCGACCTCGCCGGCCTCGTTGTCGCGGACGTCCTGCTCCCACTGCTTCGCGGCCGCCCGGTCCTCCTCCGTCGGCGGGTCGTTGAAGAGGACCTCGGCGAGCTGCTTCGTCGAGCCGATCCCGAACGGGCGGCCCGCCATCTCCGTGATCTTCTCCTCGAGCTCCCCGAGCTGGCGGTCGAGGCCGGCGCGGATCTCGGCGAGCACCCCCTCGTCGATCTTGACGCCCGCCATCTCCATGTCGGCCAGGACGCGGACGAGCGGGAACTCGATCTCTTCGGCGATCTGCAGAAGCCGGCCCTCGCCGTCGTCCATCTCCCTGAGCGCGTCGGTGAGGACGGGGACGAGGCGGAGGGCGATGTCGGCGTCCTCGCAGGCGTACGGGCCGACGTCCTCGACCGGCACGTCGCGCATGTTGAGCGCGTTCTTGCCCGTCCCGATGAGGTCGGTGATCGGCTGCGGGCGGTAGTTGAGGTGGAAGCTGGAGACGTCATCCAGCTTGTGGCTGGCCTCCGGGTTGAGGAGGTAGTGCGCGATCATCGTGTCGAAGATCGGCCCGGCGACATCGACGCCGTGCCGCTTCATGACCACGAGGTCGTACTTCATGTTGTGGCCGACTTTGGGGAGCGCGGCGTCCTTCAACGCCAACGCCAGTCGCTCGACGGCCGTCTCGGTCGGCGTCCCGTCGGGGATCGGCGTCGGTACGTAGACCGCCCGCTTCTCCTCCTTCGCCAGCGAGATGCCCACGAGACTGGCGTGCATCGGGTCCGTGCTCGTGGTCTCGGTGTCGAAGCTGAGCCGCTCGGCGCCGTCGAGGAGCGCGTCGGCGGCCTCCAGCTCGTCGCGCTCGTAGACCGTCGTGTAGGCCACGGCGTCGGCATCGAGCGCCGAGACCGGCTCGTACGGGCCGAAGTCGAAGCTGAGCGACGGGTCGTCCTCAGGGAGCGCGGTGTAGGAGCGCCGGCCGCCCCCGCCCCGCTGGCGCTCGCGCCCGGCGGCGTAGTCCCTCACGCGGTCGCGGAGGCGGGCCCCGAACCCGACCTCATCAAAGAGCGCGTTGACCTCGTCGAGGTCCGGGTCGGTCCGGCGAAGCGTGTGCCAGTCGAGCGGCTCGCCGTCCGCGTTGTCGAGCGGGACGTCAGTGCGGATCGTGACCAGCTTCTTGCTCAGGCGCGCGTCGTCGGCGTGCTGGGTCATCCCCTCGCGCGCGCGCTTCCCTTTGAGGTCTTGGGCGTGCTCGATGATCGTCTCCACGTCGCCGTACGCGTCCACGAGCTTGACGGCCGTCTTCTCTCCGACGCCCGGGACGCCCGGCACGTTGTCCGACGTGTCCCCGATCAGCGCCAGCAGGTCGACGAACTGGTGCGGCTCGAGCCCGCCGTACTTCTCGCGGAAGGTCTCGGGCGTCTCGCGGTCGAACGTCTCGCCCATGTAGGGCGGGCGGAGCATGGAGACCCGGTCGCTGAGGAGCTGCCGAAAATCTTTGTCAGCAGAAAAGATCACGGCGTCGACGCCCTCGTCCTCGGCGCGCCTGGCGAGCGTCCCGATCACGTCGTCGGCCTCGACGCCCTCGACCTCGAGGACCGGGATGTCGAACGCCTCGACGAGCCGCTTGATGAGGGGGATGTTCTCCTTGATCTCCGGCGGCATGGGCGGCCGGTGCGCCTTGTAGTCGTCGTAGAGCTGGTCGCGGAAGGTCGGCTTGCCGCCCAGCTTGTCGAACACGACGGCGATGTGCTCGGGCCGCTCGTCTTCGAGGAGCTTGAGGAGGGCGCTCGCGAACCCGTAGAGCGTCCGCGTGTCGCGGCCGTCGGGGGCGGTGAGCGCGGCGTTCTTCATCGAGAAGAAGGCCCGGTAGGCCAAGGCCATCGCGTCGGCGAGGAAGAGCGTCTCGCGGGCGTCGCCGGACTCGATGGCGTCGAAATCGTCGGCGTCGTCGGGGAGGGTGATGGAGACCTCGGCGTCGAGCGTGTCCGGCTGGCGGGCGTCGTCGCCAGCGGGGGGCGTGGGGTCGTCGAAGAGGGTCGGGGCGTCGGCCATCGTCGGTCGTCGGAGGCTGTGCGGCACGCTAGTGCACTGTCCAGGGAGGTGTCATCCTGAGCGGAGCGAAGGATCTCAACGCGGTATTGCAATCGTAGGCGCCGGTGCCGAAAGGCTCGACGTCTTCCGTTGAGATCCTTCGCTGGCGCTCAGGATGACAAGGGGGGGGGGACGTAGATCATCTTGAGCAGCACTCTAACGCCGGCCGGCGCCAACGGGTTGTCGCGGTTGGCTGTTGGCTGTTGGCTGTTGGCTGTTGGCTGTTGGCTGTTGGCTGTTGGCTGTTGAAGGTGCCCGGCTAGCGAGCGCCGGCGCCAGCCGGACGGACGCGAGTTGCCCGAAAGTTTTTCTCGCCCGCGTCGTCCACGCCGTCTCTTTCCGTCCCGCCCTCCCCCCGCGCGCATGCCCGTTCTCCTCTTCGACATCGACGGCACGCTCCTCCACACGCACGGCGTCGGCCGGCGCTCGGTCGAGGCCGCGCTCCGCGAGACCGTCGGCGGCACGTTCGACTTTTCCGACATCCAGTTCTCGGGCAAGACCGACCAGCAGATCTTCCGCGAGGTCCTGGAGGCCGGCCGGCGGTGCGGCCTCGACGTGGGCGACGACCTCGACGCGCTGGCGCCGCGCTTCGGCGAGGCGTACCGGGCCGAGATGGAGCGGGCCCTCCCCGAGGCGACGGTCGACGCGCTCCCCGGCGCCGTCGACCTCGTCCGCCAGCTGGCCGGCGACGGGGCCGAGATGGGGATGCTCACCGGCAACCTCCGCCCGCTCGCCTACGCCAAGATCGGCCGCGTGGACCTGGGCGAGGCCGAGCTCCCGTTCGGCGCGTTCGGGAGCGACAGCGCGGACCGGAACGCGCTCCCGGCCGTCGCCGCGCGCCGGGCGTCCGAGCGGTTCGGGCGCGAGGTCGACCCCGCCGACCTCGTCATCATCGGCGACACGCCGCGCGACATCGCGTGCGCCCGGGCCGTCGGGGCCACGGCCGTCGCCGTCGCCACGGGCCGGTACGCCGCCGAGAAGCTGGACGCGGCCGACCTCGTCCTCGATACGCTCGAGGCGTTCTCGCTCGACGCCGTGGCCGAGGCGACCGAGCGCCGGGCCGCCGCCTAAGCCGCTGGCGGCTCGGGCAGAGCGGAGGGCGGCGTCTTTCCGGAGGCCGCTCTGTACCTTCCGAGTCCAGTCCCCCTCCTGGACAGGAGGGGCAAGCGCGCGGACGCGCGCGGGGTGGTCGATCGGTCGGAGCGCAGTGCCGGGCCACGGGCCCACACGCTGCCCGGTCTACCCCCCCCCCTCCGGGGACTCCCCCTGTCCAGGGGGAGGACTCTCGTTGCCAGCCTCCCGCGCTGTCGGCGCCGACATCTACGGCTGCGGGACCGCGTCGAGATTCCTGGCTGCGGCGCGTCGCCGCAGTCACTTCCGCTCAGGGTGAGAGGGGCGGTCAGCCTCGTGACCTGCCGGCTGGCGGAGCCGGGCCGCCAGCGCGGCGGGCGTGCGCTGAACGGAGGGCGTGACCGTCCGGCTCTGGTGCAGAACGGAGCGAAACTTCGCTAGATCGGGACCGAGACGGACGCCGCGGGGTAGACTCGGCTCCCCGCCCCACCCCGCCGATGCCGACCGACACCGCGCCCGCGCCCGCCGCCGACCCGACCAACCGCGACCACGTCTGGGTCTACTCGTTCGAGGACGCGCCCGCCGGCGACAAGGGGCTCCTCGGCGGGAAGGGCGCCGGGCTGGCGGCGATGACGGCGGCCGGGCTGCCGGTCCCGCCCGGGTTCACGATCACGACCGAGGCGTGCAACGCCTACCGGGCGAACGGCCAGCACTTCCCGGAGGGCCTGTGGACCCAGACGCGCGAGGCGCTCGCGGCCGTCGAGGAGGCGACCGGCCGCCGCTTCGGCGACCCCCAGAACCCGCTCCTCGTCTCCGTCCGCTCCGGCGCGGCCGTGTCGATGCCGGGGATGATGGACACGGTCCTCAACCTGGGGCTGACCGACGAGACGGCCGCCGGGCTGGCGGCGCAGACGGGCGACGAGCGGTTCGCCCTCGACGCGCAGCGGCGGTTTATCGCCATGTTCGGCGAGATCGTGATGGGCGTCCCGGCCGAGGCGTTCGCGCGCGCCCTCGACCGCGAAAAGCACAAAACGGAGGGCGGGCGCGACACCGACCTCGACTCCGACGCCCTCCGCCGCGTGATCGACGCCTCCAAGCGCCGCGTCTTCGCCGAGCAGCACGGGAAGCACTTTCCCGAGGACCCCGGCGAGCAGCTCCGCCAAGCGATCGCCGCCGTGTTCCAGTCGTGGGACAACCCGCGCGCCCGGACCTACCGCCGGGTCCACGGCATCTCGGACGAGATCGGGACGGGCGTGACCGTCCAGGCGATGGTCTTTGGAAACATGGGCTGGGACTCGGGGACGGGCGTCGCCTTTACCCGCGACCCCTCCACCGGCGAGAAGACGCTCTACGGCGAGTACCTCCTCAACGCCCAGGGCGAGGACGTCGTCGCCGGCACGCGGACGCCCAAGCCCATTGCCGAGATGGAGGCCGAGCTCCCCGACGCCTTCCGCCAGTTCCGCGAGATCGCCGGGCGGCTGGAGGCGCACTACGGCGACGTCCAGGACGTCGAGTTCACCGTCGAGCAGGGCCGGCTCTGGCTCCTCCAGACGCGGACCGCCAAGCGGAGCGGGGCGGCCGCCGTCCGCGTCGCCGTCGACATGGTGGCCGAGGGGACGATCGACGAGGCCACGGCCGTCCGGCGCGTCTCGCCCGACGCCCTCGACGGCCTCCTCCACCCGACCGTCGACCCGGACGCCCCGGCCGAGGTGCTGGCGGAGGGCCTGCCCGCGAGCCCCGGCGCCGCCCAGGGCCGCCTCGCTTTCACCTCCGACGAGGCCGAGGCCCGCGCGGCCGAGGGCGAGCCCGTCGTCCTCGTCCGCCACGAGACGTCGCCGGACGATTTTCACGGGCTCGTGGCCTCGGTCGCCGTCGTGACCGCGCGCGGGGGGATGACCAGCCACGCCGCCGTCGTCGCCCGCGGCATGGGGACGCCGTGCGTGGCCGGGGCCGAGGCGCTCGAGATCGACGCCGCCCAGGGCCGCCTGGCCGTCGACGGCACGACGCTCGTCGCCGGCGACTGGGTCACGGTCGACGGGTCGAGCGGTCGCGTCCTCGTCGGCCAGGTCCCGACCGCCCAGCCCGAGCTCGGCGAGGACTTCCACCAGCTCATGACCTGGGCCGACCGCCACCGCCGCCTCGGCGTCCGCGCAAACGCCGACACGGCGGAGGACGCCCGCGCGGCCCGCCTGTTCGGCGCGGCTGGGATCGGCCTGTGCCGGACCGAGCACATGTTTTTTGGCGACGAGCGGCTGGCGGCCGTCCGCGAGATGATCCTGGCCGACGGGGCCGGCGCCCGCGAGGCGGCCCTGAGAAAAATCCTCCCGCTCCAGCGCGAGGACTTTGCCGGCATCTTCCGCGCGATGGGCGGGCACCCCGTCACCGTCCGCCTGCTCGACCCGCCGCTCCACGAGTTTTTGCCGAGCCTCCTGGACCTCCACGGCCGTGTCGGCGAGCTGAAGCTGGCGCTGAAGGCGGCCGCCACGCTGGAGGAGATGGACCGGCTCCTCGACGAGTCCGCCACGGCGCGGGCGCTCCTCCGCCAGGTCGAGCGGCTCAGCGAGCAGAACCCGATGCTAGGGATGCGCGGCTGCCGGCTCGGCCTGCTCTACCCCGAGATCACCCGGATGCAGGCCCGCGCCCTGTTCGAGGCCGCCTGCGACGTCCAGGACGCCGGCGTCGACGTCCGCCCCGAGGTGATGGTCCCGCTCGTCTCGGCCGCCGCCGAGCTCGAGGACCAGGGCGCCGTCGTCCGCGAGACGGCCGCCGACGTGTTTCGGGAGAAGGGCTGCACCGTCGACTTTCTCGTTGGGACGATGATCGAGCTCCCCCGCGCCTGCCTCACCGCCGACGCCGTGGCCGAGCACGCCGACTTTTTCTCGTTCGGGACGAACGACCTCACGCAGACCACGTTCGGCCTCAGCCGCGACGACGCCGGCCGGTTTCTGTCGACGTACGTCGAGGGCGGGGTCCTCGCGCACGACCCGTTCCAGGTGCTCGACCGCGACGGCGTCGGCGGGCTCGTCCGCCTCGCCGTCGAGAAGGGCCGCCAGTCGAGGCCGGACCTCAAGCTGGGCGTCTGCGGCGAGCACGGGGGCGAGCCCCAGTCGGTCGCCTTTTTCCACGAGGTCGGGCTGGACTACGTGAGCTGCTCGCCGTACCGGGTGCCCGTCGCCCGACTAGCGGCGGCCCACGCCGCGCTGGCGGAGGCGTAGCGGCCGGCGCCAACCGGCCCTGTAGGACCGGCGTGGAGCGCCGCGCTCAGCGGCCGGGACCCCCTGCTCCGTCAGGAACTGGCGCGTGACGGGGTCTCTTTTGAACCCGCCGTTGGCGACTTCCATCATGAGTAGAGCGGGGTTCTTGTTCCCTTCGATGAGGGCGGGGCCGTCGGGCGTAATCCCGACGTCCCATCCAGCGTAGAGGAGGGGGAGCCGGGGGTGAGCCCGTTGCGCAAGCGCCACGGCCTCAGCGAAATGGGGGACGACGAACTCGCCAAACGGGACCCCCGACCCCGAGTGCCGCGTGGCCGGGGCGTCGCCGTACCGGTAGAGCGAGCGGACCTGCGGACGGAGCCGCCCCGTCTCTCGGTGGACCCCCGCGACGAAACCTCCGGCATGCGTGTTGTCGACGGGCTGGGTTCCCCGGCCGACCCGGAGGACAACGGAGAGGACAGGGAAGGACCCGTTGCGACTCATGCCCGTGATGATTCGGAGCGTGTTGAGGCAGTTGGGATGGAGTCGGTTGAGTTCGGGGTGCTGGGCGACCGCTCCTTGGAAGAGGTAGTCGACACCGGCCGCAGCCTGCCGGACCTGCTCAACCTTCTCGCCGGAGGGGCTCTGGGAAACCAGGAGAGCCCCGGCCCCCTTGTTGGCGACGGCCGGCTTGGCGAAGACGCACCCGGTCGGTGACCGCTCGATCATCCCGGCCAGGGCGTCGGCAAAACCATCCCGGTCCTCTAGGGGGACCTCGCTGTGCCCCGCACGAAGGAGCCGGCCGGCACGCGTCTCACCGAGAAACTCTGGGAGCGGGAACGGCTCGCCCTCAGAATCGCTAGACCGGTGGTAGTGGTCGTCAAAGAGCGTCTTGTCGTCGTAGACCCGGTAGCGCCCCTCCTGCCGGCGCTTAGCGTCCTTGAGCGCCTCTTGCTCAGCGGCGGCGAGGTAGTTGGCAGGGTCGCCGGCCACGCGTTCGTAGAGGCGCCGCTCGAGGTAATACCGCGGCGTCATCCCGTAGCGACGGAGGGCGGCCAGTTCGCGGGCTATTTGACGAGGCCCCTTGCTGTCAGGACCGCCGGCGACCGTCCGGAGCCGGACCGCCTTCGCCTCTAGCTTGAATATGGCACGCGGTCTCATAATCCTGGCTCTCCCCAGCGTTGAATGCCTAATCGTTCCTGGTCCCCGTTCGGAGGACGCCGCCAGCGCGGCGGCCGCGCACGCGGAGGTTGTAGTACCCGCAGCCGTGGGGGGCCACCGCCGGGGCCTTGGGTCAAGGCGCGGGCAGCGAGTGGCGGAGGCCGCGATCCAACAGGGACCGGACGCGCGTCCGGAGCCCGAGCCGGAACCGGACGTCTGCGACCGCCTCCTTTGCCCGGGCGCGGAGCCGCCGGCGGAGTGGGACGAGGTGGTCCAGGCCGTCGTTGAGGACGTACCGGCACGGGTTGCATTCCCCACACGGCCGACCACCTTGCGGCCGGAAGCAGAACCAGGTGTGAGCGTCGAGGATGTCGCTTAGACCCTCCCGAGCAGCGTGAGCCTGGAGAGCCGATTTTGATCGGCCCCAGAACGGGAGGGCGAATCGCTCTAGGAGGACCTGGACCTCCGCCGGAGCGTCCGGCGCGAGTTCTGCGGGCGCACCCGCACTGGCGCGTGAGACGTGAGGCCCGAACGCGCTGGCGATCCCGCCCGACCCCTTGATCGAAAGCTCGACGCCGGTCCACCCCGCCGCCCGGGCGAGCCGCGGGAGCCACTCGTACTGGTTCCCCAGCCGGTGCCCGGCCCCCCGGAGCGCCTCCCACGCCTCGGTGATCTCTGGGTCGGGCGGGATCGCGCGGCGGTCGATGTACCGGGGCGGCTCGACCCGGGCGTAGGCATCGGGACGGCGCTCCTCAAGATCGAGGAGTACCCCGTTGATCGCCCGGACCTCCATGTAGGACGAGCCCCGCTCCCGGTCGACGACGTAGACGGGGCGGACCGGGCGTGCCTCTACGACGGCCCGCTGGAGGACGCGGTAGGTCGAATCCCAACCGCCAGTCCAGAGGGTGAGGTCGTTTTGTGGAGACAGGTCATTGAGGTGCATGACGGCGTGAGCAACGTTACCGTAACGTTAACCCACCCCGCATAGAGACGGCCTGAGGCTAACCCCTACCGCCCAGACCCCTTAGCTGAACCGCCGGAGCGTCGCCTCGACCGGCTGTCGGTAGCTCGGCCCGTGCGTGAGGTGGTTGATCAGGTGGAACAGGTTGTAGACCTCTCGGCGCTCGGGGTAGCCCGGCTCCAACCCCCACGCCTCCCGGTAGCCCTCGTAGAACGGCGCCGAGAACCCGCCGAACAGCTCCGTCATCGCCAGGTCCGCCTCGCGGTGGCCGACGGAGACGGCCGGGTCGATGATCGCCGAGCGCCCGTCCGCGGTCGCAAGGGCGTTCCCGCCCCACAGGTCGCCGTGGAGGAGCGACGGCGGCGGGCGCTCGGGCAGAAGCTCAGGCAAACGATCCACCAGCCGGTCGAGAAGGCCGTCCCACGCCGCGTCCCACGCGCCCCGCTGGCGGACCGTCTCGGCCTGCGCGCGGAGCCGCTGCTCGCCGAAGAACGCGGGCCAGCTCTCGACCCACCCGTTCCGCTGCGGCTTGCTCCCGATCCAGTTGTCCGCGTGCCAGCCGTAGCGGCCGCTGCCCGGGGCCTGGGCCCGGTGGAGCGTCGCCAGCGCCGCCCCGAACCGCCGCCCGTCCTCGGCCGACGCCCGGCCCCGCTCGATCCACGGGAGCAGCAAGAAGCCCGAGGCCTCACCCTCGGGCGCCCGCACCGCCAGCGGCTCGGGCACGACGAGGTCGCCCGGCGCCGCGTCCGCGAACTGAATCAGCGATTCGCCGATTGGTACTACGTGATCCCCGAAGCGACGTATCGTCAACTCCGTGTTTCGCAGGAG
>CAZDFV010000077.1:0-12144 GCA_964504495.1 uncultured Rhodothermales bacterium
CGAGAGGCCGGCGCGCCGGCCGCCGGCGCCAGCGCCGCGCGGGCCGTCTCGGGCTGGAACGCCGGGTACGACCCGAGCACGCGGAGCGACGCCGCCTGCGCCTCGGCCGCCTCGACCGCGTCGCGGACCCGGGCCTCGTGGAGTCCGCCCTCGACGTCGGCGTAGAACGCGTACTCCCACGGGTTCACGCGCGACGGCCGGCTCTCCAGCTTCGTCAGGTTCAGGCCGCCGTCGGCGAGCGCCTGCAGGACGGCCGCGAGGGCTCCGTGCTCGTGGCCCGTCGTCAGCACGAGCGACGTCTTGTGCGGGAGCCGCTCGTCGTGCTCGAGCGGCTCCCGAGCGACGACGACGAACCGGGTGAGGTTGTCCTTCCGGTTCGCCACGTTCCGCTTGATCACGTGGAGCCCGTAGCGCTCGGCCGCGTCCTCGCCCGCAATCGCCGCGCGCGTCTCGTCGCCGGCCTCGGCCACGCCCTTGGCCGCCCCCGCCGTGTCGTCCTCGGCGTCGATGCGGACGCCGTCGAGCGACGCCAGAAACTCGCTGCACTGCGCGAGCGCCTGCGCGTGCGACCCGACGCGCCGGACGCGCGAGAGCGGGACGTCGGCGCACGCCAGCAGGCAGTGCTCGACGCGCAAGACCTCCTCGCCGACGAGGTGGAGCCCGGGCTCGACGAGCAGGTCGTAGACGCCCGGGATCGGCCCGGCCGTCGTGTTCTCGACCGGCAGGAACGCCCGGTCGGCCTCGCCGCGGCGGAGGGCGTCGACGGCGGCCTCGAACGTCCGCGCCCCGTCGAAGGCCACGCCCGGGACGGCCCCGAAGTGGTGGCGCGCGGCGGCGTGGCTGTAGCACCCCGGCTCGCCCTGGTACACCACCCGAGGCGCGCCCGCGCCGCTCTGCCGCGCCGCCTGGAACCGGACCGAGTGCCGGAGGATCTGCCGGTAGAGCGTCTGGGCGAAGTAGCCGTCCACGCCGGCGTCCTCCGCCAGCGCGGCGATCCGGGCGAGGAGGGCCCGCTCGCGGCCCGGGTCGCGGAGGGGGAGGGCCCCGTCGTCCGCCTTGAGCGTGGCGACGTCGTCCACGAGCCGCTGGCGCTCGGCGAGGGCGTCGACGAGGCGGCGGTCGAGGGCGTCGAGGTCGGCGCGGAGGTGGTCGAGGTCGGGCATGGCAGGGGCAACAAAAAAGCCCGCCGGGGCGGGCGGGCTCTCGGAGAGGGGGACGGGGGAGGTGCGCTACCCCGTGTGCCTCCGGCCCGCCGGACGCATAAACGCATACCCGGTAAACGGATAGGCGGGCGCGGCGATGGGGCGGACGGCGGTCATGCGCCAAGGGTACGCGCCAGGGAGCGCCCGCGTCAAGGGCGAACTCCGGCGCCCGGCTCGCGACGGCTCCGGCTAGGGAGAGTCGCTTGGCTGACCCCTCACCCTATCCCTCTCCCTCGGGGAGAGGGGACCCGGTCTGAAAGAGCGATGGCTTACGCCTGTCCTCGGCTACTCCGCGCCTTCTGCGCCATCCGGCTGTAGGAGGTCGGAGGCGACCGTCAGCAGTCAAGCCCTCCGCGGCAGCGGTCAGCGAGGGGTCGGGAGACGGGCCGCGGTCGGAACATTGAGGAGTGGGTAGGTCGGACGCCGCACTCCAGGTCTCCCCCTCCCACCGGGAGGGGGGCGGGGGGAGGGCGCCTTGACCAAGCTCCGCTCGGTCCTCGGGGAAACGACGGGGCGGAGGGCCCCGGTCGGTGCCCCCTGGCAGCCGGTCGAGGAGGCACGCAGCGGACGGACTTGACAACGCAAAGTGGAGGCTCTACTTTGGAACGCAAAGCCAGGCCCTATGCCCGCCGACCGCCCCGCCCTCCGTCGCCACGAGCCCGCCGTCCCCCCGGACGACGCGGCCGCCTCCAGCCTCCGGTTTATCCGCGAGACGATGGCGCGCTCGGGGACCTTCACGGCCGTCCCCGGCTGGGGCGGCGTCGGGATGGGCGCGACGGCGCTCGCCGCGGCGGCCTTCGCCTCGGTCCAGACGACGGTCTGGGACTGGCTCATGGTGTGGACGGCCGCCGCGCACGTCGCCGTCGTCATCGGCGTGTGGACGACCTGGGCGAAGGCCCGCCGCGGCGGTGACCCGCTCCTCAGCGGGGCCGGGCGGAAGTTCGTCCTCGGGCTAGCGCCGTCGCTCTTCGTCGGGCTCGTCCTCACCGTCGCCATCTACGGGTACGAGGTGGGCGCGTCCGGCGAGTACTTCGCCCGGACCGAGCCGCTCCGCACGGCCAGCCGCCAGCTCCTGCCGGGCCTCTGGCTCCTCCTCTACGGGGCGGGCGTGGCCTCGGCCGGGATGTTCTCGATCCGGCTGATCCCGATGCTGGGCAGCCTGTTCATGCTCGCCGGCGTGCTGGCGCTCCTCGCGCCCGCGGCCTGGGGCGACGCCTTCATGGCGGCCGGGTTCGGCGGCCTCCACGTCGTCTTCGGCGCCCTCATCGCCCGCCGCCACGGCGGCTAGATCCATGTCGAAGAAGAAGACCGCCCGGCGGGCCCCGCGGCCCACGCCGCCCGCGCTCCCCGACCTCGACCCCGTCGTCCACCAGCGGGTGCGGCTCGGAATCTTGAGCGCGCTCGCTGCTGGCGGGACGACCTCCTTTACCGACCTCAGGACGGTCCTCGACCTGACCGACGGCAACCTCTCCGTCCACGCGCGGAAGCTGGAGGAGGCCGGCTACGTCGCCGTCAGCAAGTCGGTCTCCGACCGGACGCCGCTGACGGAGTACGCGCTGACGGCGGCCGGGCGCGAGGCGCTCGGGGCGTACCTCGACCAGATGGAGGCCGTGATCCGCACCGCCCGTTCGTCCTGAGCCATCTCTCATTTGACTGTCAACTTTGCGTTTTAAAGTATGATCGCCGACACCGTCCTCGCCCTCCAGCACGACCCGCCCGCCCTGGAGCGGGCCTACCGCGAGCGCCCGGACGCCTTTGCCGAGGCGCTGGCGGAGGCGACGGCCCGGACCCCAGGCAGCCTCGTTCTCCAGGCGTGGGCCCTCCGCCTGGACGTGGACCCGTCGCGGGCCGCGCCGGAGCCTACTGCGCAGCCGGGGTGGACCTGGGCCGAGACGCTGACGCCCGTGCAGTCCCGCGCGCTCTGGGGGGCCGTCGTCGGGCTCGTTGCCGTGGTGGGGACGTGGGCGAAGGTCCCGGACCTCATCGGGTGGGACGTCTGGGACTCGCCGAACCACGACTGGGAACGGGCCCAGGACTTCTGGCAGCGGTTCCTCCCCTTCATGGCGGTCGGCCCGCTCCTCGTGTTGTTCGCCCTCCGGTACCGGCCGCCGGGCCGCATGCTGGCGGCGCTCGCCAGCGGGGCGGGGCTCCTCCTCGCGGTCCAGGCTGTCCGGCCGATCGACATGTACGTCGGGACGCTCTCGTCGCTGCATGTGCCGCTCTTGCTCCTGTCGCTGGCGGGCGTGGCCGCGCTCGGCGACCGATGGCGGAACGTGCCTGCGCGCATGGCCTACCTCCAACTCGTCGGCGAGACGGCGGCGCTCGCGGCGCTCTTCCTGCTGGGCGGGGTGGTGCTCGTGGCGATCACGGGGTTCTTGTTCAGCGCGATCGGTGTGTCGGTGGAGGTAGTCTTGTTCGAGTGGATTGTCGTGTACGGGGCGCTCGGGGTGCTGCCGGTGGGGGCGCTCGCCGCGGGGGGACGGGTCGGGGCGGCGCGCGTGGCCCCGCTCGTGGCGCGGACGTTCGGGCCGCTCGCCCTCGCCGTGTTCGCGGTCTACCTCCCCGTGCTCCTCGCGAGCGGCGGGCTGGAGGACCGGGACGCGCTCCTGTCGCTGAACGTAGCGCTCGTGGCCGTCCTCGCCCTCGTCGTCTTGATAGAGGCCGAGCGGCCGGACGTGCGCCGCCACTGGACGGACGTGGTCGCCGCCGCGCTCGTCGCCGTCGCGCTCGTCGCGGACCTCGCGGCGTTCGTTCAGATCGTCGACCGGCTGGGCGGCGGGCTGACGCCGAACCGGCTCGCCGTCGTCGGCCTGAACGCGCTCGTCGCCACGCACTTTGCCGGGCTCGTGCTCCCGCTCGCGCGGCGGGCCCTCGGCCGGGGGCCGGGGCCGGACGACGCCTGGACGGCCCGCTTCCTCACCGTCTACGCCGCGTGGGGCGCCGCCGTCGTGCTCGGATTCCCCCTCGTCTTCTAGCCTCGGTCGCCGCCGCGCGGTCCGTTCTCACGCCTCTCCACTTTGACATGCAAAGTCAATCCATCCCTCCCGGCCTCCACCTCGCCTGCGTCATGGACGGGAACGGCCGTTGGGCCGAGCACCGTGGCATCCCGCGTCCGGCCGGCCACCGGGCCGGCGCTGAGGCCCTTCGCTGCGTCGTCGAGGCCGCGCCGAGCCTGGGCGTGGGCACGCTCACGGTCTACGCTTTCTCAGCCGACAACTGGAAGCGGCCGCCGGCTGAGGTCGGGGCGCTGATGGCGCTCCTCGGCCAGCACCTCCGGGCTGAGGCGCCGCGCCTGAAGCGGGCCGGTGTCCGGCTCCAACTCGTGGGCCGCCGTGACCGCTTGCCGCTGGCGGTCCGCACGGCGGCGGCTCGGGCCGAGTGGGAGACGCGCGGCGGGCAGCGGCTCCTGCTCCGCGTGGCCGCCGACTACTCGGCGCGGTGGTCGATCCGCGAGGCCGCCGGGCAGTGGGCGGAACGCGCCGCCAGCGGCCCGCCCACCGACGCGGCCTTCGAGCGTGCCCTCGCCGCCGCGCTCCACCCCGACGGCGCCCCGGCCCCGCCCGTGGACCTCCTCGTCCGCGCGGGCGGCGAGCGCCGGCTGAGCGACTTCCTCCTGTGGGAGAGCGCCTACGCCGAGCTCCTCTTTCTCGACACGCTCTGGCCCGACGTCACGGCCGAGACGCTCCGGGCCGCCCTCGACGACTTCGCCGGCCGCCAGCGCCGGTTCGGCGGCCTCGCCGTCGCCGCCTGACTCCTCTTCCCGCTGGCGGGCCTCGCCAGCCGACCGACTCCACCACCCCACCGCCATGATCAAGCGCCTCATCGCCATCGCCTTCATCTTCGCCTGCTGCTCCGCCGCCTGGATGGTCCTGGGCGGCACCGTCGTCCACCGCACCGAGACGTCCGGCGCCACCGTGCGCGGCGCGCTCGGGGGGATGTGGGGCGGCCCGCTCGTCCAGGAGGCCCCGACCGTCGTCCGCCTCGACGAGCGCGAGCGGACGGTCCAGCGCGAGGCCCTCGCCGACGACGGGACGGTTCAGACGGTCGAGGAGACCGTGACCGAGGACGTCCGCACGCCGGTCCCGCTCGCGGGCAGCGACCTGACGGCCGACCTCGACCTGGAGCACCGGAAAAAGGGGCTGATGTGGCACCCGACCTACACCGTCGGCTTTGAGGGCCGGTACCGGGTCGAGAACGTGGGCGAGGAGGCCGGCCGGTTCGCGTTCGCCTTCCCCCTCCCCGACGCCTCGCCCGTCCTCTCCGACCTCTCGCTGAAGGTGGACGGCCGGGCCGTCCCGGTCGACGCCGAGGGCGGGCAGATCGGGCACACGCTCGAACTGGCGCCCGGCGAGGCCGCCGAGGTCCGCGTCCGCTACGGGTCGCAGGGCGTGGGGACGTGGCGCTACGCCCTCGCCCCGAAGCGCAACGCCCACTCGGTGATCGAGCCCGCCAGCGGGACGCCCGCGCCGGCCGGCGGCGTGCGGACGTCGCGCGACGTCCGCCTCGCGGTCACGACGGACGTCGCCGAGATCGACTTCCCCGAGGGCACGCTCTCGCCGACGGCGAAGGCGCGCGACGGGCGCGGCTGGCGGCTCGTGTGGGACTACGGGACGCTCGTCGCCTCGGCCGACCTGGGCGTGGCGATGCCGCAGCGCCTCAACCCGGGCCCGTGGGTGAGCCGCGTGACGTTCTTCGCGCCCGTCTCGCTGTTCCTGTTCTTTTTCGCCGTGTTCGTGCTCTCGCTGCTCCGGGGCGTCCGGCTCCACCCGATGCACTACTTCTTCCTCGGGGCGGCGTGCTTCGCGTTCCACCTGCTCCTGGCCTACCTCGTGGACCACGTCTCGGTCGGGGCGGCCATGCTGGCGGCGTCGGCGGCCAGCCTCGGGCTCGTCGTGTCGTACGTCCGGCTCGTGGCCGGCGCGCGGTTCGCCGTCGTCGAGGTCGGGGGCGCGCACCTCGTCTACCTCGTCGCGTTCGCGGCCACGTTCTTCCTGGAGGGGTTCACCGGGCTCGCCGTCACGCTCCTCTCTGTGGCGACCCTCTTTGTGGTGATGCAGGCGACGGGCCGGCTGGACTGGGAGGCCGTCCTCGCGCGGCCGGAGAGCGCGGGTCCGGGCGGCGAGGCCCGGCGCCGGGCGCCCGTCACGGCCTGATGCCGAGAGGACGTGAGCGGTGGGGGTGTCCGTCCCGGCTGGCGGTCCGTCTCGGCCGGCAGTTCACGCTGGCAGAGTCCGCCAGCGCTCGGCCGACGCCCTCCGCGTGGCCGCCGACACCTCCCTCAAGGGAGGAGGAAGGGCAACCGCGTAGCTCCCAACCGAGCCCGGTCGCTCTGTCTCGCTCGGGTCTGGCGGGAGGGAGAAGGTCGGAGGTGGGGGGGAGGCCGCCCTTCCTCTACACCCCCTCCCGGAGTTGGGATGACCCGCCCGCCCGGCTGGCGGATGCGCCCCGCCTGCGCGGGGGCGGGCAGCCGGGCGGCCTCCGGGCGTCCCTGAGCCGCGCCGGGCGCGGACCCGTCGCCAACACGGCTCGTTGGCCGTGCCCGCTCCTCCCCCTGCGCATGGACTGGCTCGACTTCCTCCAGTGGCCCGCGTTCGTCGTCACCGTCCTCGCCGGCTGGCTCGTCGCCTCGGACGAGCGGCGGCGGCGGCTGTGGGGGTTCGGCCTGTTCCTCGTCTCGAACGGGCTGTGGGTGGCGTGGGGCTGGCACGACGCGGCGTGGGCGCTCGTCGCCCTCCAGGCGTTCCTCGTCGTCACGAACGTCCGCGGCGTGGCGGACAATCGGGACGGGGAAGGGCAGGCGGAGGCGGCTTAGGGCGCCAGCCGCTCGGTCCGCCAGCCGCTGGCGGCGGCCGCGTCGCGGCGGTAGACGTGGCGGTCGTGGAGCCGGCTCGTCCGCCCCTGCCAGAACTCGACGGACAGGGGGACGACGCGCCAGCCGCCCCAGTGCGGCGGGCGCGGCACGTCGTCCCCGTGCGCGGCCTCGGCCGCCGCCCACTTCTCGTCGAGGACGGAGCGGTCGGGGATCGGCTGGCTCTGCGGGCTCGCCCAGGCGCCGAGGCGGCTCGCGCGCGGGCGGCTCGCGAAGTAGGCGTCGGCCTCGGCCTCGGGCACCCGCTCGGCCCGGCCCTCGACGCGGACCTGCCGCTCGAGCTCCGGCCACCAGAACACGAGCGCGGCGCGCGGGCGCTCGTCGAGCTCGCGGCCCTTCCGGCTCTCGTGGTTTGTGTAGAAGGCGAACCCCCGCTCGTCGGCCCCCTTGAGCAGGACGATCCGGGCCGAGGGCGCCCCGTCTGGGCCGACGGTCGCTAGCGTCATGGCGTTGGGCTCGTGCGTACCGGCGGCCTCGGCGTCGGCGAACCACGCGCGGAACAGGTCGAGCGGCGCGTCGGGGAGGTCGGCGGCGTCGAGCGCCCCGCGCTCGTAGGACTGGCGGAGACTGGCGAGGCGGTCGGGCATGGGGAACGGGCGGGGGGCGCGGCCGTCTAGGACGCCCCGCCCCGACCCCGGTTCGATGCCCGACCCCGCCCTCTCCGCCGTCCCCCAGCCCTCGCCACCCGCGCCGGCCCGCGCTGTTGAGCCACACTTGAGGACGTGGCGGCGGTTCGCCCCGGCCGGGCTGGCGACGGTCGGGTTCGGCCTGTCGCTCGTCGGCGAGGCCACGCTGCGGAAGGGGCGCGGCGAGCCGTTCGTCCTCTACGGGACGGCCGCGCTGTGCGTCGTCAACGCCGGGCTGTGCCTGTTCGGCGAGGCCGTCAAGCACCGGGCGCTCGCGGACTGGACGCAGGCTGGCAACGGACGGGCGGGCTAGCTGTCGTAGAGGCCCCGCCCGAACCCGATGCGTCTCGTCCTCGCCGCTGGTCTCGCCCTCCTCATGGGCACCGCTGCCGCGCAGCCCGCGCCCGCCGATAGCGTCCGAGCGGCCTACGTCGCAGCCCACCTCGTCCCGCTCGACGGCCTCCTCGCCGACACTGCCAGCCCGGCGTCTGGCCCGTTCCTCGACGCCTTCGCCGGCGCCCGCGTCGTCGCCCTCGGCGAGCCCACGCACGGGGACGGCGCTGCCTTCCTCGTTCGGAACGCACTCACGCGGCTCCTCCACCAAAGGGGCGGCTTCGACGTGCTGGCGCTCGAAGCGGCCGGCCTCACCGACGCGCTCCCGCTCACGTCGCCCGCCGAGGCCCTCGCCCGGATCGACTCGGTCGCGCCCTACGTGTGGGCGACGGTGCAGGAGGCCCGGGCGGGGCTCGACTACGCGGCCTCGACGGCGGGGGCGGCGCGCCCGCTCCGCACGGTCGGCCTCGACGTGCTCCCGCAGTCGGGGGGCAGACGGCTGATGGAGCACGTCGAGCGGGCGCTGGGGGAGGCCGGCGCCCTCGACGGTCGCTGGCCCGAGGTCCGGCGCGTGCTCGGCGCCTACGCCGCGTTCCAGCCCGTTCCCGTCTCCGACTCGCTCCAGGCCGAGGTCAAGGGTGCCGTCGGCGACTACCGCGCCGCGCTGGCGGAGGCCGGGGACGGGCTCGCGGACCACCTCCTCGGCGGCGCCCTCGTGGCGGCCGAGCAGTTCTGGGTCGGGGCGAGCACGCCGCGTGACCGCCAGATGGGTGAGAACCTCGCCTGGCTCGCCCGTGACGTGTACCCCGACGCTCGGATCGTCGTCTGGGCCGCCTCGTCCCACGCCGTCCGCCGGCTCGCGGCCGTCGACCCGCTCGACGAGTGGAGCTACGACCAAGCTGTGACGATGGGCGACGCCGCCTCGGCCGCCCTCGACGGTGCGTACCGGGTCGTCGCCTTCACCGCCTGCGGCGGCGCGTGGGGCGCCCCGACGCTCGACCTCCCGGGCGAGCCGGTCCCGCCGCCCACGCCGGGGAGCCTGGAGGCGCTCGTCTGCTCCGCCCCGTTCGAGACGGCCGCGTTCCTCGACCTCCGCGCCCTCTCCCGGACGGAGGCCGGAGCCTGGCTGAGCGCCCCGCTCCTCGCCCGGCCGCTCGGCTACGGTGAGAAGCGGGCGAGCTGGCCGCTCGTGCTCGACGGGCTCATCGTCGTCCGCGAGATGATGCCGGCGACGGCCGTCACCGAGTAGCTACAGCCGCTGGCGGACGCGCTCGGCAACCGCCAGCCCCTCCTCCAGCGCGAGGTGGACGCGCCCCTTCCCGGCCGTCCAGTCGCCGGCGAAAAAGAGGCCGTGGTCGGCCGCGGCCTCCAGGGTGTCCGTGTCCGCCTGGCCGTCGGGGAGCGAGTAGCGCCAGCGCTGCGTGTCGGTCCAGAGCGGGTCGGGGAGCGGGCCGAGAAGGTCCGCGACGGCCTCGGCCGCGCTCGCGACGACGGCGTCCCGGCCGTCGTCGAAGTGGTCGTGCGTCCAGGCCGCGCCCATCTGGGCGAGGAGGAGCGTCGCGCCGTCCGGCGCCCGCCCTGGCTTGTCGCTCTCGAAGGCGAGCCACGCGACGGCGTGCCCCCCGCCCGACCCGCCGTGCTCGTCTGCGTTGACGAGCGCGTAGAACGCGCCTGGCCGGTCGAGCCGCTTGTCGAACGCCCAGACGACCGTGAACTGCTCGCGATAGTAGGCCTCGCCGGCAGCCGCCGCCAGCGCCTCAGCGTCCGCGTCCCCCAGATCGCTGTCGCGGAGGAGCGCGGCCGTCTGCGGCGCGGGGGCCGTGAGGAGGACGGCGTCGAAGCCGCCATGCGTCTCCCCGCCCTCCGTCTCGACGGCCCACCCGTCCGACTGGCGGACGAGCCGGGCGACCCGCGTCCGGAGCCGAAGATCAAGGTCCGGGGTTGCGTCGCGGAGGCGTCGGCCGAGGTAGGCGATCCCATCGGGATACGTCCAGCGCGGGCCCGGGTCCTGCTTTGCGCGGTCCGGGCGGAGCGTGCCGTCGTCGTCGAACGGCCAGACGGCCCCCTCGATGTTCACGAGTCCGCTGCTCGGGAGACGGTCGCGGACGAGCCGGGCGGCCTCGCCGTCGGCGTCCGGGCTGAGGTACTGGGCGCCGTGGTCGTAGCGCCACCGGAACGGCGCCCCGTCCGGCGCCGGCGCGTCCCGCCAGCGCGTGGCGGCGCGGCCCGAGACGCCCCGGCTCTTCTCGAACACGACGGGCTGGACATTCGCGTCGTGGAGGGCGTGGGCGGCGGCGAGCCCGGCCGGGCCCGCCCCGACGATCGCGAGGCGCATAGTGAGCGGGGGAGGGGGCGGGGCCACCCGGCCCGCCCGCGCCCGGTTCCCCGCCGTCAGGCCGGGTCCTCCAGGTGGATCACCTCGGCGTCGCGCATCTGCCCGTCCTCGATCGTCAGCCGGACGCATGTCTTGACCTGGTGGAACCCCTGCCGGCCCGCCGCGCCCGGGTTGAGGTAGAGCATCCGGCCGAGCGCCGGCACCCGCTCGACGCGCAGGATGTGGCTGTGCCCGCACACGAAGAGGTCCGGCGGGTGCGCTCGGAGCGCAGGCCCGATCCCCTTTGCCCACCGGCCCGGCCGGCCGCCGATGTGCGTCATCCACAAGCGGACGCCCTCGACCCGGATCCGCACGTGCTCCTTGAACCGGCCCCGCACCGGCGGCCCGTCTACGTTCCCCCACACGCCGACGACCGGCGCCAGCCGCTCGAGCCGCTCGACGACCTCGCCGCCGCCGCCCACGTCGCCCGCGTGGAGGATCAGGTCCACGCCGGCGAACACGTCGTCCAGCTCGGGGTGGTAGTAGCCGTGGGTGTCCGAGACGATGCCGAGGCGCACGTGGGGTGGGGAGGAGCGGCGCGGAAGGTACCCGCCGTCCCGCTGGCGGCGCCTAGCGCCAGCCTCTACCGGAGCGTCACCCGGAGGCCGAACTGGACCTTGTCCAGGCGCGGCCCGTGCCGGACCGGCTCGCCCCGGTCGCTGACCCACGCGAAGACCGGGAGGCTCGCGAACGGCGCCAGCCGGTACTCCGGGCGGCTGAACTCGAGCCCGGCCCGGACCCACCCCGTCCCGCCCCAGACCCGCTCGCCCGGCTCCCCGGAGCCGGCGCCCTCCGCCGGGGCCCGGTCCGACGAGAGGCCGGCGGCCGGCACGCTGATGACCGTGTAGCGGTTGCCCTCAGCGGCGATCCCGACCGAGAGCCGGCTCCCGGCCGGGTCGAAGAGGACGTTCCCGTCCCACGAGATGCGGACCTCCTGGCCCACGAGCCGGACGGCCTCCGGGCCGGGCTCGGCCTCCAGGGCCGCCACCGCGGCCACGTCCGACGGTTCGAGGAGCGGGTCGGCGGCCGTCTGGAGCGTGGTGTACCCCGCGCGGACGCGCCGGAGCCCCACGGCGAAGTCGTACGTCGTCGTCGGCGAGAGCGCCGTCGTCGAGAGGAAGGCCACGTCGGTCTGGCGGAACCCGAGGCCGCCCTCGCTGGCGGGGTCGACGGCCAGCCGGACGGCGTAGTCGGTCGCCTCGCTGTGCCAGTACGGCTTGACGACGACCCAGCTCAGCCCCATCGCCCCGCGCCGGGCGGCGCCCGAGAGGTCGGCTACGAGCGCGAGGTCCACCTGGGGGAGGAGGGCGTAGTCGAGCCGGGCCGAGAGGGCGAGGTCGCTCCCGGTCGGGGCCCCGGGCATCGAGATGGCCCCCTGGTCGGCGTTCCGGAAGGCGGCCTCGCCGGAGAGCGCGAGCCCGCCGTAGAACCCGCGCCGGGCCGTCTCCCCGCCGTACGACGGGTCGAGCGTCTCGAACCCGCCCTGGGCGGCTGCCGGCCCCGTCGCGCCCCACCCGAGGCCCCAGACCAGGGCGGCGGCGAGCGCTCCGCGGAGGAACAGGGGACGCATAAAGGGGAGGGGGGGCTCCCGTAAGAACGGTGTTCCGCAGCCGTTCCGCAAGGGGCGCGCGAGAATCGGGTGCGGCCCTAGCCCGCCGATGTCGCCCGCGCCAGCGCCGTCCCCGGCCCAGCGGGCGGAGGCCGGGTCCGCTACGCCCCGGCGGCCGGCGCGCGGGCCGG
>CAZDFV010000078.1:0-12026 GCA_964504495.1 uncultured Rhodothermales bacterium
CATCTGCCGCGCCCGGCCCCGCGGGGCCGCGATAACCCGGGCGGCGGGGAGCGCCGTCCGGGCCGCCTCCGCCGTCCCGTCCGCCGAGCCGCCGTCGACGACGAGCACGTCGACCGGGCCCGGCTGGCGGGCCACGCTCGCGAGCGTCGGCCCGATCGTGGCCGCCTCGTTGAGGGCCGGGACGACGACGCTGACGGTACGGGGTACGGGGTACGGGGTACGGCTGTCAGCGTCAGCAGCGCGCGTACCCCGTACCCTGTACCCTGTACCCACCCTACCAGAACATCAGCTTCAGGCAGAACACCGAGCCGCCCGACTTGAGGAACTCGCCGGTCTCGACCTCGACGGGCGTGTAGCCGGCGTCGCGGAGGAGCCCGGTCGTCCCGTCGCACCCCCGCTGGATGATCACGTGCTGGCCGTCGGGGGAGTGGGCGTTGCAGGCGAGGAGCCCACGGGCCTCGTCCTCCGGGGCCTCCAGGACGCGCGTGAAGTGCTCCCGGAGCGTCGCCAGCCCGTCGGCGTCGAACGCCCCGGGGTAGACGAGCGCCGTGGCCTCGTCGAGCGGGCAGAGGCACGTGTCGAGGTGGTAGAAGTCGGGGTCCTCGAGCACGAGGGGGAGGACGGGGAACCCGAAGGCGTCGGCCAGCCGACCGTACACCTGGCGGTTCGTGCGGTAGCCGTAGCCGCCCCAGAGGAGGTACCGGCCGGGGTGCCAGAGGGCGTCGCCCATCCCCTCGAAGTCGCCCGGGAGGTCGGGGTCGAGGACGTGGACCTCGTAGCCCTCTGCCTCGAAAAAGCGGGCGTAGTGCGCCGTCTCGGCCTTCCGCTGGGCCGCGTGCATCCGCCCGACGACGACGCCCTTCTCGCCGCCCGGCGTGAGGTAGGGGAGCGTCTGGTTGGCGCAGAACGTCATGTCCGGCAGGCCCGGCGCGCCGTCCAACACCGTGACCTCGACGCCCAGCCGCTCGTAGGTGTCGCGGAGCGCCCGCCACTGGGCGCGCGCGCGGTCGCGGTCCACGTCGCCCACGTTCCCCGCCATGTGCGGGTTGATGACGTAGGCGACCTCGAAGTGGTCGGGCGTCGTGAGGAGGACGCGCCCGGGCCGCGGGATGGCCGGGAGCGCGCCGACGGAGAGGGCCTGTGCGTGCATGGCCCGAAGCTACCGCCCGCGCGTGGGGCGTAGAGCGTGGGCGTGGGACGCCCGCCCCACTGGCGGCACGCGCCGCCAGCGGCCCCACGCTCTACGAACGACGTCAGTCGCGGGCGCTGGCGAGGAACGCCGACGTCAGCCGGGCCTGGACGGCCACGCCGTCGTCCTGGGCCTCGACCTCGACGCCGTCGAGCACATCGAGCGTGGCCGGCTCGTCCTTCATCCCCATCTTGGCCGTCGAGACGCCGCCGCGGATGAGGTCGGCCACGTCGTCCTCGCTGGCGTCGGGCCGGGTCACGACGAACGCGCGGACGGGGACGCCGCCGTCCTCGAACGCCATCGAGACGACGACGCCCTCGGCCGCCTGCGCCGCCGCGCCGTTGCCCGGGCCCATCCGGTCGAGCCCACGCGCGGCGAACCACGCGCCGTCGGGGTAGGCCACGCGGTCGAGGAGGGCCTGGAGCTCGGCGTCGGCCGTCGCGTCGGTCGCGCCGATCCGGCCGATCATGGCGCGGAGCGTGGCCTCGTCGCCGGCGAGGACCATCCGGTCGCTCACGAACGCGACGCCCGGCCGCGGGCCCTCGTCCTCAGCGGCGAAGTAGACGGGGTACCCGTCGATCTCGGTCTGCTCGACCTCGCCGGCCTCGTCCTGGTCGGCGATGTAGCGGGCGATCCGGTCGCGGTCGAACCGGCCGTAGGCCACGAACGCCGCCCGGCCCTCGCCGCCGCCCGGCCCCTCGGTCGCGGCGAGGTAGACGCGGTCGAGGTCCTCGGCCGGACTGAACCCGGTCATCCGCACGAACGCGTCGAAGTCCTCGGAGCCCCGGCCGCTGACCATGCCCAGCCCGGTCCCACCGAGGGCGGCCTCGAGGGCGTCGGAGTCGCGGGCCGCCGCGAGGTTCACCATCCCCACGACGTCGGCGTCGCCGGGGAGGAGGGCGAGCGCCTCCGTCGCCTGCGCCGAGTTCGCGACGCCCGGGGCCGCGAACGAGTCGCCGCACCCGCTCAGCGCGAGGGCGAGGCCGGCGACGAGCAGCGACGCGAGCGTGGCGAGGAGGGAGAGGCGGAGGGCGCCGAGGCGGAGCGGGCGGGTCATGGCGACGGACGGGCGGTGTGGGAGGGGGGCGGCAAGCGCCTAGTAGTCCTTCCGAGCAAACAGGGCGAAGGCGCCCGCGTAGCAGGCGGCGCCGAAGACGAGCGACGACGCGAACGGGTAGAGGCTCTCTACGGCGCCTCCCGTGGCGAGTTGCGGGACGAGGCTCGTCCCCACGCTCCCGAACTTGGGGAGGAGGTGGTAGAGCCCGAGGACGACCGGCCGCCACACCGGCGACACCTGGACCGCCAGGTCGGGGATCGCCAGGACGAGCGAGGCGAACAGGACGCCGAGCGTGACGATGAGCGAGAGCGGCCCGCTCCCGCTCCACACCCCGACGAGCGCGACGACGCCGTAGACGACCGCGAACATCCCGAACACGACGCCGATCGCGAGCAGGAACCGGACGTTCCAGACCCCGGCCTTCAGCGACATCACGAGCCAGACGGCCCCGAACAGGTACACCACGAGCGCGAGCATGACGGCCCACACCCCGCCGAGCCGGGCCGCCAGCACCTGGGCGCGCGCGAGCGGCTTGGTCAGGATCACGTCCACGGCGCCGCGCTCGACGAGCGAGGCCACGAGCCCGCCCGTCGCAAACAGCGCCAGCAGGATCCCGACCCAGTAGGCCGCGCCCGAGACGAACGCCTGCGCCCCGAACACGACGCTCTCGAGGAGCGTGTCGCCGAACGGGAGCGTGTCGGCCTGGGTCACGGGCTGGCCGTCCTCGCCGAGGACCGGGTTCCCCTCCGCGTCGAGGATCGGGGCGCCTGCGTCGAGGGGCTCGTCGACGGTCTCCTGGCCGAACAGGCGGGCCCCGGCGAGCGACCCGTCCACGACGTCGAGCTGGAGGGCGAGGGCGAGCACGCCCCACACGACCGTGGCGACGACGAACAGGCCGACGACAACCTTCCGGGCGCGGAGCTCGCGGAGCGTGAGGAGGAACAGTCCGGTCATGCGGCGGCGGGGCGGTCGGCGGTCGGGCCGCTGGCGGACGCCGCTAGCGCCGCGGGGGGTGCGGAGGGCAGCGCAGCGGCCCCGTCGGAGACGACCTCGACAAAGAGGTCCTCGAGCGAGACGCGGACCGGCTCGACGGCCTCGACCTCGACGCCGTCGGCCCGGAGCTGGTCGAGCACGGCGTTCAGGGCCGGCCGGTCGGGGAGCGTGAGGAGCCGCCGCGAGAGCCCGTCGGGCCGCTCGGTCGGCTCGTCCAGGACATCCGCCAGCGCGGCGGCGGTCGCGGCCGGGAGCGCCGAGGTCGTGAGGTGCCACGCCCGGCCCCGCCGCGTGAGGTCCTCGACCGTCCCCTCGCGCACGAGGCGGCCGTCTTTGAGGATCGCGACGCGCGTGCAGACGCGCTCGACCTCGCTCAAGAGGTGCGAGTTGAGGAAGACCGTCACGCCGTCGTCGCGGAGCCGCTCGATGAGGTCGCGGATCTCGCGCCGCCCGACCGGGTCCACGCCGTCCGTCGGCTCGTCGAGGACGACGAGGCGGGGCGCGTTCATGAGCGCCTGGGCGATCCCGAGCCGCTGGAGCATCCCCTTCGAGTACGTCCCGACCTTCCGACTGGCGGCGCCCGAGAGGCGGACGAGGTCGAGGAGCTCGTCCGACCGGCGCTCGCGGTCGGCCTCGTCCACGTCGGCCATCCGGGCGAACAGGCCGAGCGTTTCGGCGCCGGTCAGGAACGGGGGGAAGCGGTGGCCCTCAGGGAGGTACCCCACGCGCCGCCTCGCCTCGGGGTCCGAGATCGGCCGGCCGAGGAGGGCCGCGCCCCCGGCCGTCGGCCGCGCGAGCCCGAGGAGGAGCTTGACGAGCGTGGTCTTGCCGGCCCCGTTCGGCCCGAGAAGCCCGAACACCTCGCCGGGGCCGACGGTGAGGGTGAGGGGCCGGAGGGCCTCGACGGGCGGGCGGCCCCGGTAGGTCTTGGCGAGCCCGTCCGTCTGGATCGTCGCGTCGGTCATGGGCGGAGGCTACGGACGATTCCGCCGGGGGATGCGCGCTCCGCGCGCCGGTGGGTGAGGGAGGCCGATGCTGCGACCGCCCCGTGTTGTCATCCTGAGGAGCGGGGCGACGGAGGATCTCGACGGCGTCGCCCCACGCTGTTGGCACTGGCGCCTACGGCTGCGACTCCGCGCTGAGGTCCCCCGCTGCCGCTCAGGACGACAAGGTGAACCTGCCGAGGCGTTGACCTCCCTTGAGAGACCTCCCTTGGCCGCGCAGCGACGGTGCCATCCAGGGGAGGTGGGGGGCGGTCAGGCGGAGTGCTGCGCTCGTCCGACTGGCGGAGGTGCACCGCCAGTCGGGGGCCGCCAGTCGGGCTCTGACAGCCGGAGACCGAGTCCCACCCGTCGTGCGTATACAGAGCACACGCCCGCCCCACCGCCCATGCCCCTCCTCCGCCGCCTCGCCGCCCGCCGCCGGGCCCGCCGGATCGCCGCGGTCACGCTCGACGCCGCCCGCGCCCGGGCCGCCCGCGGCGCCGCCCTCCTCGACGACGCCGACCCCGGCTGGGCCGCCCGCGTCGACCCCGGTGCCCTCCACCTCGGCGACGGCCAGGCGTGCGTGCTCGGCCAGCTCCACGGCGACTACCGGCGCGGGCTCGGCCGGGCCCGTGTGATCGACCCGTCGAGCGCGCCCGGCCGGTTCGTCTCGCCCGTCGACCTCGGGTTCCAGGCCGTCGGCGACCTCGGCGAGGCGACCGAGGACCTCGACTACGCCCACCTCACGCGCGCCTGGCGTGATGAGGTGACCCACCGGCGCGGGGTCAGGGCCGCCCCGAGCGACGCGCCCGGCCGGAACGCCACGGCCCGCGCCCGGTAGCGGCAGCCCCTCTACCCGCCCCCCGACCGATGCCCCTCGACTGGACCGACGAGCAGCAAGAAGTCTACGACGAGTTCCGCGACGCCGTGAACATGAGCCCGAGCGAGCTCGAGGACTGGCTCGACACCGACGAGTCCGCGTCCGTCGGCGACTCGGACTCGGGCGAGTCGACGGGCCACAAGTCGGGCCGGCGGATCGTCGAGATCAAGCGGAAGAACAAGGACGAGCTGACGGAGAGCGACCTCGACCACATGCAGAAGGTGGTCGGGTACGTCCACCGGCACCGCGCGCAGGGGCCGGACGGGAGCGCGAGGGAGACCGACTGGCGGTACTCGCTGAAGAACTGGGGCCACGACCCCTGCAAGGACGACGGCGTGGACTGCAGCTAGGGGCCGCCTGGCCCGCCCGGGCGCCGCCCGCTACCCCACGTCGGCAGGCTGGCGGCGCGTTGGGGGAGACGACTGGGCGAGCTCCTTGAGGACCGGCCCGCCGCACCGCTTGCAGAACCGGGCGTCGGCGTCGTGCTCGTCCAGCCCGCACTGGGGGCAGGCGTCGAACCGGCGGGCCGCCTCGGCCGCCGCCCGCTCCCGGTTCATCTCCACCGTCACGATCCCCGTCGGCACGGCGATGATCCCGTAGCCCATGACCATGATCGCCAGGGCCACGGCCTGGCCCAGCGGCGTGGCCGGCGAGATGTCGCCGTAGCCGACCGTCGTGAGCGTGACGACGGCCCAGTAGACGCTCCGCGGGATCGACGTGAACCCGTTCGCGCCCCCCTCGATGAGGTACATCATCGAGCCCATGACCGTCACGATCGTGAGCACGGCGAAGATGAACACGAGGATCTTCCGCTTGCTCGCCGAGAGCGCCCGGCTGAGCTGCTCGGCCTCGTCGAGGTAGTTCGCTAGCTTGAGGACGCGGAACACCCGGAGCACCCGGAGGATCCGGACCGTCAGGAGCACCTGGGCCCCCGGCACGACCAGGCTGAGGTACGTCGGCAGGATCGAGAGCAGGTCGACGACCCCGAAAAAGCTCCGGGCGTAGCGGAGCGGGTGGCGGACGACCGCGAGCCGGACGACGTACTCGATCGTGAACAGGACGGTGAAGAACCACTCGACGGCGACGAACAGGGCGTAGTACTCGGCCCGGAGCCCGTCGACGCTCTCGAGCATGACGACGCACACGCTCGCCAGGATCGCCCCGATGAGGACGACGTCGAACGCCCGCGCCGGCGGCGTGTGCGACTCGAAGACGATGTGGAAGAGCCGCTCGCGGACCGGCCCGCGGGCCGGGAGGATCTCCTTCGGCATGGGGCCAAGCTAGCGGCGCGCCGCCCCACTGGCGGCGCTGACGGGCGGGGTCTCAGGAGGCGCCCGCCCCGGATCGACGTTCTACGCCGCCTCCGCCCCCCGCCTACGCGGGGTCAGGCAGTCGCGCGGCCCAGGCCCGGTGGATCTGCTCGAACGTCTCGTCGAGCGAGACCTCGACGTCCCACCCGGGGTAGTGGGCTCGGGCCTTCCCCAGGTCCGAGATGTAGCAGACGTGGTCGCCCGCCCGGTTCTCGTCGGAGTACGTGGACTCCATCGGCCGGCCCGAGAGGGCCTCGGCCTTGGCGAACGCCTCCAGGATCGAGACGCTGTTGGCCCGGCCCCCGCCTAGGTTGTACACCTCGCCGTGCCGCGGCGCCTCGATAAACCGCTCGACAAAGCGCGCCACATCAGCCGCGTGGATGTTGTCGCGGACCTGCTTCCCCTTGTACCCGAAGACCGTATACGGCCGGCCCTCCACGTTGCACCGGACGAGGTACGAGAGGAACCCGTGGAGCTCGACGCCCGCGTGCGCCGGGCCCGTCAGGCACCCGCCCCGGAGGCAGCACGTCGGCAGGTCGAAGTAGCGGCCGTACTCCTGGACGAGCACGTCGGCGGCCACCTTCCCCGCGCCGAACAGGGAGTGCATCGACTGGTCGATGGGGAACGTCTCGGCGATCCCGTCGGCGTACTCCGGCGAGCCGTAGTCCCACCGCGTCTCGTGCTCGACGAGGTCGAGCCGGTTGGGGGCGTCGCCGTAGACCTTGTTCGTCGAGAGGAACGCGAACGGGGACCGGGGCGCCGAGCGCCGGGCGGCCTCCAGGAGGTTCAGGGTCCCGACCGCGTTCGTGTCGAAGTCGAGGAACGGGATCTGGGCCGCCTTGTCGTGGCTCGGCTGGGCGGCGGCGTGGACGATCGCGTCCGGCCGGACCGTCTCCACCAGGTCGAGCACGCCCTCGCGGTCGCGGACGTCGAGGTCGTGGTGGCGGAAGCGGTCGTAGGTCTCGCTCAGCCGGCGCTGGTTCGGGCGCGTGTCGCCCTCGGGTCCGAAAAAAACCGCCCGGAGGTTGCTGTCGACGCCGTGGACGGCCCAGCCCGCCTCAGCAAAGTGCTCAACGACGGCCGAGCCGATCAAGCCCGAGGAGCCGGTGACGAGGAGCGTGCGGTTGGACATGGGTCTAGGGGGTGGGGGGACGGGCCGCCTCGGCGAGAACGGCCTCCATGCGGTCGGCGATGCCCTCGATCTGGAACGTCCGCTCGGCGTAGGCCCGGGCGCTCCGGCCCATCCGAGCGCGGAGGTCGGCGTCGGCGGCGAGCCGCTCGGCGGCGTCGAGGAACCCGGCCACGTCGTCGGGGGGGACGACCAGGCCGGCCCCGTTCCGCTCGACGATCCGGGCCGCCAGGTTCTCCGGCGGCACCGCCAGCAGGACGGGCCGCCCGCCGCAGAGGTACGCGAGCACCTTCGACGGGACGGAAAAGACGCCGGCCTCGGGTTCGAGCACGGCCGCGAGCACGTCGGCCGCCGCGAGCGCGTCGGGCATCTCCGCGAACGGCTTGAACGGGCGGACGTCGAGCGCGCCGATCTCTTCTGCTCGCTGCTTCTCGCGGAGGTAGTCGGCCCCGGGGCCCTGGGAGAGGACGACGACGCGGGCCGGGCGGCCGTCCACCTCGCGCCCGTCGAGCCGGCGGGCGAGCTCGAGGAGGAGGTCGGGGTTGTGCTTCAGGGCCAGCGTCCCCGCGTAGAGGACGACGAAGGCGTCGGCGAGGCCGGTCTCGCGCGCCCAGGCGTTGTCGGGCGCCGCGAGCGGGAGCTCCTCGACCGGCGCCCAGTTCTCGACGGTCGCCACGCGGTCGCCGTCCACGCCCCACCTGTCCAGGATCGGCCGGAAGTCGTCGGTGATGACGACGACCCGGTCCGACTGGCGGAGGAGCCGGGCCTCCAGGCGGACGTAGTGCCGCCCCACGAGCCCGCCCACGACGGGCACCTTGTCGCGCAAGATCCGCTCGGCGGCGACCCCGATTACGTCCTGGAGCCAAAAGACGAACCCGGCCCCAGCCCGGCGCGTCGATCTGAGGAGCGCCGCTTGGGCGTCGAGCGGGGTGTTGGCCGAAAGCACCACGTCGGGCCGGAAGTCCGCGACGTGGGCGGCCACTTTCCGGCCGAACTCGCGCTCCTGCCGCCAGCGGGTGGCGAAGGCGTACTTCTCGAGCGGGGCGTCGAGGGCGACGGGCGCGACCTCGAAGCCGGGCGGATCGTCGGGGAGCCGACGGAGCGTGCCCTGCGGGGTCGTCTGGAGTGAGGCGCACCACGTGTGACGGACGGCGTGGCCCCGCGCGGCGAGGGCGCGCGCGAGCTGCATCGGGTACGGGTACCCGCCGAAGTCGTTGGAGAGGATGCGCATCCGCCGGCTAAACGAAACGCCCGGCCGGAGGGCCGGGCGCGCTGCCCTGAGGGCGTCGGTGGCGTGGGAGAGACTTGAACTCTCGACCTCACGATTATGAGTCGTGCGCTCTAACCAGCTGAGCTACCACGCCGGGGGCCGCCAGGATACGGAGCGCCGCGCGGGGCCACCAACCCAAGGTTTGGGGAAGCGCCGCTGGCGGCGACTCCCGCCCGTCGGGCCGGCGGCGGCCAGTGCGTAGAGGGGCGGCGGCTGGTCCTACCGCACCGCTACACGGCGCGCTACCATTCTGGGGCGACGAGCGCCTCGACTGGCCGCGATGTCACCTCGCGCACTGACACCTCGCCTGGGCCCCCGTACCGAACCTCGTACACCGTCACCGACTCCCGGAGCCGCTCGACGAGCAGCACGGCGGACCCCCCGCCGGATCCTACGACATCGGCCTCAAGCTCGCCGTACTGGAGCCACCGCCCGTACGCCCGCGTCGCCGCCCCGTCTGCCTCCTCTACCCGGACCTCCCAGACGTGCCCGGTGTCCCACGCGAACTCGCCGCCGCCGAGGTGAGCGGCGCTGGCGAGGAGGACGACCCGCTCTGGCTCGCCGTCGCTGTCGAGGTCGGCCTGGGCGGCCTTCCGGTATCCCCACGCGCTGTCGGGCTCGGCGGGGGCGGCCGAGACGCCGGGGTCAACGAGGGCCGCCAGTCCCGACCCGTCGCCCGGATCTCCTCTGTCGCAGCCCCCGGAGCCGAGGGCAGCAAGGCCAAGGAGGAGCGCGGAGCTGGAGCGGGCTACAATCGGTATGGTGGGCCGCAGCACTACGTCTTCTGCGGCTGCTTCCGGGCGGCCGGGAACAGCACGTTGTTCAGGATCAGCCGGTACCCCGGCGACGTCTTGTGGAGCGCGAGGTCGGTCGGAGGGTCGCCCACGAAGTGCTGGTAGTCCTCGGGGTCGTGGCCGGCGTAGAACGCGAAGAAGCCGCGGCCGGCCGGGCCGTAGAGGTAGCGGACGGCCCCGGTTGCCGGGCTCTCCGCCAGCACCACGACGCCCGGCTTGAGGGCGTCGGCGCGGTAGGCCGTCGTCTGGCCCATGAACCCGCGGACGCTCGCCACGTGGTTCTGCGTGAGCATCGTCGGGACGGGGTCCCACCGGGCCGAGAAGTCGAACAGGGTGAAGTAGTCGGTCAGCGGGTTGCGGAGGGCGGGCGGGGGCGGGGCGTCGATGTCGGAGTGCTCGTACTCCATCGGGTTGAGGACCGGGCGGAAGTCCTGGAAGGCGAGCGTCCGCGAGAAGTCGAGGCCGCTGGCGGCGTCCGGCGAGACCCCGTCCCCGTCCATCTGCGGCGGGACGATGTCGACGCCGTGGGCCGCGAGCGCGAGGTCGAACGTGTCCGTCCCCGAGCACATCGCAAAAAGAAACCCCCCGCCGACGACGTACGCCTGGATGGCCTCGGCGACCGCCAGCTTCAAATGGCTCACCTTCCCGAAGCCGAGGGCCCGGGCCGACTGCTCGGCCTCCTGCTGCTGCTGCTGGTACCACGCCTGCCCCCGCTGCGAGGCGTAGAACTTCCCGTACTGGCCCGTAAAGTCCTCGTGGTGGAGGTGGACCCAGTCGAACTCGGACAACCGGCCCTCCAGCACGTCCGTGTCGTAGACCTGCTCGTAGGGGACCTCGGCGTAGGTCAGCGCCAGGAGCACGGCGTCGTCCCACGGGAGCGTTTGGTCGGGAGCGTAGACGGCGATCCGCGGCGCCTTCTCCAGCCGCACGGCCGCCGTGTTGGCGACCCCGGCCTCGGCCTCGGCCACGGCCGCCGCCGCATCCGTCGGCTCGAACGAGACGCCGCGGACGCGGAGCTCCTGCTCGAACCCGGCCCCGCCCGGCGCCACGAACGACCCCCCGCGGACGTTGAGGAGCCAGTCGACCTCCAGCCCCTGATCGAGCGCCCAGTAGACGGCGCCGTAGGCGCGGAGGTGGTCGGCCTGGGCCTCGTCCATCGGGATGAGGACGTCCTGGGCCGCCGGGGCGCTGGCGGAGGCCGCCAGCAGGGCGAGGAGGAGCGCGGGGCGGAACATCGGGGTAGGTGGGTTCAGTCCCCCTCCTAGACAGGAGGGGTTAGGGGTGGTGGACCGGCCGGAGCACCGCCGTTGCCCGACTGGCGGGGCGCCTCGCCAGCGGGACGGCCGGTGCCGGAGGCGGGGTCCGGTGCCCGTCCGGTCTACCACTCCCTCGGAGCCTGTCCCCGCGCAGGCGGGGGCGGACTCCCCCTGTCCAGGGGGAGGACTCTACTCGTGCATCTACGCTGAGTAGCATCACGACGGAGTGCGGAGGCGGCGGAGCTCGAGGCGCGCCTCGGGGGCGTAGAGCGAGCCGGGGAACAGCTCGAGGAGCCGGTCCCACCGCTCGGCGGCGCCGGCGGGGTCGTCCAGGTCGCGTTCGAGGGCGAGCGCCTGGAGCCGGAGGGCCCGGTCGCGGAAGAACGAGAGGGGGAAGCCCTCCGCCAGCCGGTCGAGCGCGGCGACGGCGGCCGCGGCCTGGTCCGACTGGCGGAGCACGGCGGCGCGGAGGAACAGGCTCTCGTCGCCGAGGGCGTGGTCGGGGGGGAGGCCGGCGTCGAGCGTGTCGAGCACGGCGAGCGCCTCGGACGGGAGCGCGCGGCGGTGGAGGAGGGCGGCCCGGGCGTAGACGTGGAGCGGGTCGTCCGTGAGGTCCTCGTCGGGCGCGGGCGGGGCGTCCTGGTCGAGCGTCTCGGTGAGCGTCACGCGGAGGGCGATGGCGTCGTTCGAGGCGTCGGCCGCCGTGTTCTCGTCGAGGGCCTCGGCGCGGGCGAGGGCCGAGAACATGAACCCCTCGTAGAAGTCGAGGAGGGCGAGCTCGTACCGCGCCTGCTCCGCGAGCGGGCCGATCCGGAGGGCCTCCTCGACGTCGGCGAACCGCTCGCGGGCGGCGTCGAGACTGCCCCGGCGGATCGCCACCTCGCCGAGCGCGAGCCGGGCCTCGGCGGCGACGCCCTGCTCGCGCCCGACGCTCGCCTGGACGAGCCGGGTCTCGGCGGCGTCGAAGTCGCGGTAGACGTCGCGGAGGAGGCCGGCAAGTGCGAGGGCGGCGGCCGGGGCCCGGGGCGCGTTCGGGTGCGCGTCGAGAAAGTCGCGGTAGTCGTTGAGCGCGGCGTCGGCGTGGGACTGGCGGGTTGGACGCTCGCCAGCCGTGACCTCGATCCGGCGGGTTTCCTCGCAGCTCGGCGTGCCCGGGCAGCGCAGG
>CAZDFV010000079.1:0-11913 GCA_964504495.1 uncultured Rhodothermales bacterium
GCCGAGGGCCGCCCGCCGGGCCGCGAGGGCGTCGCGCCGGCCGACGGCCGGACCGGCTGGTAGCGCCCCGCTGGCGGACGCCGCGGGCCGGCCGGAACGTGTAGGTTCCCAGGACGGCCGCTCACGCCCCGCACAGCCCGAGACCCATGCCCCCACGCGACGTCGAGGCCGAGGTCGAGGCCGCCGTCCGAGGCCTCCTCGACGACTGGCTTGACCCGAGCCCGGAGGGGACCGAGCGGTTCCTCGCCCGCGTGACCGACGACTTCACCGGCCACGGGACGGGCCCGGGCGACTACTACGCCGACCGCGCCGCGCTCCGCGCGATGGTCCTCCGCGAGCACGCGGCGATGCCGTACCCGTTCGTGCTCACCACCCCCTGGCTCACGGCCCGCGTGCTCCGGCCCGGCGTGGCCTACGCCGAGGGGGCCCTCCGGGTCGAGGTCGACACCGGCGACGAGACGGTCGTCGAGGCCCCGCGCTTCACGTTCGTCCTCGAACGGCGGGGCGGCCCCGGGGGGCCGTGGTCCCTCGTCCACTTCCACTTTTCCGTCCCCGACGAGATGCAGGGCGAGGGCGACACGATGGCCGACCTCCTCACCGAGCGGACCCGCCAGCTCGAGGCCGAGGTGGCCCGCCGGACGGCCGACCTGGAGGCGGCCCAGGCCCGGCTCGTCCAGCGCGAGAAGATGGCGTCGCTGGGGGAGCTCACGGCCGGGATCGCCCACGAGATCAAGAACCCGCTCAACTTCGTCACCAACTTCGCCGGCCTCTCGCGCGAGCTCCTCGACGAGCTCGCGGACACGCCCGACGCCGACGAGCGGGCGGCCCTCCTCGACGACCTCCGGGCGAACGCGGAGAAGATCGAGGCGCACGGCCGCCGCGCCGACGGCATCGTCCGCTCGATGATGGCGCACGCCCGGGGCGGGAGCGGGGCGCGCCGCCTGGTCGACCTCAACGCGCTCGTCGAAGAGTACGTCGCGCACGCCGCCCACGCCCAGCGGGCCCGGCACCCGGCGTCCGGGGCCGCCGTCGCGCTCGACCTCGCCGACGACGTGGGCGAAGTCGAGGCCGTCCCGCAGGAGGTCGGCCGCGTCGTCGTCAACCTCGTCGACAACGCGCTCGACGCCGTCCGCCAGCGGGCGGCCGAGGCCGGCCGCCCCGGGGTGGGCCCCCCCTACGCCCCGACGGTGACGGTCTCGACGCGCCGCGCCGCCGAAGCCGTCGAAATCCGCGTGGCCGACAACGGGCCGGGGATGCCGGAGGCCACCCGCGCCAAGGTGTTCGAGCCGTTCTTCACGACGAAGCCGACCGGGCAGGGGACCGGGCTCGGCCTCTCCCTCAGCCACGACATCGTGGTCCAGGGCCACGGCGGGGCGCTCGCCGTCGAGAGCGCGGAGGGGGAGGGGACGACGTTCACCCTGACGCTCCCGGCCTGAGCCCGCGGCCGGCTGGCGGCGCGCACGGCTGGCTAGACCCCGTCGCCCTGGGCGTTCGAGACGCCGTCGCCCCGCGCCCCGTCGGCGAGCCCCTGGCCGGTCGGGTCGTAGGCCTGGCCGTCCTGGCCGGGCGGCGGGGGCGGGTCGAGCCGGGCGATGATCCGCGTCTCGCGGAGCGAGAAGATGAGGTACAGGCCGAGCAGGCCCGGCACGGCCACGAGCCCGAACAGGTCGAACGGCGTCCACGCCTCGCCCCAGAACGTGGCCGTCCACGGGCCGAGCGCCCAGACGGCCGTGTTGACCGCGATCACGATGAGCCGGAGCTCGGTCGGGCCGCCGCCGAGGAACGAGATCTTAAACACGTCGCGGGCGATCGTGACCATGTTCACGAGGTTCATCATGAGGAGGAACCCGACGGCCATGCCGAGCGCCAGCTCGGCCCGCATGAGCCCGCCGGCGGCCATCCCGGCGAAGATGGCCGTCGCCGAGATCGCGTCGCACTGGTGGTCGATGAAGAACCCGTACCGCTCGCGCCGGATCTGGCGGACGCGCGCGAGCGTCCCGTCGAGGCTGTCGCCCCACCAGTGGACGACGAGCCCGAACGAGGCGAGGTGGAGCCACGCGAGGTTCTCGGCGGCGAGGTAGTACGCCACGGCCGTCGCGAACGCGCCGGCGATGGCGATCCCCGTCAGCGTGTCCGGCGTGACCCACCCGGGGAGCCGCTGGGCCATCGCGGGGAGCGCCCACCGCTCGAACCGGCCGAGCAGGATGTCGTTGATCCGGCGCTTGGCGATCGGCGGCTTCGCGGGCGCCTCGGGGGGCGGCACCTGCGCGGTGTGGCCGTTGGCCGGCGGGGGCGGGGCGGGGGAGGGCACGGCGGAGGTCGGGCTGTTACCGGAACGTAATGCGGGGGCCGAGCGGGCGCCTAGTCCGTCTGAACCACCCGGCGGCCCGTCGGGTCCCCTGAGTTGCGCGTAGGACGCGGAGCGCGGGACGGGCGGCACGCTTCGCCGGCCTGCCGGAGCACCGCCACGCCCGGCGCCTCACGTC
The DNA here is from genome assembly GCA_964504495.1 of uncultured Rhodothermales bacterium. Lineage (GTDB taxonomy): Bacteria > Bacteroidota > Rhodothermia > Rhodothermales > Rubricoccaceae > Rubrivirga. The sequence goes on from CAZDFV010000079.1 coordinate 2,487, forward strand.
TCCTCATCGACGAACAGGACGCCGCGGACGAGCGACTCGCTGTCGGCCCGGCCGCCGAGCGAGCCGGCGAGCAGGCCGAGCGCGGCCACGAACAGGCTGAGCTTGACGTGGTCGAGCGTGCGGACGGCCGGGTCCACGGTCGGCCACGTCTCCATCAGCTTCCGCGGGAAGATCGTGACGACGCCGCCGTACGTGAGGAGGGCGAACCCGGCGAACAGGAGCGACATCGTGAGCACGAGGCAGAGCGCCGTTGCCGCCGCCGTCACGACCGTCGACTCGGCGAGGACACGGCCGCGGCCCTGCGCCGCCCGGAGCCCGAACGTCCGGTAGAGCACGGCGGCCGAGCCGACGACGGCCGCGACCGAGAACAGGACGATCTGGTAGAGGTCGACCGTCGAGGCCACGTCCCACATGTCGGGCGTGAAAAAGAGGAAGATGAGGACCGAGAGCGCGGCCGTGATCATCGTCGGGAGCCGGGTCACGAGCCTCAGCGGGTTGGCCCGGGCCACGGCCGCCCCGATGCTCCGCCAGTCGCGCGCGAGCGTCTGGAGCACGAACCGGAGGTGCCCGCGCCGGGCCGTCCGCTCGTGGGCCTCGCGCGGGAGCGCCCGGCGCATGGCGGCCCGCTGGGCCTCGGTGAACCCGCCCATCCCGTCAAGCCCGTCGACGCCCGCGAAGTCGTGCATCGCGTTTGCGGGGTCGTCGGCGTGCGAGAGGTTGAGGAGGTGGCCGAACGAGTGGAGGAGGAGGGCCGTGAGCCGGCGGACGGCCGTAGCGTCGTCGGCCGCGTCGTCGCCCGTGTCGTCGCCCCAGAAGGCCGGGTCGAGCCGCTTGGTCGAGACGACGGCCACGTTCGTGAGCTGGCTCGGGAGCGCGAGCGTGTACGACAGCGTCGACGCCGCGAGGTCCACCTCGGTCACGACGAGGAGGAAGTGGACGCCGCGCTCGAGCTTCTCGGTGAGCCCGATCTGGAGGAAGTCGAGCGGGGCATAGGCCCCGGCCGCCGGCGTGAGGTGCGGGCCCTCGAACGCCAGCAGGTCCACGCGGACGCCGAGGGCCTCGGCCAGGTCGCGCTCGAGGGCGGCCGCGGCCCGCTCGACGAGCCGCCCGAACCGCGCGCTGTCGCGGCCCTCGACCTCCATCGTCATCACGCCGACGACGTACTCGCGGCCGGCCACGGGCCCGCCGCCCGGCTGGCGGCCGGCCTCCGCCCGGCTGGCGGCTGCGTCGGACGCCTCCGGGCTCGTCTCTTGGTGCGGAGTCACAGGTGATACGGAGTCACAGGCAGCAGTCCCCCTCCTGGACAGGAGGGGCTAGGGGTGGTCGACGTTCAGCGCGCGGCGTCCGCTCGACTGGCGAGGCGCGTCCGCCAGCGGGATGGTCCCCGTTGATGTCAGGCCCCGTGCCCGTCCTGGTCCACCCCCTCTAGCTCCCCCTGTCCAGGGGGAGGACTTGGCTGCGACCTCGTGCGTTCGGCGCGTGCCGCCAGCGGGGCGCGGCCCCGTCACGCCGGGACGGCCCCGTACATCTCGGCCACGGCCCGGGCCTGCTCGGCCACCTCGTCGCGGAGCGCGTCGGGCGCGACGACCTCGGCGTCGGTCCCGTAGCGGAGGAGCCACTTCGCCACGTAGGTCAGGTTCTCGAACTCGAACGTCACCTCCGTCTGGCCGTCGCCGACCGGGAGCTCCTGCTCGACGTCGGCCGGGACCTGGCGCCGGGCCCACCGCCACGCCCGGTTCTGGAAGCGGACCGTGATGCGGACGTTCTTCGGGCTCGTGCCCCGCTCGCGGAGGTGCTCCTTGAGGTCGAACCCGGTCGGCGGCTCGAACCGGTCGAACCGGGTCCGGAGCTTCTTGATCTGGTCGAGCCGGAAGTTGCGGATGTCGTCGCGGAGGTGGTCGTACCCGATCAGGTTCCAGTGGTCGGAGTAGTAGACGAGCCCGAGCGGGTCGACCTCGCGGACGGTCTCCTCGTCGCGGCTGGCGACGTAGTAGGTCATCTTCACCGTCCGTTGCCGGGCAACGGCCTCGGAGAGCTCGAACCACAGGCCCTGCTCGTCGCCCGTGGCCCCGGCCCGGTCCTGCGTCTCGTTGAACGGGGCCAGGACCGTCCGCTCCTGGAGCCGGTCGATGTAGTCGCGGACGGGCTCCGGGAGGACGGCCCGGATCTTCAGGGCCACGGCGTCGGCGTCGGCCCGGAGGCTCGCGTCGGGCTGGAGCTTGGTGAACTCGGCGCCGACGAGGAGCGTGGCCGCCTCGCGCGCTGAGAACATGAGGGGCGGGAGCTGGTAGCCCTCGAGGATCTCGTAGCCCCCGGCCTCGGCGTAGGTGAGCGGGACGCCGCTCTCGCCGAGCGTGCGGAGGTCGCGGAAGATGGTCCGGCGGCTCACGCCGAAGTGCTCGGCGAGGTCCCGGCTCGTCATGTTCGGCCGGTTCTGGAGGAGGAGGACGAGGGCGAACAGCCGCTCGGTCTTGTTCAGCGATCGGTCGGAGCGGGGCATCCGGGGGGACGGAGTGGCGGCGGGGGTGGGCAGCGGCCGTCCGCTCGGGCGGACGGGTGACAGCGACTTGTCAACGTCCGGGCGGGCCCCCCGTTCTCCCCGACGCTCAAAAAGAGCGTGGAGCCGAGACCCCGGGCGGTTGGCCTGCGGCTTGGGGACGTGAGCCGGGGCGGCGAGCCCGCCCGCCGTGTCACCATCCCCCCCGATCCCATGCGCCTCTCCCTCGCCCTCTGCACGTTCCTGCTGGCGCTGCCCGCCGTGGCGCCCGCCAGCGCCCAGGTCACGCTCGGCCTCCGGGGCGGGCTCAACACGGCGTTCTTCACCGGCGGCGACGCGGCCGGCACCGACCCCCGGCTCGGCGCCGTCGGCGGCGCGTTCGTCCGGTACGACGTGACGCCGCGCCTCGGCCTCCAGGTCGAGGCCCTCTACAGCCAGGAGGGCGCCGAGGACGACGTGATCGGCCAGGAGGGGACGTACAAGTTCGACTACATCGACATCCCCGTCCTCGTCCGCCTCGGCGTCCCCGTCAGCCGGTTCGCCGACGCCGGGGTCTACGCCGGGCCGTCGTTCGGTATCCCCGTCCGCGACGACTTCGTCGACGCCATCGACGGGTTCGAGGACGAGCAGGGGGCGGCCACCGACGTCGGCCTTGTGCTCGGGGCCGACTACTGGGCTGGCCCGTTCGGCGTGGACCTCCGCTACACGGCGGGCCTCACGGACGCGTTCAGCGACGAGATCGACGGCGAGCTCGTCGAGCCCCTCGACATCCGCAACGCAGCGTTCTCGGTCACGCTCGGCCTCCGGTTCGGGGCGCCCGAGCGGGACCGGCCGCGCCGCCGCCCGGGCCGGCCGTACTGACTCGGGCCCGCACGTGGGGGCCGCCAGCCGGGTCTCGGCCGCTGGCTGGCGGCTCCGTGTTAAGAACACGCGCGCCGAGGCCCGGTAGTCCGGGCGCACTACTCAGGGCGCCGCGGCGGCGGTAACGTGGCCCCGCCGTCCGGCTCGCGGCGCCTGTCCCCCCACCCCCAGACCCATGCGCACCCTCCTCGCATCCGCCCTCCTGTTCGCCCTCGCCCCGCTGGCGGCGGCCCAACCCACCTTCGGCGTCCGCGCCGGCCTCAACGTGGCCGACGTGAGCGATGTCGACTTCGACCGCGTCGCCGACTTCGAGACCGACGGGCAGCCCCGGCTCGGGTTCGTCGGCGGCGTCTTCGCCGAGATCCCGCTCACGCCGACGTTCGCCGTCCGCCCCGAGGTCCTCTACTCGCAGAAGGGGGCCCGCGCAGTCGCGGCCGACGACGCGGACGACGACGTCTCGCTCGACCTCGACTACATCGAGGTCCCCGTCCTCGCCCGCGTCGGGTTCCCGGCCTCGCCGACGCTCGAGGTGGCCCTCCTCGCCGGCCCGTCGATCGGGTTCCGGCTGAGCGACAACCTCGACGACATCGACGACTTCGGCGACGACGACGCCGTCACCTCGACCGACTACGCAGCCGTCGTGGGCGGCGAGATCGGGTCGGGGCCGTTCTTCGTCGACCTCCGGTACACGTTCGGGCTCGGCGACCTCGGCGAGGACTTCGCCGACGAGATCGGCGTGGACACCGACAGCTCGCCGCGGAACGGCGTATTCGCGGTGACGGCCTCGTACAAGTTCGGCCGGTAGCCCCCGCCTCGCCGCCCGTCTGGAGCCCGCCGGCCGCGCGCCGGCGGGCTCCGCTGTGTGGGGGTCACGGCGTGCGGGATTAGCTGAGGACCACGAGGAACGCGGCCTGGGCCAGGAGCAGGCCGACGAGCACGGCCGCCGCCAGCGGGGCGCGCCGCGAGGCCGGCGGGAGCGACCGGCGCCAGAGCGCCCACCCGGCCACGGCGAGCCCGCCCTCGACGAGCCCGTCCCAGACCGGCCGCTCGAACAGCATCAGCCCGACGGCCGGCGCCCCGGGCCACAGCCCGACGCGTCCCGAGACGAGGTCGAGCGCCAGGTGCGAGACGACGACGAGCCCGACGAGGGCGGCCGCCCGGCCGTCGCGGCGCCAGAGCCCCCACCCGAGCGCCGCGCTCGACGCGAGCGCGAGCGTGACCGGGACGCTCTCGGCCGGGCGCGGGACGGCCGCGCTCACCCCGAACGCCCACAGCAGCGACTCCAGCAGGTCGACGGCGAACGCCGCCAGCAGGAGGACCGCGAGCGGGACCGACGGGCGGACCCCTTTGGCGCCGAGCGCGACGGCGGCGTGGCCTACGAACACGGGCGCTAGCGGCGGAGCCGGCGGTCGGCCCAGGCGAGCGCGGCCGTGAGCCCGAGGATGGCGACCGGGCCGAGGGCGTAGAGCGGGACGCCGAGCACTAGGCGAGCGCGGCGTGGTCCACCATGAGGCAACGGTCGGCGACGTAGGGGAGGCCCGCCTCAGCGGCGAGCGCCTCGGCCTCGGGCGACGAGACCCCGATCTGCGTCCAGATCGCCGGCCGGCGGCCCGTCCGCTCGGCCCGGTCCGAGGCGTCGCGGACGACGCCGGCGGTGAACTCGGGCCGCCGGAACACGTCGACGACGTCGACCTCGACGTCGTCGGGGATCGAGACGAGGTCGGGGTAGGCCCGCTCGCCCAGGATCTCGTCGTGGTGCGGGTTGACCGGGATCATCCGGAACCCGACGTCCTGGATGTACCGGGCGATCCGGTGGCTGACCTGGAACGCCCGCGGCGAGCACCCCACGACGGCGACGGTCCGAGCGGAGCGGAGGAGGGCGGCGACGTCGGGCGAACTCACGGGGGGCGTGGCGGCGTAACAGGAGGGCAACACGCCCCCAACGCCCTGCTCACCCCCGCAGATTCCCCGACATCTCCCGCGCCGGAGGCGCCGCCCGGCGCGCTCGCCCGGCTGGGCCGGCTGCTCCCCGGCCTCGACGCGCTCGTCCGGCTGGGGTACCGGACGGCGGGCGTGAGCGCGCTGGCGGCCGTCGCCGTCGTCGTGGCGCTCGTCGAGTGGTCGTCGGGGGGCGCTCCGGTCGCCGGAACGGTCTCATGGGGCGCCGTCGCCCTTCTCGTCGTCCTGTGGATCCCGGCCGGGGCCGCCGCACTCCTGGCCTGGACCGTGGCCGACCTCGCCCGCCTCCCCGGCCAGATCCGCGAGGCCGCGCGCGAGGCCGGCGGGCGGGCCCGCGAGGTGGGGGCGGGTCGGAGCCGGATCGGCGGCTCGCTGAGGGCGTTGTGGTCCGCGCGCGGGCTGGCGCTCGCCTCGCGCGGGGCGTGGCTCCGGGCGGCCGGGGCCGTCCGGTTCGTCCGGCTCGCTAGCCTGCCGTTCGCCCTCGCCCTCCTCGGCCTGTTCGCCCTCAACGCCGTCGTGATCGGTGCCGGCGCCGTCGCCCTCGTCCTTCTGCTCCTCGGATGACCCGTCTCGACCCCGTTCTCCGCTTTGTCCGCCGTCGCTTTGCCCGTGGGGTACCCTACGGGCTGGCCTTTACCCTCGCGTTCGCGTTCGTCGCCGCCGCGCTCTGGGGGTTCCTCGCGATTGTGGACAGCGTCTCCGACGGGGACGACATCGCGCGGTTCGACGACCGGGCCCACGACGTCCTGTTCGAGTTGTTCGGGGCGAGCGAGCGGCTGGGCGTGGCCGTCACGTGGTTCGGCAACAACACGACGCTCATCGCCTTCGTCGTGCTCACGGCGCTGGCGCTCGTCCTCGCGCGGCGGTACTGGTCGGCGTTCCGGGTGGTGTTCGCGTCGGGGCTGGGCGGGCTCGTGGTCCTCGGGCTGAAGACGCTGTTCGCCCGGGACCGCCCGCTCGAGCAGGTCATCACAGCGACGGGGTACAGCCTCCCGAGCGGCCACGCCTTCGCCTCGACCGTGTTTTATGGGATGCTCGTCTACCTCACGTTCCGGCTGACCGAGAAGACGTGGGCGCGCGCGCTGGCGGCCGTGCTCGGGCCGGCGGTGTTCATCGCCGTCGGGCTCTCGCGCGTCTACCTCAACGTCCACTACCTGACCGACGTCATCGCCGGGTGGCTCTCCGGCGGGGCGTGGCTCGTGGCGAGCCTCCTCCTCATCGACCTCGTCGAGACGCGGACGCGGAGCCGCCGCGAGGCCGCGGAGGACGCCGCCCGCCCGTCCGACGCCGAGCCGCAGCCCCACGGGACGACGGCCTAGCGCGCCCCGCTGGCGGCGTCCGCCAGCGACTCGACGGACACGGCGACGCGGGCGATCTCGCAGGCCGCCCCGCAGTCGACCCCGTTCGGGTACTGGGGCACGTAGGCCGGCGCGAGTGCGGTCTCGGCGACGGCGGCCCCGTCGCGGGAGACCGCCAGCGACACGTCGCTCCCGACGGGCGGGAGCGTGACGCGGGCCGTGTCGCCGTCGAGGTAGGCGCCCCGGCAGCCCTCGCTCGGGTCCGAGAGGCACATCGTCCCACTCGCGCACGGGGCGAGGCGGAAGGCGCAGGACGCGGCCTCATCGTCGCCGGCCGTCGCATGGACCGTGTAGCGGCCGGCGGGGAGGGCCTCGCCCGTCGGGGTGAGCGAAACGACGAGGGCGCTCTCGCACCCGATGAGCGTGCAGGCGCGGACCGCCTCGTCGCACCCGGCGAACCCGAGGAGCGGGACGAGGGCGAGGGTGGGGAGGAGGGGAGCGAGGCGGCGGGGCATGGCAGGAGGGGGCGTACCCCCCTCTACGAACCCGGCGCCCGGGGCACTGCGCCGGCTGGCGGACGACTCCGCCAGCGGCCCGTCGTCTCCACTCACCCTTCGCCCTCCGCGCGGCCCGGCGCCCCTAGCTTGCCTGTCGCCTCGTCCCGGACACCCGGGCGAGGGTCCGGCCGCTCCGGCGGAGTCCTTGGTTGGAGACCTTGGCTCGCCCCGGCTCCGCCCTCGCTCGCGCGGCCCGCCAGTCCCTGGCCCCGCGTCCTTCCCGTCCCCACCCGGCACTCCTCCGAATGTTCGACACGCTGTCCGACAAGCTCGACGTCGCCCTCAAGAACGTGAAGGGCGAGGGTCGGATCAACGACCTCAACATCGCCGAGACGATGCGCGAGGTCCGCCGCGCGCTCCTCGACGCCGACGTCAACTACGGGGTCGCGAAGGACTTCACCAACAAGGTGAAGGAGGCCGTCTCGGACGAGAAGGTGCTCCAGTCGGTGAACCCGGGGCAGCAGTTCGTCAAGGCCATCTACGACGAGCTCGTCTACCTCCTGGGCGACGTCCACGTCGACCTCAACAAGGCCAAGCGGCCGCCGACGGTGATCCTGATCGCCGGGCTCCAGGGCTCGGGGAAGACGACGTTCACCGGCAAGCTGGCGCTCTTCCTCAAGCAGAAGGGCCGGAGCCCCCTCCTCGCCGCCGCCGACGTGTACCGCCCGGCCGCCGTCGACCAGCTCGAGTCGCTCGCCGGGCAGGTGAACGTCCCCGTCTTCTCGGTCCGCGACGAGGCCGGCGTGCCGGTCCAGGACGCCGTCGCCGTGGCCCGCCAGGCGGTCGCGGAGGCGAAGCGGACCGGCCGCGACACGGTCATCGTCGACACGGCCGGCCGGCTCCACGTCGACGAGGCGATGATGGAGGAGGTCGTCGCCATCAAGGAGGCGACCGAGCCCGACGAGGTCCTCTTCGTCGTCGACGCGATGACGGGCCAGGACGCCGTCAACACGGCGAAGGCCTTTAACGACCGGCTCGACGTCGACGGCGTGGTCCTGACCAAGCTCGACGGCGACACGCGCGGCGGGGCCGCGCTCTCGATCCGGAGCGTGGTCGAGAAGCCGATCAAGTTCGCCTCGATGGGCGAGAAGCTCGACGCGCTCACCGAGTTCTACCCCGACCGGATGGCCCAGCGCATCCTCGGGATGGGCGACGTGGTCTCGTTCGTCGAGAAGGCCCAGGAGCAGTTCGACGAGGCCGAGGCCGAAAAACTCCAGCGGAAGTTCCGGAGCCAGGACTTCGACCTCCAGGACTTCTACGACCAGCTCCAGAAGATCAAGAACATGGGGTCCATCAAGGACCTCCTGGGCATGATCCCCGGCGTCGGGAAGGCCGTCAAGGACCTCGACGTCGACGACGACGCCTTCCGCCACATCGAGGCCCTCATCCAGTCGATGACGCCCTTCGAGCGGGCCAACCCGGACAAGCTGAACGGCTCGCGCCGCCGCCGCGTGGCCGCGGGCGCCGGCCTGGAGGTCCAGGACGTGAACGCGCTCCTCAAGCAGTTCCGGGAGATGAAGAAGATGATGAAGACGATGTCCAAGCTCCAGGGCAAGGGCCGCGCCGTCGACCCCTCACAACTGTTGGCCGGGCGCTAGCGCCGGCCGGTACGGGGTACGGGGTACGAGGTACACCCCGGGCGCCCCCTCTCACCCGATCCGTACCTCGTACCAAGTACCCCGTACCCCGAATGTCCGTCAAGCTCCGATTCCGCCGGATGGGCCGGCGCAAGCTCCCCGTCTTCGGCCTCGTCGCCACCGACAGCCGGTCGCCCCGCGACGGCCGCTTTATCGAGGACCTCGGCCGCTACGAGCCGGTCTCCGAGCCGGCCGTCGTCACGCTCGACGCCGAGCGGATCGTCTACTGGCTCGGCCAGGGCGCCCAGCCGTCGCACACCGTCCGCAACCTGCTCCAGAAGGAGGGCGTCCTCCTCCGGTGGGCGCTGACGCGCCGGGGCGAGGAGCCCGACGCCATCGAGCAGCAGGTGGCGGAGTTCCGCGAGCGGAACGGGGCCAAGACGCCCGCCAAGAAGACCGCCGCCGAGCGCCGCGCTGAGGCCCTCGAAGCCGAGCGGAAGGCGGCCAAGGAGCGGGCCGCCGAGCTCGAGAAGGAGCGGCAGGAGCGCGAGGCCGAGCTGCAGCGCCAGCGCGAGGAGGCCGAGGCCGCCGAGCGCGCCGCCGCCGAGGAGGCCCGCAAGGAGGCCGCCGCCGCCGCTGCCGACAACGAGGCGCTGACCGAGGCCGCCGACGCGCCCG
>CAZDFV010000080.1:0-11787 GCA_964504495.1 uncultured Rhodothermales bacterium
GGGGCGGGCACGCCCCGCCCTCCGATGACCAAGACGACCCCGAACGACCCCGCCCCCATGCACGACCCGAAAGGCCCCGCCCGCCCGCGCCGTCCGCCGTCCGCCCGGACCGCCAGCCCGCCGTACGAGGCCCCTGAAGTGCTGCCCCTCGGGGCTGTCCGGGCGGTCACGGCCGGGCCGGTCCAGGACCCGGACAAGAACATGGACCAGCTCTTCGGCGGGCCCGGCGGGTTCGCCCGGCAGGACGCCCTGAGTTGAGGGCCTACGCGGGTCCCACACGGCAGCCCGCCCCCCGATGCCGACGCCCTGCCCCCAGACCCCGCCCCGCTCGCTCCCACCCCCCGCCGCCACGTGGGTCGCGGGCGGGCCGGCGCGCCCCACGGTCCTCGTCGTGGACGACGACGCCGACCTCCGGGCCTACCTCGCGCGCGGGCTCCGCGGGCTCGGCGCCGTGGTCGAGGCCGACGACGGGCTCGCCGCGCTCGCCGTGCTCGCCGCCCGGACCGTCGACCTCGTCGTGACCGACCTCGCCATGCCGCGGCTCGACGGGCGCGCCCTGTGCCACGCCATGCAGGCCGACCCCGCGCTGGCGGCCGTCCCCGTCCTCGTCATCACCGGCGAGGTCGGGGCCGCCGTCCCCGGCGCCCGCGCCACGCTCGCCAAGCCGTTCAACGCGCGGACGCTCCGCGAGCGAGCCGTCCCGCTCCTCCGCGATGCCCTCACCGGCTAGCCTCCCTGCCCATGCTCACGCCCGACGCCCTGCTCCGCCGCCTCGGCCCCGCCGACGTCCACCCGATCCTCCGGATGAACTACGCCGTGCGGAGCCTGACGTGGCTCGTCGCCATCGGGGTCATCGCGACCGTGCTCGCGGCCAGAGACGCGCCGGCCGTCTTGTGGGGGCTCCTCGTCGTCGTGAGCCTGGGGTGGCCGCCCCTCGCCTTCGCCCTCGCCGCGCGGTCGGGCGGTCGGGCGGCCCAGAAGAAGGCCGAGAACCGGAACGTCTACGTCGACGGCGCCCTCATCGGCGTGGTCGTGGGCGCGGCCGGGTTTCAGCCCTGGCTCCTCATGGTCTCGGCCGTGGTCGTCGTCACGACGAGCGTGGGGATGCGGGGCGTCGGGATGGCGGCCCTCAGCCTCGGCCTGACCGGCGCCGTCGCCGTCGCCGTGGCCGTCGCGACCGGGGCGGGCTTCGAGCCCGAGTCGCACTGGACGACCGTCGCGGCCTCCCTGCTGAGCGTGGTCGCCTACACGCTCGGGCTCTCGGCCGCCCAGCGGTCCGTGACCCGGACGGCCGTCGCGCGCGGAAAACAGCTCAAGGCGCAGAACGCCCAGATCCAGTCCCACAGCGCCGCGCTCGCCGAGGCCCGGGAGGCGGCCGAGGCGGCGGCGGCGGCGGCCGAGCAGGCGAACCAGGCCAAGAGCCAGTTCCTCGCCAACATGAGCCACGAATTGAGGACGCCGCTCAACGCCATCATCGGCTACGCCGAGATGCTCGCGGAGGACGCCGAGGACGACGGCGACGACGACGCGGCCGAGGACCTGGGCAAGATCCGGGCGGCCGGGCGGCACCTGCTCGGGCTCATCAACGACGTCCTCGACCTGTCGAAGGTCGAGGCCGGGAAGATGGACGTCCACGCCGAGACGGTCTCGACGGCCGACCTGCTCGCCGGCATCGAGGCGACGGTCCGTCCGCTCATGCGGACCAACGGCAACCGGCTCGTCGTCGAGGGCGACGGGCTCCCGGCCGAGCTGCGGACGGACCTCACGAAGGTCCGCCAGATCCTGCTCAACCTGCTCTCGAACGCGGCCAAGTTCACGCGCGGCGGGACCGTCACGCTCTCGGGCGCCGCCGAGAACGGGACCGTCGTGTTCCGCGTGGCGGACACCGGGATCGGGATGACGCCGGACCAGATCGGCCGGTTGTTCCAGCCGTTCGTCCAGGCCGACGCCTCAACGACGCGCGAGTACGGCGGCACCGGGCTAGGCCTCACGATCTCGCGGCGGTTCGCCCAGCTCCTGGGCGGCGACGTGGCCGTGGACAGCGTGGCCGGCGAGGGGACCGTCTTCAGCGTCCGGCTGGCGGCCGACGTGGAGGCCGTGGCCGCGCCCGCGAGCGCCCCGCGCGCCGCGCGCCCCGTGCCGGAGGCGGCCCCGCTCGTCCTCGTCGTGGACGACGACGCGAACAGCCGCGACGTCCTCGCGCAGACGCTCCGCCGGGCCGGGCTCCGGACGGCCGAGGCGGCGAGCGGGCCCGAGGGCCTGCGCCTCGCCCGCGACCTGCGCCCGGCGCTCGTCACGCTCGACGTGCTCATGCCCGAGGTCGACGGGTGGGCCGTGCTCCGCGAGCTCAAGGCCGACCCGGTGACCGCCGAGATCCCCGTCGTGATCGCGACGATCACCGACGAGCGGGCGCTGGGGTTCGCGCTCGGCGCCGTCGGCTACGTGACGAAGCCGTTCGAGCGGGCCGACCTGGTCCGCACGGTCCGCCAGCACCTCGGGGCCGCGGCCGGCGGCACCGTCTGGGTGGTCGAGGACGACGAGCACGCGCGCGACCTCCTCCGGCGCGGGCTCGAGCGCGAGGGCTGGGCCGTCCGCGACGCGGCCACGGTCGCCGGCGCCCGGGCGCTCGCCGCCGGGCCGCCGCCGGACCTCGTCCTCCTCGACCTCCTCCTCCCCGACGGCACCGGGTTCGACCTGCTCGACGCACTCGGGGACGACGTCCCGGTCGTGGTCCTCACGGCGAAGGACGTGACCGACGCCGAGCGGCGGCGCTTGAACGGCCACGTCGAGGCCGTCCTCCAGAAGGGCCGCGCGGGCCAGACCGACGTGCTCGCCGAGGTCCGCCGGGTGCTGGCGGCCCGGGGGGAGGGCGCCGCGCCGCCCGGCGCGAGCGGGGTGGAGTATCCTCCGCGCGTGCCCGCCGAGACCGTCCCGTGAGCGTCCTCCGCCCGTCCGTGACCTCGACGCGCGACCTCTGCAGCGCGGGCGAGGCCGAGCAGCGGCGGCTCGACCGGGCCGTCCGGCTCAACACGGTCGCCGTGCCGATCGGGCGCGCGGTCGGGTTCACGCTCCTGCTCATCGGCGTCCCGCTCCACAACGGGCTCATCCTGGGCGCGTTCGACGTGGGGGCGTTCGTCGCGTTCGCCGTCGCTGTCGAGGCCTACGTCGTCGCCACGTGGCTCGCGCTCCGCCGGTTCTACCGGCCCGACGCGCGGTTCGACCTGGGCCTCGCCTTTATCGTCCTCGACGTGTGGGTCTTGGTCGGGACGGTCTACCTCACGGGCGCCGACCGGAGCTGGATCTACTTCGTCCTCCTCCTCCGCGTGGCCGACCAGATCGTCTACGGCCGCGAGCGGACGCTCTTTTTCGCCCACCTCATGCCGGCCCTCTATGCCGGGCTCCTGGGCTGGGTGGTCCTCGTTGAGGGGCGGGCGGTGGCCTGGGGCGGGGAGGTCGCGAAGCTCCTGTTCCTCTACCTCACGGGCCTCTACTTCGCCCAGGCCGGCCTGTTCGCGGCCTCGCTCCGCCGGCGGACGGCGACGGCCATGCGCCTCTCGCGCCAGTCGGTCGAGCACCTCCGCGAGCAGTCGGTCGCCCTCATCGAGGCCCGCGAGCAGGCCAACCGCGCCCGGGAGGCGGCCGAGGCCGCCGCCGAGGAGGCCCACCAGGCGAACGCGGCGAAGAGCCAGTTCCTCGCCAACATGAGCCACGAATTGAGGACCCCGCTCAACGCCATCATCGGCTACGCCGAGATGATGATCGAGGACGCCGAGGACGAGGGCGAGACCGGCGACGTCGAGGACCTGGGCAAGATCCGGGGGGCCGGCACCCACCTGCTCGGGCTCATCAACAACGTCCTCGACCTGTCCAAGGTCGAGGTCGGCCGCGTCGACCTCGACCCGCAGCCGGTCGACGTCGGCGCCCTCCTCGACGCCGTGGTCTCGACGGCCCGGCCGCTCGTCGAGCAGAACGGGAACCGGCTCGTCGTTGGGGACGGCGCGTTCGGGACGATCACGACCGACGAGATCCGGCTCCGCCAGGTCGTCCTCAACCTGCTCTCGAACGCTGGCAAGTTCACGCGCGACGGGACCGTCACGCTCGCGGCCCGGCGGATCGAGGGCGGCGCGCTGACGGTCTCGGTCGCCGACACCGGCATCGGGATGGCGCCGGAGCAGGTCGGCCGGCTGTTCCAGCCGTTCGTCCAGGCCGACGCCTCGACGACGCGGGAGTACGGCGGGACCGGGCTGGGCCTGGCGATCAGCCGCCGGCTGGCGCGGCTCCTGGGCGGCGACGTGACGGTCGAGAGCGCGCCGGGCGAGGGCTCCGTGTTCACCGTCACAGTCCCTGACCTCGCCGCTCCGCTGGGCGGCGACGGGCGCGAGGCCACGTCGCCCGCCGCGTCGCCCCTCCCGGCGCCCTAACTCCCTATACTCCGCACACACGCCATGCCTACGATCCTGCTCGTCGAGGACAACGAGATGAACCGGGACATGCTCTCGCGCCGGCTCCGCAAGCGGGGCTACGACGTCGAGGTCGCCGTCGACGGCGGGACGGGCGTCGAGCGAACGCGGGCCGAGCGGCCCGACCTCGTCCTCATGGACATGAGCCTCCCGGTCCTCGACGGGTGGGAGGCCACGCGCCGGCTCAAGGGCGACCCGGCGACGGCCCAGATCCCCGTCATCGCGCTCACGGCCCACGCCATGAACGGCGACGAGGACAAGGCGCGCGCGGCCGGGTGCGACGACTTCGACACGAAGCCGGTCGAGCTGGAGCGGCTGCTCGGCAAGATCCGCCAGTGGCTCCCCGAGGCTCCGTGAGCCCGGCCCGCCCGCCGTCCCGCGCCGAGATCACGCGGCCCGCTACGCTCGCGGACCTCCCCGCGCTTCTGGCGTTCCTGGACCGGACGGCGGCCGAGGGTGGCGTCGACGACGACGTCCTGTTCCCGCTCCACCTCGCCGTCGAGGAGGCGTGCGCGAACGTGATCGCCCACGGCTACCCCGACGCACCCGGGCCGCTCACGCTGGGCGTCGAGGTCGGCTCCGACCGGGTCGCCGTCGTCCTCACCGACGAGGCCCCGCCGTTCGACCCGGCCGACGCGCCGCCCCCGCCAGGTGGCCCCGCCGAGAGCCGGGCCGTGGGCGGATTGGGCTGGCACCTAATCCGCGAGATGACCGACGAGGTCCGCCACGAGGCGGCGCCGGGCGGGGGGAACCGCCTCACGCTCGTCAAACACCGACCCCCACCCTCATGAGCGCTTACGAACACGACCTCGACGTCCAGATCACGCCCCGCGAGGGCGCCGCCGTCGCCACGATCGTCGGGAACGTCGACACGGTCACGGCCGAGAGTCTCTCGGCGGTGCTCCAGGGCGCCATCGACGACGGGCACGTCCGGCTCGTGGGCGACCTGAGCGGGGTCGGGTACACGTCGAGCGCCGGGCTCCGCGCGCTCCTCGGCGCCATGAAGGGGGCCCGGCAGGGCGGCGGCGACCTCCGGCTGGCGGCGGCCGGCGACAAGGTGATGAAGGCCCTCCAGCTCTCCGGCTTCACGAGCATCCTCCGCCTCTACGACGACGTGGACGCCGCCCTCGCCAGCTACGCGGAGTAGCCGGGGCCGCCCGCCCCGCCCCCGCTCCCCATCCCCGACCGCCATGACCTCCCCGCCCCGCCCCACCTCGAACGGTGCCGTCCCCGTCGGCCCGACGTCGAACGGCTCCCCGCCCCGCGTCGCGCTCGTGATCGGGGC
The DNA here is from genome assembly GCA_964504495.1 of uncultured Rhodothermales bacterium. Lineage (GTDB taxonomy): Bacteria > Bacteroidota > Rhodothermia > Rhodothermales > Rubricoccaceae > Rubrivirga. Next base: position 5,746 of record CAZDFV010000080.1, read on the forward strand.
CGGCGCCGTCAAGTGCGCGGCGGCCATCGGCCTGAGGCGCGTGCTCGACCGCGAGGGCGTCGACGTCGACCTCGTCGTCGGGTGCTCGGGCGGGAGCCTCTACGCGACGGCCCTCGCGCTCGGGCTCTCGACCGACGAGACCGAGGCCCTTACGCGCCGGCTCTGGACCCGGGAGATCACCAAAAAGCGCGACACGCGCTCGCTGCTCGCCGCCGCGTTCCCCAAGCTGTTCCAGTTCGACGGCGCGTTCGGGATGGTCGACGACCGGCCGCTCCTCGATGCCCTCCGCGGCGCGTTCGAGGGCCGGACGTTCGCCGACGCGACCACGCCGCTCCGCATCGTGGCGACCGACTTCGGGACGGGCGAGCGCGTCGTGCTCTCCGAGGGCTCGCTCGTCGACGCCGTCCGCGCGAGCATCGCCGTCCCGTTCGTCTGGAAGCCGTGGCCCGTCGACGGCCGGCCGCTCTGCGACGGGTGCCTCTCGGACCCCATGCCGGCCGACGTGGCGATCCAGGCCGGCGCCGGGGCGATTCTGACGATGGGGTTCGAGGCCGAGCTCCCGCGCCGCGTCTCGTCGGGGCTGAAGTTCGCGTTCCAGGTCACGAGCGTCTACACGAACAACCTGTACCGGGCCAACTACGCCTTCCACAACCTGGCCCACCACGCCGAGATCCTGCCGGTCATGCCCGAGTTCGACGAGCGCGTCGGGCTCTTCGACGCGGACAAGATCCCGTACGTGATCGAGCGGGGCGAGGCGGCGGCCGAGGAGGTGGTCCCGTACCTCCGGCGGCTCCTGGACGCCGAGGCCGCGCCGTGAGCGACAGCCCCCCGACCCGGCCGGCGGCGGCCCGCTCGCACGCGGACCGCAGCGCCGCCGCGGACGCCGCCAGCGGGGCGGGGCGGCCGCGCGTGGGGCTCGTGATCGGGTCGGGCGGGATCAAGTGCGTCGCGGCGATCGGCCTGTGGCGGGCGCTCGAGGAGGCCGGCATCGAGGTGGACGTGGCCGTCGGGTGCTCGGGCGGGAGCGTCTACGCGGCGGCCCTCGCGCTCGGGCTCGTCTCCCGCGACGCCGAGGCGCTCACGGAGCGGTTGTGGGGCCGCTCGTTCACCGGGCTCCGCTACCGGTCGCTGCTCCGGGTCGTGCTCCCGCGCGTGTTCGGGTTCTCCGAGCGCGTCGGGCTCCTCGACGACCGGGCGCTGGCGGCCGTCCTCGACGAGGTGTTCGGCGAGGCGAGGTTCGCCGACGCCGACCGCCCCCTGTTCCTGACCGCCTCCGACCTCCACACGGCCGAGACCGTCGTCCTCGACCGCGGGCTCGTCCGGGACGCCGTCCGCGCGAGCCTGGCGATGCCGCTCCTGCTCCGCCCGTGGCCCGTCGGCGGCCGGCTCCTCATCGACGGGGGCACGTCGAACCCGCTCCCCATCGACGTGGCGATCCGCGAGGGCTGCGAGGTGATCGTGGCGATGGGGTTCGAGAACCGGCCGGGCGACACGATCGCGTCGTTCTCCGGCCTCGTCAGCCGGGCGACGGCGATCACCGTCAACCACCTCATCCGCTCGACGTACGCCTTCTACAGCGCGGCGCACCACGCCGAGATCGTCCCGGTGATGCCCGCCTTCGACGGGCCGGTCCGCCTGACGGACGCCCACCTCATCCCCGACCTGATCGAGAGGGGGCGGGCGGCGGCCGAGGTCGAGATCCCGTACCTCCAGCGCCTCCTCGCCCCATGACCGCCGCCCCGCCCCCCGCGTCCGGGCGCGTCCTCGTCGTCGACGACAACGAGATGAACCGGGACATGCTCTCGCGCCGGCTCCGGAAGCGGGGCTACGAGGTCGCGGTCGCCGTCGACGGGCCGGCCGCGCTCGACGCCGTCGCGGGCGGGGCGGTCGACGTGGTCCTCCTCGACATCATGATGCCGGGGATGAGCGGGTACGAGGTTCTCGAACGGCTCAAGGCCGACGACGACACGCGCCACGTCCCGGTCGTCATGATCTCGGCGCTCGACGAGATGGACTCGGTCGTCCGGTGCATCAAGCTGGGCGCGGCCGACTACCTCCCGAAGCCGTTCAACGCGACGCTCCTCCGGGCGCGCGTCGAGGCGAGCCTGGCCGTCAAGCGGCTCTACGACGAGGAGCGGGCCTACACGGCGAGCCTGGCGCGCGAGCTCGAGATCGGCCGCGAGATCCAGCGCGGGTTCTTGCCCGATCAACTCCCTGAGGCGCCCGGCTGGGACCTGGCCGCCCGGTTCCGCCCCGCCCGCGAGGTCGCTGGCGACTTCTACGACGCCTTCTGGATCGACGGCTCGGGGGACGAGGCCGGCGGCGCGGGCCGCCAGCGGCTAGCGGTCGTCGTCGCCGACGTGTGCGACAAGGGCGTGGGGGCCGCCCTCTTTATGGCCCTGTTTCGAAGCCTGATCCGCTCGACGGCCCAGGCGTGCGCGCCCGACGCCGACGCCGCGGCGCACGCCGTCCACGTGGTTCGGACCGTCAACGACTACATCGCGACGACGCATGGGGCGGCCAACATGTTCGCGACGGTGTTTCTCGGCGTGCTCGACGTGGGCACCGGCCGGCTCGTCTACGTCAACGGCGGCCACGAGGCCCCGGCTGTCGTCGGGGGCGGCCGGGTCCGCGCGCGGCTGGCGCCGACGGGGCCGGCCGTCGGGCTCCTCCCGGGCCTCGACGTGGGCGCGGCCGAGGCGTCGCTCGAACCGCGTGAGGCGCTCGTCGCCTTCACCGATGGGGTAACCGACGCCCAGGACTCGGGCGGAGCGTTCTTCACTGAGGACCGCCTCCTCGCCGTCGTGGCCGAGCCGGCGGCATCGGCCGACGCCGTCCTCGCCCGGCTCGACGAGGCGCTCGCCGCGCACACGGGCGGGGCGGCCGCGTTCGACGACGTGACGCTCCTGGCCGCCGCCCGGCACGCGACTCGCCGCTCGGGCACGCCCCCGGCGGCACCCTGACAAGGACTCCGACGGCCCCTCAGGCGCGGGGTACGCGGGAGGGGGTAGAGGAGAGGGCCAGATGCCTCGCGCCCCCCGCTCCCTGCCGACTCGCAAAGACGGAACTACGCCCCGAGCAGGAAGTCGCCGACGGCGCCCGCGAACGCCGGCACGTCCACGCCCTGGATCGGGTGGTCGAGGCCGGGGACCACCCAGAGCCGGGCGTCGGGGAGCGCGCGGTACAGGCCGACGGCGTGGCGGACGTCGAAGAAACGGTCGCGGTCGCCGGCCGAGACGAGCGTCGGGCACGCGACGCCGGCGAGGGCCTCGTCCGTCAGGTGGTGGCCCGGGAGCCCGCGCGTGAACGCGACGAGCCGCCCGACGAGCCGTCGCCACCGCTCGGCCCCGTGCGTCTCCTCCAGCCGCCGGGCCCAGAACGCGTGCTCCTCGGCCAGCCGGGCCCCCTCCATCGGGCCGGTCATGGCGTCCACCTCGTCCGCGTCCCACTGCACGTTGACGCCGTGGACCGCCAGCCGGGCGACGCGGCCGGGGTGCTCCAGCGCCGCCGCCAGCGCCACGCCGCCGCCCATCGAAAACCCGAACAGCCGCACGCTGTCGAGCCCGAAGTGGTCGAGGACGGCCGTCACGTTCGCGGTGTAGTCGGCCCAGAGGGGGACGGCGTCGGTGCAGTCGTCGCTCCGGCCGTGGCCCATGAAGTCGAGGGCGTAGACGCGAAACCGCTTTTCCCACAGGCGGATCAGGCGGTCCGTCTCGAGCGACGTCGAGCCCAACGCCCCGTGGAGGACGACGAGCGGCGGGGCGGCGTCCGGCCCGCTGGTCTGGACCGCCAGCCGGCCGCCCCGGTGCGGGACGCGCTCCCAGACCGGGGGCCGGCGGACGCTCTCGACCAGCTCGATGAGGACGCCGCCCGTGTCCTTCGGGTGGAGAAAGACGATCCGCTTGCCGTCGGCGCCGGGCCTCGGGGCGTCGGCGAGGAGGCGGAAGCCCTCGGCCCGGACGCGGGCCATCTCGGCCTCTAGGTCGGCCACCTCGAAGGCGAGGTGGTGGAGGCCGGGCCCGCGCTTCTCGATGAAGGTCGCGACCGGCGAGTCGGGGCGCGTCGCCTCCAGGAGCTCGAGCTTGGGCGCGGCGCCGGGCGCGCCGCCGTCGCCGAAGAACGTCGTCGTGACGCCCTCGCGCCCGACGGTTTCGGCCTTGTACGGGGCGGCGGCGAGGAGGCGGCGGAACAGGGCCTCGGCCTCGGGCGAGGCGGCGATGCCGACGTGGTCGAGGGTCATGTGTGGGCGGGGGGCGCGCCGGAAACTCGCACCGGGGCGCCGGGTCAGAGGGCCCATGCTCCTCCACGCCGGACACGACCACGGGCGCGGCGCGGCCGCCGGCGGGCCGGACGCGCAGCGGCAGCAGCGGACGGCGATGGCCGCCAGCCTGGCGGTCGCCGTCGTGATGCTCGTCGGGAAGCTGGCGGCGTACGGGCTGACGGGATCGGCGGCCATCTTCTCCGACGCGCTCGAGTCGGTCGTCCACCTGGCCGCGACGGCCGTCGCCGGGTTCAGCCTGTGGTACGCCGCGCAGCCGCCGGACCCGGCCCACCCGTACGGGCACGGGAAGATCGCCTACGTCTCGTCTGGGCTGGAGGGCGCGCTGATCCTCGTCGCCGCCGTCGCGATCGGCTACGAGGCCGTCTCGGCGCTCGTCGAGGGGCCCGAGCTCCAGAACCTCGGCGTCGGCCTGGCGATCACGGCCGCGCTCGGGCTCGTCAACCTCGTCCTCGGCCTGGCCCTCATCCGCGTCGGGCGGCGGACGAACGCGCTCGTCCTCGTCGCGAACGGCCACCACGTCCTGACCGACATGTGGACGAGCCTCGGCGTCCTCGTCGGCGTCGGGCTCGTCTGGGCGACGGGCGTCGAGTGGCTCGACCCGGTCGTGGCCCTCCTCGTCGGCGCCAACATCCTGTGGACGAGCGGGCGGCTGATGCGCGAGGCGTACGGCGGGCTGATGGAGCGCGCGGACGCCGGCGAGACCGAGCGGGTGCTGGCCGTGCTCGTCGAGGCCGAGGCCGAGGGCGCGCTGGAGGGCCACCACCACGTCCGCCACCGGCGCGTGAACGACCAGGTCTGGCTCGAGCAGCACCTCCTGTTCCCCGACGGGATGACGCTGGAGGAGGCCCACCGCCGGGCGAGCGCCGTCGAGGCCCGGCAGCGGGCGCTGTTCCCCGAGAGCCGGGTCCAGATCACGAGCCACCTCGAGCCGGCCACGCACGTCCACCCCGAGGGCGCCCCCCACGACGCCGTCGCCGACTCGCTGGCGGTGCCGAGTGAGGAGTAGAGGGCGAAGAGGGAGGGGCACGTCGTCCGGGTCCCCGTCCGTCGGCCCGTGGCCTCGCTCAGCGGACGGCCCTCCACCCATGCCCCTTTACCCGTCACCCGCTATGCGAATCGCCGTCATCGGCGGCCTGGCCGCCGGCCCCGCCGCCGCCGCCGAGGCCGCCCGCCAGTCGCCCGGCGCCGAGGTCGTGATGTACGAGGAGGGCGGCGCGGTCTCGGTCGGGGTCTGCGAGATCCCCTACTACGTCGGCGGCCGGCTCGGCGAGGACCCCGACGTCCTCCGCGTCAAGACGGCCGGCGAGTTGGAGCGGGACAAGGGGGTCCGCGTCCGGCTCCGCCACCGCGTCACGGCCCTCGACGCCCGGCGCGGCCGGCTCGTCGTCCGGGCGCTCGACTACGGGAGCGAGCACGACGAGCCCTTCGACCGGCTGATCCTCGCGACGGGCGCCCGCGCGCGCCGCCTCGGCGTCGAGGGCGAGGGCGCCGCCGGCGTGTTCACGGTCCGCGGGCTCCACGACGCCGTCGACGTCCGGCGGTGGCTGGAGACCGAGCCGGTCCGCCACGTGGTCGTCGTCGGCGGGGGGTACATCGGGCTCGAGATGGCCGAGGCCGTGCGCGACCGGGGCCTCCGCGCGACGGTCCTCGACCCCGGCGGGCGCGTCCTCAACCGGACGGTCGCGTGCGAGGCCAGCGACCTCATGGACGCCGCCGTCCGCGGGGCGGGCGTCCGCGTCCGGGCCGAGAGCGCGACGGCC
>CAZDFV010000081.1:0-11733 GCA_964504495.1 uncultured Rhodothermales bacterium
CGCCGCTACGCCGCCGTCCGCGCGCCGGCCGACGGCGTCGTGCTCCGCCGCAACGTCGAGGTCGGCCAGGTCGTCGGGCCGGGGCAGACGGCGTTCGTGGTCTCGGACGCCCGCGAGGGGTGGGTCGTCCGCGTCGGGCTCGCCGACCGCGACGCCGTCCGCGCCCGGATCGGCGACGGCGCCGTCGTCCGCACGTCGGCGTTTCCGGGCGTCCCGTTCCGGGCGTCGGTCTCCGAGGTCGCCGAGGCGGCCGACGCGGGCACGGGCACGTTCGAGGTCGAGCTCGCCGTGGCCGACCCCGAGGACCGCCTCCGCTCCGGGCTCATCGCCGACGTCGAGGTCGACGTGGGGTCGGCCGAGGGCGTCCGCGTGGTCCCCGTCGAGGCGCTCGCCGAGGGCGACGGCGACCGCGGCGTCGTGTTCGCGGCCGAGCCGCTCGGCGACAGCCTGCACGTCGCGCGGCGCCGCGACGTCCGGCTCTTGCGGCTCACCGGGGCCGAGGCCATCGTGTCGTCGGGCCTCGAGGGCGTCGCCCGGGTCGTGACCGCCGGCGCGACACGGCTCGCCGACGGCGACACCGTCCGCGTGTCCAGCCTCCCGCTCGCCGCCCGCTAGCCCGTCGCTCCCGCCCTCGGACCGCCCCGCCCCGTTTTATGTCGCTCCCCCGCCTCGCCCTCCGCAACCGCGCCTTCACCGGCGTCGTCGTCGGGCTCGTCGCGCTCCTCGGGCTCCAGAGCTACCGCTCGATGCCGCGCAGCGAGGACCCCCAGTTCGACATCTCGGCCTCGCGCGTCGTCGCCGTCTTCCCCGGCGCGACGCCCGAGGACATCGAGTCGCTCGTCGTCGACCCGCTGGAGACGGCGATCAACGAGGCCGACGACATCAAAAAGCTGGAGACCACGATCCAGGACGGCGTGGCCCTCGTCCGCGTCGAGTTCGAGACGGGCACGGACCCCGACGAGACGTTCGACGACGTGAACCAGGCCGTCAGCCGTGTCCGCCCGGCGCTCCCCGGCGGGGTCGCCCTATTAGAGGCGTTCCCCGTCTCGCCGACCGAGACGCCGATTTTCCAGGCGGCGCTCGTGAGCGAGACCGCCAGCGACCTGGTGATGAAGCGCGAGGCCGACCGGCTCGCCGACGCCGTCGAGCGCGTCCGCTCGGTCCAGCGCGCCGAGGTCTTTGCGGCGCCGGCCCCTGAGGTCCGCGTCGGGCTCGACCTGGAGCGGCTCCGCGAGCTGGGCGTCCCGTTCGAGCAGGCGCTCGGGGCCATCCGGTCGGCGGCGCCGTCGCTGCCGGGCGGGTCGGTCGACGCCGGCGACCGCCGGTTCACCGTCCAGACCTCGGGCGACTTCGCCTCGGTCGAGGACGTCCGCCGGACAGTCGTGGCCGGCGAGGGCAGCCGCGTGGTCTACCTCGAGGACGTGGCCGACGTCGGGCTCGCCTCAGCCGACGACGCCCACCGCGCCCGCTACGACGGCCAGCGCGCCGTCTGGGTCACGGCCGTCCAGCGGGCTGGGACCAACATCTTCGACGTGCGTGAGGGGCTGGCGACCGAGCTGGCGGCGTTCGAGCGCGCGCTGCCGCCCGGCGTCGAGGTCCGGGTCGTCTTCGACCAGGCGGTCGCCGTCGAGGAGCGCGTGGGCGGATTCTTCGGCAACCTGGTCCAGGGCGTGCTGCTCGTCGGGCTCGTCGTGCTGCTGGCCTTGGGGGCGCGGGCCTCGGCCGTGGTCATGCTCGCCATCCCGCTCTCGGTGCTCGCGGCCGTGTTCGTCCTCGACGTGACGGACTACGGGCTCCAGCAGATCTCGATCGTCGGGCTCGTGGTCGCCTTGGGGCTGCTCGTCGACAACGCCATCGTCGTCGTCGAGAACGTGGCACAGAAGCTCCGCGAGGGGCTCGCGCCGTTCGAGGCCGCCGTGCGCGGGGCCGAGGAGGTCGGCCCGGCCGTCGTCGTCTCGACCGCGACGACGGTGTTCTCCTTCCTCCCCATCATCCTCGTCGAGAGCGGGGCGAGCGACTTTATCCGGTCGCTCCCGCTGACGGTGATCTACGCGCTCGTGGCGTCGCTGGCGATCTCGCTCACGGTGACGCCCCTCCTGACGGCGCGGCTGCTCCAGGCCGGGGGCGGACGGTTCGCGCGGCTCGCCGCGCGCGCCCGTCGTGGGCTCGCCCAGAGGCTCCCGGCCCGCTTCCGCCCGGCTCCCGGCCCGCCGAGCGGCGAGCCGGACGGCGACGACGTGGACCACGCGGCGCGCGTCGGGGGCCCGCTCCAGCGCGTCCTCGACCGGGTGCGCGACGGGCCGTACACGCGCACGCTTCGCGGCGCGCTCGGCCGGCCGGCGCTCACGCTCGGGGTCGCCGTCCTGGCCCTCGTGGGCGGGGCGGCGCTCATCCCCGTCGTGGGCGTGAGCCTGTTCCCCAAGGCCGAGAAGCCGTTCTTCCTGGTCGACGTGACGACCGACGAGGGCACGTCGCTCGACCGGACCGACGCCGTCGTGGCCGACGTCGAGCGGTGGCTGGCCGAGCAGCCCGAGGTGGCCCACCTCGCCGCGAACGTCGGGCGCGGCCACCCCCAGGCATACTACAACGTGTACCCCCGCCGCGAGCGGCCGACGGTCGGCCAGATCCTGGTCGAGACGCACGACGCCCGCGACGTCGACGGGCTGGCGCGCCGCGTGCTCCGCGAGGTCGTCGTGCCGGGCGCCGACCTCGACGTGGAGGTGTTCGAGAACGGGCCGCCGGTCGAGGCGCCGATTGCGATCAAGGTCGTCGGGCCGGACCTCGACGTGCTGGCCGACCTCGCCGCCAAGGTCGAGGCGGCGGTCGAGGCGACGCCCGGCACGGAGGACGTCGAGAACCCGCTCGCCCAGCCGCGGACGGACCTCCGCGTCGCCGTCGACCGCGAGCGGGCCGGGCTGCTCGGCGTCTCGCTCGCCGCGCTCGACCAGACGGTCCTGGCCGCGCTCGCCGGGCTCCCCGTCGCGACCTACCGCGACGCCGCGAACGACGACGTCCCGGTCGTCGTCCGGCTCCCCTACGACGCCGCCACCGACGACCCCGACGGCGAGACGCGGCGGCCCACGCTGTCCGACCTCGACCGCGTCTCGGTCACGGCCGCCAGCGGCGCCCGCGTCCCGCTCGGCCAGCTCGCCACGGTGCGGCTGGAGCGCGAGCCGTCTCAGATCGACCACGTCGACCTGGAGCGGGCCGTGACGGTCACGGCCGACGCCGTGCCGGGGACGAACGAGATCGCCGTCACGACGGCCGTCCTCGACCGGCTCGACGGGCTGGCGCTGCCGCCGGGCTACCGGCTCCAGGTCGGCGGCAAGCTGGAGGCGCAGCAGGAGAGCTTCGGCGCGCTCGGCGGCGCGCTCGCGGTGGCGATGCTCGCCATCTTCGGCGTGCTGGTCTTGCAGTTCCGGTCGCTGCTGCAGCCGCTCGTGGTGTTCGCGGCCATCCCGCTCTCGGCCGCGGGCGCGTTCCCGGCCCTCGCGCTGACGGGGGTCTCGTTCAGCTTCATGGCCTTCATCGGGCTCACGAGCCTGGTCGGGATCGTCGTCAACAACTCGATCCTGCTCGTCGACACGGCCAACCGGCTCCGCGACGCGGGCGACGCGGTCGAGGACGCCGTCCGCGGCGCGGCGCGGTCGCGGTTCGCGCCGATCCTGCTCACGACGATGACGACGGTCGGCGGGCTGACGCCGCTCCTGCTCACGAACTCGGACCTGTGGACGCCGCTGGCGGCGGTCATCGTCGGCGGGCTGCTGGCCTCGACGGGGCTCACGCTCTTGGTCGTCCCGGTCCTTTACCGGCTCTTGACGCGCGACGAGGCGGGCGGGGCGGAGACGGGCGGGGCGGACGGAGAACGGACCGATACCAACGGCACGGCCGACGCGGACCCCGACGCGCCGGGCACGACGGGCGCGTCCGCCAGCGCGAGCGGCGACGGACTCCCCGCCGAACCGGCCCGCCCTCCTGTCGGTGGGGACGAGGCATGAGCGCTCTCCCTTCCCCAAGCGTGACCGTGCCGTCCATTGCGACGCTGCTCGTCGTCCTGGCCCTCTCGTCGGCCGCGAGCGCCCTCAATGGGTGCCGGTCGGTCCCCGTGGCGCCCGAGCGTCTGGCGTGGGCGCCGGACGCGACCGTGGCCTACGCCGAGGTCGACGGCGTCCGGCTCCGGTACGCGGCCGGGGGCGAGGGGCGGCCCGTGGTCCTGCTCCACACGCTGCGCACGCACCTGAGCCTGTGGCAGAAGGTGTTCCCGCAGCTCACTGACGACTACCGCGTTTACGCGCTCGACTTCCCCGGGCACGGGTTCAGCGACATTCCGGACGGCCGCTACGACGCCCGGCGGTTCCGTGAGGCCGCCGCCGGGTTCTTGGAGGCGGCCGACCTCGAGGACGCCGTCGTCGTGGGCGAGTCCATCGGCGGGGCCGTCGCGCTCCAGCTCGCGGGGCAGGGCCACCCCCGGCTCGGCGCGGCCGTCGCACTCAACCCGTACGACTACGCGGCGGGGCGGGGCGTCCGGCGGGGCGGGTTCGTCGCGGGCCTGCTCGTCCCTGCGGCGCTCGTTCCCGGCTTGGGTGAGCTGGCGATGTTCGCGCGGCCCGGCTTCGTCGTGGACGCCGTCCTGCTCGGCGGCGTCCACGACGACGAGGACTTCCCGCCGGAGCTGATGGCCGAGATCCGGTCGATTGGCAACCGGCCCGGCTACAGCCGGATGTTCCTGTCGCTGCTGCGCAACGGGCGGTCGTGGGAGCGCGGACGGGACCTCTACGGCGGCTCGGCCGCGCCCGTCCTGGTCGCCTGGGGCGAGCACGACTGGTCGGCGCCCGACGAGCGCGCCCGGACCGAGGCGGCGGTGGGCGGGGCGGGGCGGGTCCGCACGGTCGGCGGGGCGGGGCACTCCCTCAGCCTCGACGACCCCGACGCCGTGGTCCGGGCGGTCCGCGACGCGGCAGGTCGCTCTCTAGCCATCGATTAGCCCCCACGCGCCATGTCTGACTTTTCGCACCGATACGGCCCCTGGGCCGTCGTCACCGGTGCTTCCTCCGGAATTGGCCGCGGCTTCGCCCAAGCGCTCTCCGAGCGCGGGCTCAACCTGGTCCTGGTCGCCCGCCGGGAGGACGAGCTCCGCCAGCTCGCAGGCGACCTCCCCACCGACGCGCTCGTCGTCGCCGCGGACCTATCGACCGACGCGGGCCTCGACGCCGTCGACGACGCGACCGCCGACCTCGACGTGGGGCTCCTGATCGCAGCGGCCGGGTTCGGGAGCTCCGGCCCGTTCCTCGACGCCGACCCAACTCGTCAGGACGCCATGCTCGACGTGAACGTCCGCGCCGTGCTCCGCCAGTCGGCCGCGTTCGGCGGCCGGTTCGCCGCGCGGGGGCGGGGCGGGCTCGTCCTGTTCGGCTCGGTCCTCGGGTTCCAGGGCGTGCCTGGGGCGGCGCACTACGCCGCCACGAAGGCCTACGTCCAGACGCTCGGCGAGGCGCTCCACGTCGAGATGAAGCCGCGCGGCGTCGACGTGCTCGTCGTCGCGCCCGGCCCCGTCCGCACCGAGTTCGCCGACGAGGCGGGGCTGACGTACGACGTTGCCCTGGGCGTCGACGACGTGGTCGGCCCGGCGCTGGGCGCTCTCGGGAAGCACCAGACGGTCCGTCCTGGGCTCCTCTCGAAGGCGCTCGCCACGAGCGTGGCCGCGCTCCCCCGCTGGGCGCGCGTCCGCGCGATGGGCCGGGTCATGGCGGGCCTCTCTGCCTCCTAAGCCTCCCGCCGCCGCCGTTGGCCACCGCCGTGGGTTATCCCGCCCACCCCGGAGCACCCGCTCCACCTGGGGCACCCCGCCCCACCACAGAGCGCCCGCCGCCCAGGCTAGAACCACGACGACGGGCGCTCCGATCCCCACCATCGCCGGGCGGCAACGCCGGACCGGCGACCATCCAGACCCGTCATGACGACGAACCTTCAGCAGGGAACCCCCAATGTAACCGCCCGCCTGGCCGGTCCCCTGATCGCCCTCCTCGTGGCCCTCGCGGCCCTCTTCCCCCCCGACGCGGATGCGCAAGCGTACGTCGGCAACCGGTTCGGCCTGGTCGTGACCGACGTGACCGGCGACGCCGTCTCGGGCTCCGACGCCGAGCGGTACGGGTCGCCGATGAACCTCATGCTCGGCACCCAGATCACGCCCGTGATCGGCGCCCAGGTCGAGCTCAACCTCACCGCCCGTGGCGCCGACGATGTGGTCCCGACCGAGGGGTCCGACGTGGCCGCCGCGCTCGCCGACCGCCCGACGTTCCTCGAAGTCCCGCTCGTGGTCCGTCTCCAGCTCCCCGTCCGGACCGGACCGTACGCGGCCGTGCTCGGCGGGGCCGGTGTGGCGTTCCGGACGGGGTCCGGCGACGCCTTCGCCGACACCGAGGCGTTCGCGCTCGTCGGCGCCGAGCTCGGGCTCGCCTACGGGGGCGGCCGGGCCTTCGTCGACGGCCGGTTCGTCGCCGGGCTCACCGACCTCCTCGACGCCGACGCGTTCGGGGACGAGGCCCCCGACCTCCGCTCGCAGGGGTTCGCCGTGACCGTCGGCGCCGCGCTCCCCCTCGCGGGCCTGTTCGGCGGCCGGTAGCCGGACCGGGCGTGCGGGGGCCTAGCCGCCCCCGCGCGCTCTTTTTTCCTTCCCCTCTCCCCGTAGCGATGTCTACCCCCAGCCGCCACCCTACCGCCGCCGCCTTCCCCTACGCCGAGTCCACCGCGCTCGTCACCGGCGCCACGTCCGGGATCGGCCACGCGCTCGCCCGCGCCGTCGCCGCACGCGGCGTGCCGCCCCTGGCCATCGCCGCCCGGACCGGTGACGACCTCGACCGCGTAGCGGCCGAGCTCCGGGCCGGGGCGCCCGGCCTCGAGGTCGAGACCGTCGCCGTCGACCTCAACGCCCGGGCCGTCGTCCGGCTCGCCGAGCGGGCCGTGCCCGCGATGGCCGGGCGCGGGCGGGGCGGCGGCGTCCACGTCGGCTCGACGGCGGCCGACAGCCCCGTACCGTACTCGGCCGTCTACGGGGCGACGAAGGCGTTCGTCGTCTCGTTCTCCCAAGCGCTCTGGGCCGAGTACCGGCTCCGTGGCGTCCGCGTGACGTGCGTGGTCCCGGGCGTGACGCGGACGAACACGGCGGGGCCGGACCAGGGCGAGCCGCGCGGCGGGCTCGAGGCGCTCAGCGGCGTCCTGGAGCCTCCGAGGTGGCCGGGGCGGCGGAAGGTAAACGCTACAACCGCCACGAACGTCTCTCCACGTCGCGGCGCCCGCACTCGGGGGCGGGGCTTGCGGTGCCCCAACTGCGTAACCCCCGCGGAGACTGACCCGCGGGGCCTCGGTCAGTTTCCGGTTCCGGGGCTCGATCGGCGTCTTTGCCCTCCTTACCCTCCCCTACCGGGAGTAGCCCGCCCGAGCCGGGTCAGCGGCCCACGGGTGGGTCGGCCAAAGTAGGGGACGGTCGTCAGCCCGAGCCGCTGAGGTCGCCGAGCACCCGGTCCGCGAACGCCGGCACCGACACCCGGAGCCGCCCGAGGACGGCCCCAGCCGGCTCCCCCCGCCGCTCAGCGATGGCCCTGACCCGGGCCATGACCCCGCCGACGTCGGCGTCGTAGAGCGCAGCGAGGAACGCCCCGGGGTGGACCGCCTCGACGCCCCACGGGGCGAGCGCGTCGGCCGGGAAGTCCCGGAGGTTGAACGTGACGACGGCCCCGGCCCCGGCGTGGACCGCCGCGGCCAGGACGTGCCGGTCCTTCGGGTCGTTCGTCATGTCCGCGATGAGCGGCCCGTGCCCCGTTACGAGCGCCTCCGGGAAGTGCGTTCGGAGCGCGGCTCCGAACGAGTCGGCGAGGCCCGGCGGCCACGCGAGCGGCCCGACCTGCGTCCGGTGGACCTCGCCCAGCACGTCCGCCGACCACGCTGGGCGGTAGAGCCGGGGCCGCTCGGCGAGCCGGAGGAGGAGGTCGGCGACGGCGTAGTTGGCGAGGACGCAGGCGTCGAGGACCGCGACGGGCTCCGTCCTCACGCGTCCGCCGCGCCGTCGGCGCCGCCAGCGTACGACCCGTCGTAGAGCCCGGCCGCGTCGACCGCCGCCCCGAGCCGGTCGAGGGCCGCCCGCCGGTCCCGGTCGCGCCGGTCCTCGTAGGCCCGGAGGTCCCGGAACGCCACACGCCGGTGGGTCCCGACCCGGTGGAACGGGATGGCCCCGGCCTCGAGGAGGTCGACGAGGTGCTGGCGCGAGACGCCGAGGTGGTCGGCCGCCCGCTGGGTCGAGAGCGGCTCGTCCTCGGCCACGACGACGACGGCCCGGTCGTCGGCCATGAGCCGGACGAGCCAGGCGAGGTGGCCGGAGAGCGGGGCCGGGAGGTCGACGCGGCGGCCGTCGCCGGCGATGAGGGCGAGGAGCCCGGGCCGGGCGAGGGCGTCGGCGAGGGCACCGAGCGCGGCGGGGTCGATCTCGGCGGGGTCGAGGCGGTCGGGGGTCATGGGTCGGCGGGCGGGGTGGCGGAAGGTAAACGCTACAACCGCTAAATACCTTGCTCCCCATGTTGGAGCGCCCGCGCGACAAACCGGAGCGAATGCCTCCCCACAGGCCACAGCCAGTTTCCGTTTCCGGGTCCCGGACGGTCAGTTGGTTCCTTCATCACGCTCCTGCCCAGACGTGAGCGGGGAGCCACTTGCTAGGACTACGTCCCCCGGACGTAAAGGGCGTCCCGGTCCCACCCGCCCACGAGCCGGCGGCCCTCGCCGAGCCGGTGGGTGTGGGCGAGGAGCTCGTCGAGGGGGGAGCGCAGCGGCGGCTCGGGTCCGGGTATCCGGGCAGGGACGGGTCCGTCCGCGCTGGGCAGGTCGGGTCCTGGGAGGTCGGGATCGGCGGGCACCGTACGGGTCGGGCTTGGGGGCGGGGCGGCTCCGCGAAGGTAACGGAGGCCCGTCCGGCCCCGTCCGTATCATCGCCCCACACACGGCGTGCAGACGCCGACGCCACGCAGCAGGCCACGACCCCGCCCGACCCGATGAGCACGACGACCCGAGGAGACCAAGCGGGGGCCGCCCGTGGCCGGACGGGCCGCGGCGGGCGGGCCGCGGGCGGTGGCGCGCTCCCCCCGCTCTCAGCGGCCCCGAACGAGCACCCCGGGCACCCCCGCCCGGCCGGCGTCGTCGGCCGGATGAAGCCGACGAAGGCCCGGAGGCTCCTCCGGAAGATGGACCGCGAGCACACGGCGGAGGAGGACGCCCGTCTCGTCGCCGCGCTCGACGCGCTCCTCGCCGAGGGCCGGGACACCGAGGGCCGGGGCGCTGAGGGGGCGGGCCAGGAGAGCGGGGCGTGACGGCCCCGCCCGTCGTCGTCCTCGACTCGAACGTCTGGGGCCTCGTCGTCCACCCGAAGGCGGTCGCCCCGTTCCGGCACTGGTACGACCGGCTCCTCGCCTCGGGCCGGGCCGTCGTCGTCCCCGAGGTCGTCGACTACGAGGTCCGCCGGTCGCTCCTGAAGGTCGGGATCGGGCGGCGGCGGTGGGCCGAGTACGACGAGGCCCTCGACGCCGTCCTCTACCACCCGATCACGACGGCCGTCATGCGGCGGGCGGCGGCGGTGTGGGCCGAGAGCCGGCGGAACGGGACGCCGTTCACGTCGGAGGAGCGGCTCGACGGCGACGCGGTCCTGCTCGGCCACGTCGGTGAGATGGGGCGGCCCGACGACACGGTCGTCGCGACGACGAACGTCCGCCACGTCGGGCTGTTCGCGACGGCGGCGCCGTGGACGGACCTCGACGTCTGAAGCCGGATCGCCGGGTGTCCTCGAGCCACCGCCCGCGTTACGCGCAGGCGCCTGTTCCCGATCCGGTTCCGCGCCCTCACCGTTTCGGACCCGGCCGGCGGGCGCTCCTGGACGAGTGCCCGAGCGAACTCGGCCGTGTCCCTGAGCATGTCGAAGGCGAGGGCGCCAGCCCCTCCCTGCTCGCCAGCCCACCCTCAGTTTCCGTTTCCGGGGTGCGTTCGGTATCTCGACCCCTCGACGGTCACCAGGTCGAAGGTTAAGGCCGCCAGTCCCGGCGGCCCCGGGCGTCGACGACGAGCGGCCCCGTCGTTTGGCGCCCCGTCACAGGTGGACTCGCCGGGGGCGGTCCGGCCGGGCGCAGCCCGCCCCGCTCCGGGACGGGCACTGGCGCTCCTGGGGCCGGGCGCCCGCCGCGGAGGGCGTCGAACGCCCGGCGCATCGCGTTCACCGACGCCGCCGCGTACCGCTCCGTCGTCCGGACCGAGTTGTGGCCGAGGAAGAGGGCGACGTCGTGGAGGGCCATCCCGTCCAGCAAGAGCCGGGTCGCCGTCGTGTGGCGGAGGAGGTGGGGGTACACCCGCTTCTCGATCCCGGCCGCCCTCGCCGCCCCCTTCACGACCTGGCGGACCCGGCGGGTCGAGAGCCGGCGGTCCCCGGCCGGCCCCCGCTCCCGGCTCAGGAAGAGCGGGCCGGACGTACGTCCGCCCGCGTGGTCGGTCAGAGCCTGGGTCAGGCTCCGCGTGACCGGGACGACCCGGCTCTTCCCACCCTTCCCCTCGTGGACCTCGACGAGCCGGTCCGAGGCCGCGACGTGGCCGACGTCTAGCCGGCAGAGCTCGCCGTTCCGGACCGCGGTCTCGACGAGCACGCGGACGAGGAGGCCCCAGTGCCCCCCCCGCGCCGCGGCCGCCCGGAGCAGGCCGCGCTCCTCGTCGGGCGAGAGCCGGTCGACGACGCAACGGCGGTCGGGCGGGCGGCGGAGCCCGGTCATCCGGCGGGCGCGGGAGCCCGGCCCCTTCGTCTCGTCGTAACCGAGCCCGTACCGGGCGAACACGGCGGCGATCTCGACGGCGGCCCGGGTCGCCACCGTCTTGGCCTCGGCCGTGGCCGCGTCGGCCACGGCCGTTCTGACGTGGGCCGTGTCGGGCGTGGTCTGTGAAGTCATGGCGGACCGGGACGTGCCCGGGGATTGGTGGAATCCCCCTTACTCCCCGTCGTCGGAGCGCCGCCCCAGCTGCGTGGACCGGACCGGCCGCCCCGCCGTAGGAGGGGCGCCCCCCGGCGCCGCAACTCCCGCGCTGCCATGGCCACCCCGCCCCCGCCGCCCACCCGGTCCGCCGTCTACCTCCGCGTCTCGCGCGACGACGGGACCCAGACCGAGCAGAACCAGCTCCTCTACCTCCGGGCCTACGCCGCCGCCCGCGGCTGGGAGACCGTCGGCCCCTACGTCGACCGCGCCTCCGGCGGGCGGGGCCGGGCCGACCGGGCGGCGTTCGACCGGATGATGGCCGACGCGCTCCGGCGGCGGTTCGACGTCGTCCTGTTCTGGGCGCTCGACCGGCTCACCCGCGAGGGGGTCTCGACGACGTTCGGGTACGTCGAGCGGCTGGCCGAGGCGGGCGTCGGGATCCACAGCTACACCCAGCCGCTCTTGTCCACGGCCGGCGAGAACCGGCTCGTCCGCGACATCGTCCTCGCCGTGTTGGCCGCGGTCGCCGAGGACGAGCGGGCGCGGATCTCGGAGCGGACGAAGGCCGGGCTGAGGCGGGCGCGGGCGGCGGGGAAGCGGCTCGGGAGACCGTCGAAGCTCGACGCCCACCGGGGCGCCCTGGAGGGCGTCGTCGACTCGGTAGCGGCCCGGGTAGCCACGGGCGAACTAGGCTGTGTCTGGATATTCGCGGAGGTAGCGATCAATGACCGCCAGCTGTACC
>CAZDFV010000082.1:0-11627 GCA_964504495.1 uncultured Rhodothermales bacterium
CGCTAGCCCGTCGCAGGCGGCCGGGGCGGGGGGCAGCCCGGCGGCGGCCTCGACGGCGCCCACGGCGCGGGCCTCCGCCTGTGCGACCCACGCCCGGAACGGCGCGGGGTCGGCGTCGTGCCCGTCGAGGTGGTCGAGGAACGGGTCGAGGTCGAGCGTCTCGCCCACGATCCCGGCGCCCACGGCGGCGGCGTCGGCCGCGTTGCACCGCTGCTCGTAGTGGCCCGGCGTGGGGACCATGAGGAGCGGCTTGCCCAGCCACATCGCCTCCGAGACCGACTCGAACCCGGCCGTGCACACGACGCCGCGCGCGACGGCCATGCGCTCGAGGAAGGCCCGCCCGCTCAGCCCGTGGAACGTGAGCGCCGCGCTGTGGGCGTGCGGCCGGACGTCGCTAAAGGCGTGGAGGCGGACGCCCGGGTTCCGGTCGCTCCACGCCGCGAGCGCCGCCGCGAGCGCCGGCTCCATGAGGTAGACCAGAACGGACCCGTCGCACGCCCGGCCGGCCAGAGAAAACAGCCCCGACCGGAGGAGCGGCGGGACCACGCGGACGCCGGGGACGTCGGGGGCAGGGTAGAACGAGAGCGCCAGCCGGTCGGCGGCCCCGGCCCCGGCGAGCCGGGTGTACGCCTCCATCGCGAAGCGCTGCACTCGGTGCCCGGGGAGGAGCGGGTACGCCGGGTGCCGCGCCATGAACTGGTGGCCCACGGCAACGACCGGCACGTCGAGCACGCGGAACAGGCCGTACGCCCCCATCAGCCCCTCGTAGAAGCTCACGACCACGTCGGGCTCGGTCCGGTCGAGGACGGCCCCGATCCGGTCGAGGCTGCCCCGATACCGCCCGGCGCGGCCCAGCGCGTGGAGCACGGTCGCCGCCGGGCGGATCCGGCCGCCGGGGGCCGCCACGAACGCCGGGCTCTCGACGATCTCGACGGGAGCGCCCACCTGCTGGCGGAAAAAGTCGGGGGCGCCCCGCCGGCGGCCCGACCCGACGACGCACGCGACGACCCGGTGCCCCCGCGCGCGGAGCATCTCGCCGAGGGCGAGGGCCTGCGTCATGTGCCCGCGCCCCTCGCCCTGGACGACGAACGCGACGCGGAGGCGGCGGTCCACGGCGCTAGCGGCTGGCGGAGAGCGCGGCCAGCTCGGCCGGGCCGGCCAGCCCGTCGCCCGCGGCGGCCTGCGAGCCCGCGAGCGCGCCCGTCCACCGGACGATCTCGAGCCGGCCGTCGTCGTGCTCGACGAGCGCCGTGCAGTTCTCGACCCAGTCGCCGCAGTTGGCGTAGAGCGTGGCGCCGCGGGCCGTCTCGATCGTCCGGATCTCGGGCCGGTGGATGTGCCCGCACACCACGCCGTCGGCCCCGCGCGCGGCGGCCCGGGCGGCGACGGCCTCCTCGAACCGGTCCACGTACTGGAGCGCCCGCTTTGTCCGACTTTTGAGGGCCGCCGCGAGCGACCAGTACGGGTAGCCCAGCCGCTCCCGGGCGGCGGCCACGACCGTGTTCAGGGCCAGCGACGCCTCGTAGGCCCGGGCGCCCACCCGGCCCAGCCACGGCGCGAGCCGGACGACCCCGTCGAACTCGTCGCCGTGGAGGACGAGGAGCCGCCGCCCGTCGGCCGTCACGTGCGTCCACTCGCGCTGGACGAGGATGCCCCCGAACGTGAGCCCGGCGTACTGGCGGGCCGCCCCGTCGTGGTTGCCCGGCACGTAGACCATCTCGGCCCCCTTGCGGACCTCGCGGAGCAGCTTCTGCACCACGTCGTTGTGGGCCTGCGTCCAGCCCCAGCTCCGGGCCAGCGCCCACCCATCCACGACGTCGCCGACGAGGACCCAGCGGTCGGCCTCGTGGTGGCGGACGAAGTCGAGCACGCGCTCGGCCTGGCAGCCGCGCATGCCGAGGTGGAGGTCGGACAGGAAGATCGTCCGATAGCGCGTGGGCATCGCTGGTCCGGGGGGGAGCCCCAAGGTGGCCCCTCCGCCCCGCCGGCCTGTAACGCCAGCGCCAAGCGGCCGTTACCGTTCCACGACGCGACCGGCGCCCTCGGCCATCTCCCGGTAACCCGCGACGGCCCCCGACAGGCGAACGCCGGCCCCCCTCCCACAGAGGGGCCGGCGCTCTGCTCGGCGGGGCGGGGCGCCCCGAGGGGCGCGGTGACGGGCGCCGCCCGGACCGAGTGCGGGGGCTCGCTGGCGGCGGACGCCAGCGGGTGAGCCCTAGCGGACGACGCTGATCTGGACCGACGTCGCGGCGCCCTCGGCCTGGAGCCGGAGGACGTAGACGCCGGCCGGGAGGCTCTCGGTGCTCAGGCGGGCCGTCTGCTCGCCGGCGCCGAACGTGCCGTCCGCGACGACGGCGACCTCACGGCCGAGCACGTCGTAGAGCGCGAGCCGGGCGTCCTGCGCGCGGTCGAGCGCGAACCGGACCGTCGCGTCGCCGGCCGTCGGGTTCGGGCCGACGGAGAGCGCCAGCGCCTCGGCAACCGGGCCGCCCTCGTTCGGGGTGGCCCGGAAGTCGAGGTAGCCCATCATGTCGAGGGCGGTCCACTCGGAGAGCCAGACGGCGTCGTCGCGGTCGGTCTGGTCGTCGCCGTCGTCGGTCCCGATCGGGGCGAAGGCACCGATGTAGTCGACCTCGGTGAAGAAGTCGTCGTCGTTGTCATCGTTGAGCGCGTCGAAGCTGAAGTCCGCCGCGCTGGCGGCGGCCGCGGTCGCGGTCGGGCGCGGGTCGAAGTTCTCGAACCCGTAGCTCACGATGCCCGGGTCACCTATTGTGTTGGCCGCGCCGAGGACGCTCTCGATCTCCTGCTGGCGGGTGGCCGAGTTGTCGTCGTCGTCGTCGATAATCGCGGCGAACGTGTCGCCGGCGTCGAAGGCGAAGAAGTAGTTGTTCCGGATCGAGAGGTCGTCAGTCGCCTCGTTGTCGTCGAGCCGGTTCTCCGTGTCCTCGGCGTCGCCGCTGAGGGCCTCGATGTTGATCGCGGAGCCCGGGTAGTTGGCGAAGATCGAGTTGAAGATCTTGCCGCCCGTGTTGTCGCGGAGCTGGAGTGCAGCCGAGTTCGAGTCCTCGCCGAGGACCGAATCGTCGGCGTCCTCGCCGGCCCCGAAGCAGGTGAGGTTCGAGTAGATCGGGTTCGAGAACGGCGTGGCGTCCTCGCCGCCGAGCGCCGAGGTGCCCCCGTCGTTCTCGAGACACCGGCCGGCGTCGTTACCCGGGTTGTTGATTGAGAACCCGAACTGGATCTTCCCGCGGAAGCCGCGGTCGGTGTCGAACGTGTCGTCGCCGTTGAAGGCGCCGGCGAGGTACTTGGACTCGACCGTCCCGCCGAACCACTCGAAGGCGTCGTCGGAGTTGGCGAAGACCTCGACGTACTCGATCGTCGTGCCCGAGCCGACGGCGCCCATCGTGAGCCCGTTGATCTCGGAGTCCTGCTCGAACCCGAATCCGCCGTGGCGGATTGAGACATAACGGAGCGTGCCCGAGTCGTCGCCCTCGTCGCACTCGAACCCGGACACGCCGTCCTGGCACCCGAACCGCGTGTCGTTCGACGTCGGGACGCCCTCGACGTTGTTGATGGCCGGCGTCGAGTTCGTCGTCGACCGGCCGAGGATGATGACGCCGCCCCAGAGGCCGCGGTCGTTCTCGTCGAGTTCGCCGACGAGGGCGGACTCAGCGGTGAAGATGATCGGGGCCTCGGCTGTGCCCTCGGCCTCAATGTTTCCGTCGACCATGACGACGAGGCCCGAGGCCAGGTCGCCGGTGCCCGTCGAGGGCTGGGCCTGCCCGACGACCGTCGTGCCCTCCTCGATCGTCAGCGTGACGTTCGGGCGGACGTAGACGAGCCCGTCGAGCTGCCAGATGGTGTCCGAGGTCCAGGTCGTGTTTGTCGTGATGTCGTCGGAGACGACTTGTGTCGTCTGCGAGGCCGCCAGCGGGGTGGCGAGGACGCAGCCGAGCGCGGCTAGGGTGTACGTAGCGAGTCTCATGGTGGTGGAGGGAGGGGAAAGGGGGGGGAGAGGGGGCACTCCGGGCGGGCCGGCCCCCGGCGGCTAGTCGACCGGGAGGCCACTGGCGCCCGGGGACGGCACCGAGGCCGGCCGAGCGAACCCGAAGGTGGGGTCGAGCGAGATGCCCAGGGAGAACCGGACGCCCCGGTTGTACTCCTGGAAGGGGATGACCTCTTGGTCGAGGTCGTAGGCCTCGCGGTACGAGGC
This sequence comes from uncultured Rhodothermales bacterium, assembly GCA_964504495.1. Taxonomy (GTDB): domain Bacteria; phylum Bacteroidota; class Rhodothermia; order Rhodothermales; family Rubricoccaceae; genus Rubrivirga. Next base: position 4,214 of record CAZDFV010000082.1, read on the forward strand.
GTTCAGGACGTTCTTCGCGCTCGCCTTGATGCTGAACAGACCGCCTACGGCCTGCGAGAGCGTGACGTCGAGTTGGGGCGACGGCTCCTCGTAGACGTCGGGGAGCGGGTTCCCGACGCGCGAGAGCCGGCGGCCGGCCACGTTGAAGAACAGGCCGAGGGCCGTCCCCCGCTCGGCGTTGTCGTACGACAGGCTCGCATTGAGGAGGTACGGGCTCTGGCCCTGGAGGTCGCGCGTGTCCTCAGCGTCGGGGTCGACGGCTCGGCGAGCTGCCAACTCGCGCTCCGTGATCGTGATCGACGACTGAGCGACCGTGAGGTTGAGCCCGAGCGCGAGCCGCTGAGCGAGACCGCCCGGCACGCCCAGCGTTCCGAGCGTCTGGCGGGCCTCGAACTCGGCGCCGAGGACCGTCGCCTGGTCCACGTTGTCGTACGACGTCGACCCGTTTTCGGGGTCGATGATGACTCGCTCGATGGGGTTCGAGAGGTCCTTGTAGAACGTGCTGACGGCGAGGATCTGCCCGGGCCGGTTGAACCACTCCCAGCGGAGGTCGAGGTTCGTGATCAGCGTCCGCTCGAGACCGGGGTTCCCGACGAGGGCCCCGCCCGAGCCAAAGTCGAACGTCGAGACCGGGGCGATCTCACGGAACGTCGGGCGGGCGAGCGTCCGCGTCGCCGCAGCCCGGAGGTTCATCTGCTCGCCGACGGCGTAGACGAGGTTGAGGGCCGGGAGGAGGTCGTTGTAGCTCCGGTCGGTCCCGAGGAACGCCTCGCCGTCGACGATGACGGTCGAGTCGGCCGGGGTTTCGTCGGTGGCGAGCGCGCGCGAGGCGACGAACAGGGTCGAGGGCTCGTACCGGGCCCCGACGATCGCGCGGAGCCGGCCGAGAGGGACCTCAGCCATCCCGTAGACGGCGCCCACGTCGAACTGGCCGGTGTAGCTGTTCTGGTCGCGGGTGGCGTCGATGAGGTAGTTCCCGAACTCGTACCGGCCGCCGGGCTCGTCAGGCGCGGCCATGATCCCGACGTTCTCGTCGGAGAGGAACTCAGCGAGCGCCTCGCCCGAGGTGCCCGTCAGTGGGATCCGCCGGTTGATCTCGTAGAAGAAGAACCGCTCGTTGTAGTCCCGCTCGGTCTGCTCCACGAGCCCGCCGACCTTGGCCTCGCCCCGGCCGCCGAGCGCCCGGAACGGGAGGGTCAGGTCGAGCGCGCCGCTCTGGAGCGTCTCGTTGAGGTCGCGGAAGAAGCGCTGCGGGCCGGGCGGCGTCCCGACAAGCCCGAACTGCTCGTCGCCCTCGTCGCCCGTGGTGCGGAGGATGGTGGCGAACCGCTGGTCGGGCTGATCGAGCGCGGTCTCAGAGTAGTTCCCCCGCCAGTTGATCTGGAGGTCACCGAGACCCGGGAGGCGGTGCTCGCCGCGGAGTTGGGCCGACCCCAGCGTCCGCTCGGTGTAGGTCGTCGCGAGGTCCGTGACCTCGGCCCCCTCGCGCAAGATGTTGTCGAAGCCGGGGAGTTGGCGGGCATCGCTCTCGACCGAGTGCGAGAACAGCGTGTTCAGGTTGAGCTCGTTGAAGCTCCCGAGCCGATAGGCCAGGTTAGCGATGCCGCCTAGGTTCGCCTCCTGTGTGGCCCGGACGTCGGTCCGGTTCTGCGTCGTGTCGACGGCCAGCCCGGTGTCGGTGCCCTGGACCTCGACGCGCCCGAGCGTGCCGCCGTCGTAGTACGAGGCGCCCTGCCCACCGGTCAGCCCGAGGACGTAGCCGAGGGCGTTGTCGCCGAGGTCGACCCGATCGCCGAGCGAGAACCCAAAGCTCCCGTTGACGGGAACGGTCCCCTCGACGGGGGCGAGCATGGGCGAGAGCGCGTTCGAGAGCGCGTCGATCCGCTCGGCCGAGGCCGGGTCGTTCCGGGCGAACACCGGCCCGTTCGGAGTCTGGACCGTGGTCGTCGGGCGGAGGAAGTCCTCGCGCGCCGTGTTCGCCAGCAGGTCGGGCATGGCGAGGTCGCCGGTCCCGAACTGGAACGGGCCCACGCCGCGGACCGGGTCGACGATGTAGGCGTCCCCAGGGACGGCCTCGGTCGAGAACCCGCTCGAGACCGAGAGCGAGGCCGAGAACTCAGACGGGAACGACTTCGTGGTGATGTCGACGAGCCCGCCCGAGAAGCTGCCGGGCTTGTCCGGCGTGAAGGTCTTGAGCGTCGTGATGTTCTCGAGAAAGCTCGACGGGAACAGGTCGAACTGGACCGCCCGCCGGTCGGGGTCGGAGGTCGGGAGGACGGACCCGTTGAGCTGGGTGTTGGCGTACCGGTCGCCCAGCCCGCGGACGTAGACGTACTGGCCGCCCTGGACGCTCACGCCCGTGACCCGCTCGACGGCGTCGGCGGCGTCGCTCGCCCCGCTCTGCGAAATCGTCTCGGCCGAGATCGCGTCGCTCACGGCCGCCGCCTTCGCGCGGACCCGGTCGAGCCCGACCTCGCTGTTCGTGGCGATGATCTCCTCGGCCTCGACGATGATCTCGTCGAGCTCCTGGCCCGGCATGAGCGTCACGTTGATCCGGGCCGTCTCGCCGGCCGCGACCTCGACGTTCTCGACCGTCTGCGTGCCGTAGCCGGTGTACGAGAACCGGACGCTGTACGTCCCGACGGGGACGCTCTCGATCTGGTAGTTCCCGTCGAGGTCGGCCGCGTCGCCGGCCTGGAGGCCCTCGACGAAGACCGTCGCGCCGGGGAGGCCGCCGCCGAAGTCGCCGTCGACGACGGTCCCGGCGATCGTGCCGGTCTGGGCGAGCGCGAGCCCGGGCGCGAGGAGGACGGCGAGGAGGGCGGCCCAGCGGGGCGGCCCGGCGTCCCGCAACCTGCGGGCGGTAGAGAGCGACATGGGGGGAAGGGTGTGGGAGGCCCAGCCGGAGCCGGGTGAGGAAAGCGCGCGGGGTGTGGGACCCCGGTGCCCGTCGCCGGCCACACTACCGGGTCAGGGTTACGTCGCGTTTACCCGCCCGTTACCGCAGCGTTACCCGCCCGCCAATCCGGTGAAGGGCCGCCGAAGACGCCGGCTCGGGCGGCGTCGGCCGCCCGCTGGCGGAGAAGACGACCCGCCCGCCTCTTGCCCCCTCCGCCCTCCCGGGCCGGCAGGGCTGCTCCGTTCTGATCCGGCTATACCGACTACGTGTCGCCATCACCGCGCAGGCGCTGGTAGGGGGAGGCTTTCACGCAACAGGTCGTCTCTGGCCTTCCACGGCGTCGTCCCCGCGGAGGCGGGGACCCAGGGCGAACGAGCGCCACCCCGCCCAGACGCCCTGGAGTGGCTGGCGCCGACGCTTCGCGGTCCCGCCTTCTCAGGAAGGACGGGGTAGGGGGATGGTCGTCCGGTTGTGAGAGGCTCCCGTTTGTCAGCGCGTGGGCGGGAATCCAGGACGGGCGAGCCCGGTGCCGCACGAGCCCTGGATTCCCGCGGGGGGAATGACTTGGTTTGCTGGCTCACCGTTCTAAAGCCGCGCCGAGAACGTAGCGGCCTCGCCCGGGCTGGCGGGGCGCTCCGCCAGCAGGCCGGACCTTATCCCCCGGGTGGGCCTTCAAGGGCCGACGCTTGTTCCAACACCGATCTTCTGACGCACGCCCCGCTCCGGACCGCCGGCATCCTGTTCGCCCTCTGGCTGCTCGTGTTCACGGCGGCCAGCCAGACGATCATCATCACGCCGATCCTCCCCCTGATCGGTGAGGCGCTGGGCGCGGACGTCGGGCGGCTCGGGCTCCTCGTCTCGGTCTACTCGTGGGTGCTCGCCGCGGCGGCCCTCGTGATGGGGCCGATCTCGGACCGGATCGGCCGGCGCCGCGTGCTCCTCATCGGGTCGGGCGCGCTCGCCGGGGCCCTCGCCTTGCACGGCCTGGCCGACTCGTTCGGCTCGCTCCTCCTCATGCGCGTGTTGGCGGGCGCCGGCGGCGGCGCGCTCTCGGGCGCGGCGGTGAGCTACTGCGGCGACTACTTCCCCTACGAGCGGCGGGGCTGGGCGACGGGGTGGGTCATGAGCGGGGTCCCGTTCGGGCTCGTCATCGGGATCCCGATCGGGCGGGCGCTCGCGGTCGCGTTCGGGTTCCGGACGCCGTTCGTCGCGTTCGCCGCCGTCATGGCCGTCGCGTTCCTCCTCATCCTGACCGTCGTTCCGCAGCCGGAGGTCCGGCTCTCGGCGCGGCGGCCGACGGTCGGCCGGTCGCTCCGCCAGTACGGGGCGCTCCTGCGGGGCGGGGCCACGGCCGTCGCCGCGGCCACCTACTTCCTGATGTACCTCGGCCTGGGCCTGCTCGTCGTCTACCTCCCCCAGTGGCTGACGACCCAGTTCGCGCTCGACGTGACAGTCTTCGGCCGGCCGCTGGCCGTCTTCGGGCTCCCCCTCGACCTGATCGCCACGCTGTTCCTCGTCGGCGGGGCCGCGAGCGTCGTCGTCGGGCCGCGGGCCGGGGCGCTCTCGGACACGGTCGGGCGGAAGCCGCTGATCCTGGCCTCGTGCGTCGGGCTAGCGGCGGTGACGGCGGCGCTCCCGTTCGTCGTCGTCGAGCGGTGGGCGGCGTACCCGGTCTACGTGGCGATCATGGCGCTCTTCGCGCTGCGGATGGCCCCGCTCCAGGCCCTCCTCACGGCGCTCGTCCCGGGCCGCCAGCGGGGGGCGTTCCTCTCGCTCACGATCGCCGTCGGGCAGATCGGGACGGGCCTCGGAGCCACGCTCGGCGGCGTCCTCTACGCGGCGTACGGGTACGCGGCGAACACGACGGCCTCGGCCCTCTTTATCGCGGCGATGGCCGCGCTCGTCTGGCGCGCCCTCCCCGAGCCGACCGGGCAGGCGACGGACCCAGAGCCGGCGCCTGCGACGGCGTAGACCGGGCTACGCCGCGTCGCGCCCCTCGTCCAGGACCGTCATCAGCGCCGGGAGGTCGTCGGGCGTCGAGACGACGACCTCGGCCCCGGCCGTCATCAGCGTCCGCCCGTGCTGGCGGACGTCGAGGCCGGGCGGGACGACGCCCACGGCCCGGCACCCGGCGGCCACGGCCGCCCGCATGTCGTCGACCGTGTCGCCGGCGTAGACGGCCGCCTCCGGCTCGGCGCCGACCTCGTCGAGCGCGAGCGCCAGCCCGTACGGGTCCGGCTTCTCGCGCCCCGCCTGCCGGCCCATCCCCACGACGACGGGGACGAGGCGGCTCCACCCGAACCGCCTCAGCGTCCACGCGGCGTCCTCCTCGGGCCGGCCCGTCACGAGCGCCAGCCGGTAGCGCGCGGCGAGGGCCTCGAGCGTCGCCGTCTGGACGAGGGCCGGCTCGCCGGCGATGAGCCCGTCGAAGTCGTCGCCCCGGTAGAGCGCGTTGAACGCTTCTTTGATCTCCTCGAACGAGGCGTCGCCCCCGGCCTCCTGGACGAGCGTGTGCGAGAGGACCCAGTCGTTGTTGAACCCGCCGGCGTCTTTCTTGGCCTGGACCGCCTCCGGCGTCGGGGCCCTGCCGGTGAACTGGCGGACGGTCTCGGCGATGGCCCGCCGGAACGACCCGCGGACGTCGACGAGGACGCCGTCCATGTCGAGGAGTACGGCTTTCAAGGGCAAGGGGGATGAGGGAAGGGGCAGCGGGAGGAGCCGCTGGCCCCGTCCCCCATGCCCCCTACCCTAGCTGTCCATCGACTCGAGGAACGCCTCGTTGCTCTCCGTCCCGCGCATCTTGTCGAGGAGGAAGCGCATGGCCTCGACCGGGTCGAGGTCGGCGAGGAGGCTGCGGAGCACCCAGATCCGGCTGAGGCGCTCGGGCGAGAGGAGCATCTCCTCGCGGCGCGTCCCGCTGGCGGTCACGTTGACGGCCGGGTAGATCCGGCGGTCCGCCAGCTCGCGGCTGAGGACGAGCTCCATGTTGCCGGTCCCCTTGAACTCCTCGAAGATCACGTCGTCCATGCGGCTGCCCGTGTCGACGAGGGCCGTGGCGATGACCGTCAGGCTCCCGCCCTCCTCGACGGCCCGGGCCGCCCCGAACAGGCGCTTCGGTCCCCGCAGGGCCCCGGCCTCCAGGCCGCCCGACATCGTCCGGCTCTGGCCCTCGAACGCCGCGTTGTGGGCCCGCGCGAGGCGCGTGATCGAGTCGAGCAGGACCACGACGTCGTTCCCGGCCTCGACCAGCCGCTTGGCCTTCTCGAGCACGAGGTCGGCGATGTGGATCTGGCGCTCGGGGGCCTCGTCGAACGTGGAGGCGACGACCTCGGCGCCCGGGACGGTCCGCTCAAAGTCCGTCACCTCCTCGGGCCGCTCGTCGATGAGGAGGACGATGACCGTGGCCTCGGGCTCGCGCTCGGTGACGGCCCGGGCGATCTTCTGGAGGAGGACGGTCTTGCCCGACTTCGGCTGGGCCACGACGAGCCCGCGCTGGCCCTTCCCGATGGGCGCGAACAGGTCGATCACGCGCGTCGAGAGCTCGTCGGGCCCGGTCTCGAGCCGGAGCTGCTCGTCGGGGTAGGCCGGCGTGAGGTAGTCGTAGCCCGGCCGCTCGTCGAAGCTCTCCGGCGACCGCCCGTTGATCGTGTGGACCCGGATGAGGGCGAAAAACCGCTCGCCCTCCTTCGGCGGCCGGAGCTGCCCGTCGACCGTGTCGCCGACGCGGAGCGAGAACCGCTTGATCTGGCTGGGCGAGACGTAGACGTCGTCGGGCGAGGGGAGGTAGCTGTACTCGGCCGAGCGGAGGAAGCCGTACCCATCGGGGAGGATCTCGAGGACGCCGGTCTTGCGGATGAGCCCCTCCAGCGCGACGGCGTAGGGGTCGAACCCCTGCATGTAGTCCGGCCAGCTAGAAGAGATCGGCGCGGGCGCCCCCCGGCCGCGACGCCGCGGCCGGGCGCTGGCGGCCCGCCGGCGGGGGGGGTGGACGGCCGGCCGGTCCTCGGAGGCCACCCCGGGCCGGGCCGGGGCGTCGGCCTCGGCGTCGGCCTGGGCTCCGAGGATCTCGTAGATGAGGTCCCGGCGCCGGAGGTCCGCGTAGCCCTCGATCCCCAGGCGGCGGGCGATCTCGTGGAGCTCGGAGACCTTCTTTTTCTCCAGAGCGGTGATGTTCATGGCGACGGGCTCCGGTCCGCAAGCGGAGCAGGGAGAGGGGCCGGGCCGCAGAGACGAGCAAGGGGCGGTCCGTTCTGAACGGGAGACGGGCACCGGCCGTGCCCCGTCACGTGACCGATACACAGGTCGCGGGGCCGCCCGGCCCGGGTCTAACCCGCCGGACCGCCCGTGGTTCGCGCCGCCGCGTCGAGCGCTTCGGCCACAACCACATGCGAGCCCGTGACGAGGAGCCGGTCGCACGGCCCGGCCGACTGGCGGAACGCCCGGAGCGCCGCCGCAACGTCGGGCTGCTCCTCGACCGCCGCGCGGGGGCGGAGCGCGCGGGCGAGCGCCCCGGCC
>CAZDFV010000083.1:0-11320 GCA_964504495.1 uncultured Rhodothermales bacterium
GTCCTCGACGGACTGGCGGCGGGCGTCGAGCGCGTCGAGGGCGTCGGCGTCGTGGCGGAGCCCGGCGGCCAGGTCGCGGCGGACGGCCCGGGTCTCGATGGCGAGGTCGCGGAGCCGGCGCTCGGCGTCGTCGAGCGCGTCGGGCAGCCCGGTCTGGCTCAGGCGGACGCGCGCGGCGGCCGTGTCCATCAGGTCGACGGCCTTGTCGGGGAGCTGGCGGCCGGTGATGTAGCGGTCCGAGAGCGCGGCCATCGCGTCGACGGCCTCGGCCGTGATCGAGACGCCGTGGTGGGCCTCGTACCGCGACTTCAGCCCGCGGAGCATGACGGCGGCGGCCTCGGCCGAGGGCTCGTCGATGAAGATCGGCTGGAAGCGGCGCTCCAACGCTGGGTCCTTCTCGATGTGCTTTTTGAACTCGGCCCACGTCGTCGCCGCGACCGTCCGCAGTTCGCCGCGCGCGAGCGCGGGCTTGAGGAGGTTGGCGGCGTCGCCGGTCCCGGCCGCCCCGCCGGCGCCGATGAGCGTGTGGGCCTCGTCGATAAAGAGGAGGACGTGTCGGGGCGAGTCCTTGACGGCCTGGATCACGCGCTTGAGCCGATCCTCGAAGGCCCCCTTCACGCTCGCCCCGGCCTGGAGCCGCGCGAGGTCGAGCGCCCTCAGGTCGGTGTCGAGGAGGGCGTCGGGGACGTCGCCCTCGACCATCCGCAGCGCGAGCCCCTCGACCACGGCCGTCTTCCCGACCCCGGCCTCGCCGACGAGCATCGCGTTGTTCTTCCGCCGCCGGAGGAGGACGTCGGTGATCTGGCGGATCTCGCGGTCGCGGCCGAAGACGGGGTCGATCTCGCCCGCGCGGGCCCGCGCCGTCACGTCCGTCGTGAACTCGTCGAGCGGGCCGCCCCCGCTGGCGGCGGACGCCGCGGCCGGCGGAGGCGCCGGCGCCGTGCCGCCCTCGGCCGAGCCGCGCGTGAGCACGTCGAACCGCTCGCGGAGGGCGTCGGCGCGGAGCGGGGCGAACGCCTCCGAGACCCCGAGCCGGCCGTCGGCGAGGGCCGCCTCCAGCAGGTTCCCCGACCGGACCTCCGACGCCCCGTGGTGGACCGTCGCCGCGACCCACGCCTCCTGCACGAGGTCGAGGAGGAGCGGGCTGAACGTGGGCCGGCCGGTGTTCCCGGCGCGGTACCCGTCGAGCGCCTCCGCCAGCGCGCGGCGCGCGGCCCCGGCGTCGGCCTCGCTGTGGCGGACGGCGGCGGCCACGTCGCCCTCGCGGTCGAGGAGCGCCAGCAGGAGGTGGGCCGGGCCGACCTCGTAGTGGCCCCGGTCGATGCACAGCCCCGCGGCCGCTTCGAGGGCGAGGGCCGTCGGCTCGTTGAGCTTCTGGAGCAGGCTCCTGACGTCGTGGGCGTCCATCGGGCGGGCGGGGCGGTGGGGGACCGAGGATACGGTCGCCGTCCAGGTGGGCGGACGGGCCGGCGGCCGACGTTATCCTGTCGACCGACCTGCCCCCGTACGCATGGCCTCGCTCTCCGACGCCGACGTCCGACGCCGCTACGGGCTCGCCCCCGACGCCCCGGTCCGCCGCGCCCGGTCGGCGGACGGGCGGGCCCGGCTGACCCCCGACTCGTTCACGGTCGTCGAACTGGAGTCGGCGCTCGAGTGGGCCGCGTGGGACCGCCCGATCGTTGTGGCCGGGGGCACGGCCCGGCTCACAGTCCGGGGCCGGTTCGTCGGCGAGGGCGCCCCGGTCCGGGTCGACGTCACCGACGCCCGGGGCCGCCGCGTCGCTCGCGTCACCGCGCCCATGCACCGGGACACCACCTCCGTCGACGTCCCGATCCCACGCGAGGCCGAGGGCGTGGCGGCGGCCGTCGCCCGGATCTCCGACCTGGGGATCGAGGTCGCCAGCGGGCCGCTGGTCGTCCTGCCGTGGATCGAGCTGTCGCCGCGGTGGGAGCGGGACGGGGCGCCCGCGGCCGTCGCGCGCGACGGCGAGGTGGTCACCCTCGTCGTCAAGGTGGACGCCCGGCGCGACCTTCTGCCCAGGCTGGAAGGCGCGGCGGTGCGGCTCTCTGTCCGCCTCGGCGAGCTGTCCGAGCCCCTGGCCGAGCTGCGGGGCGCCGTCCGCGACCGGGCGGTCCGGGTCGACTGGCGGGCGTCGCATCCGGGTCCCCGTCTCGGCGTGGTTCGGCAGGCCCAGCTGGACCGGGCCGCCGCCCGAGCCGGCGCCCCGCCTGGCGAGCCGCCGTACCGTTACGAGCGGCCGACGCTCACGTTCAGGGCCGAGTTGCACAGCGTGGTCGCCGTTGCCCCGCGGCTCCCGCTCGCCGACCCTCTCACGCTCTCCGTCGTGGACCTCGCCCTCGGCGGTGGGCCGGCCGCCGGCCAGCAGGTGACCCTCGAATGGCCCGACGGCTCGACGGAGACGCAGGCGCTCGATGGCGACGGCCGCCTCTCGCTCGACGACGTCATGCCCGGCCCCGTCGAGGTGTCGCTCCAGCCCGCCGACGGCGGATCGGCTGGCGGACCGGCCTCCGAGCTCGCGCCTCCACCCCCCGACGCCGACGCGGTGCTCGACGTGCCGGTCCAGCCCGGTCGAGGCTACGTCGCCCTCGTCCCAACGGGCCAGCACACGCACCTCCGCCTGCTACCGTTCGTCCTGTCGCCGTGAGCCCGTCCGGTTTGCGCCCCCTTGCCGGTTCTATGTTTCGTCTCTGCCTCCTACTCGTCGCCCTCGGTGTGCTCTCCGTCGGCGCCTGTCGCTCTCCCGAGCGCCACGCTACAGTCGCTCCTGAGCGGATGCCCGAAGCCGGAGACGCGTTGTCACGCCTCGCGCAAGCTGACGCTCCGTCTTTGGCCTCGTCCTCCGAGTGTCCCGTGTTGCAGGTGGCAGAGCTCTCGCCTCGGCAGCGCGCAGCCAAAGGCATTCCCCCGGATTTATATATTCAGTCGAGTCGAGGGTCTGAGGTGAGGCTGTTTGGTTTGGAACCCGTGCTCCAACTCGCCGACCCTGACCGAAGGGTATTGGATGGTCCCGGAGACGAGCTCGAGGACGATTTCGACATGCGCTGGTTCTATTCAGTGACTCCGGAGTACCGGCTCGACGGAACGTGCGGGAGGGTCGCCGTCCGCGATGACTACTCAGACCGGAGTGTGGAGGGGTTCGTCGTTCCAGGAGCGGATGGAGACCAGTTGTCTCTCGTCGACTCGCTAGGTCGGTTTGTGACCACATTGGTAGCGTCGAGCGCCAGCCCGACCCGAGAAGCGGACGCAGACGGCTGGAGCGTCCCCACGGTCCGCTCGTCGCCTGTCTCGTTTGACCCGGCGGGTCCAGCGCTCGTCACCGACCATGGGCGGCTCTCCCTGACAGCCGTCGCTCCGGGCGGGCGGTGGTACGCGCGTCCCGACGGGGTCCGTCTGGATGGGTCGGACTTGGTGATTGTCCACACCTGCGATCTTCTTGGGGGTCAGGACGGGTTCTGCGGCGTCGAGGCGGACGCAGAGGGCCGGCCTCTGGCAGACCCCCCGTTCCCTTACGTGACACACATCGCCGTTCGCGTTGTGCGAGACGGGACAGCCATAACCCTGGAGCCGTTCGGTCCAGACTGGCAAGAGAGCGTCTTCGCGAGCGTCAACCTTTCCGACAGACGCCGCGGTCGACCCGAAGTGCATTCTGTCAAGCCGTTGTGAGGGTGCCATGATCGGGAACCGTCCGGCGTGGGTCCGAGGCCGTCTTCTCAACGTGCCGACAATGTCGCAGGCGGCCCCGCCGCCGAGTCGGGCTGGGAACACCTGGTGCGGTCGGGCGGCGGCTTCGATGGTGTACAACTACTATGTCCAGGTACGCGGAGGCACGGAGCGCGACATGGTTCGCCACGCGCGTGAACAACTCCGATACCCCGATGGCACGTTGGCAGGCACCACGACTGGAGGACAGGCTCACGTCCTGGAGCCCCTGACGAAAGCGGGGGGGCGGTGGAGCCGAGGGCCTCTCATCGCGGCGGCCACTCGGCAGCGCTTGGACGGTACGTCGGCTCCGGCTTCGCTTGTGAACGACGTTTTCCGCCCGGTCATCGAGTCGGTGAACCGGAACAACCCGGTCGTCGCCTACACCGGACTGTCTCATCGGACAGTAGGGCCGATCCACATCGTAGTGCTTTCAGGCTGGGCATACGACAGCGACGATGTCTTGTGGCTCCATGTCTGCGATCCAGCGTGGGCGAGTCCCGGACACATCCGGCGGTTAGGAGCCGAAAACTTCCACATCGTCCATGCGGGAGTGTACCGGGTGGACGCGGGGCGGTACTGGCTACGAGCAGGCCGACTGCTCGAGCACAACCTGAACACTCGCTCGGACCGAACCGACCTTTGGGGGGACTACTCGGGCCGGCCTGGCCTTGCGTCCTGGATCAATTCGGAGCCCACCCCTGACAACCCGTACAGCCGCGGTTTAGGCAGCGAGCGCAGTGCGAAGGTCGCTGCACGCTCCCCTGCCTCGCTCCCCCTCGACATCGGTGACGGCTTATCGCTGACCGAAACTGCCGCCGACGCCGTCTACCAACACGTCGAGAAGGGCGGCCGGGGCGGGTGGTACCCTGTCGGCGACAACACGCTCTGGCACGGCGGCGTCCACCTCCGCCCGATGCCGGACGACCCCGCCGCGCCCCGGACGGTTCACACCTGCCTGCCGGGCCGCGTAGTGGCCGCCCGGCTCGGCGCGGGCGGGGCGGCTGAGGGGCCGTTCGGGAGCCGCAACTTCGTCCTCGTCCGCCACGAGTGGCCTCAGGAGGCAGACGCTGAGGGCGAGCCCGAGGTGTTCTACTCGCTCTACATGCACCTGGCCCCACTGGCGGCCGCTCGTTCCGGTCCAGGCCAGGAAGCTACGACGCCCCGCCTGGTCGTCAAGACCGAGACCACCCCGCTCGTCCTCCGCAGCACGCCCGAAAACCTGGGGGACAGAAACCGCATCGGCGTCGCCTCGAGGGGGACCGAGGCTACCCCGCTCCCGTCCCCGCCCGTTCCCAAGGCCAACGGGTACCGCTGGGTCCGCGTCCACCTCGGGGGCGGGCCCGTCGACGCCTTCGTCCACGGGGACTACCTCGAGCCCGAGTCCTCGGACGCGCCCACGATCAGCGCGTTTCCGTGGCTTCAGACTCCCGAGGTGTTCGAGACGGTCGAGGGGCGCAACTACCGGACGGCCCCTCGGGTCGCGAGCGACACCCTTATCGCGCTCGCCCCGCCCCGGACCCGGTTCGAGGCGCTCCCCGACCCGCCCGAGCCGGAGTTCAGGCGGTTCCGCTGGGGCCGCGTCCTGCTCCCGGGCGGGCCGGTCGAGGCGTTCATGTCCGTGGCAGAGCCCGCTGTCCGCCGAGTCCGTGCCCCGGAGGTCGACCGCGCCCTCCTCGACCGGCTGGCGGCGGGCGAGGTCATCGCGCTCGACCGGCCCGTCGCGGCCGGTGACGCTCTCTGGACCGTCGGGACGCACGGGTTCCGCCCGCTCCCCGGCGACGCGCCGGACGACTCGCCTTCGACGAGCGCTCTTCCTGAGACGCTCCATTGGGAAACGTTCTCCGAGGCGAACCTGCTCGCCGACCTCTGCCGCCCTCCGACGCCGCTGAGCCACCCCGCCCCGTCCGGGGACGGCCAAGCGGGTCCGCCCCCGACGGTGCCGCCACCTGTGCCGCCGCGCGTGAGCCGCCGGGCCTTGGTGACTGCTGCGGAGGGCCCGGCCGAGACCGAGGCCGGGCGCCCAGCCGCCTACCGCGCGTCCGCCTTTACGACACCGCCCGCTCCGCGGGAGGCGGCCGCGGTTCACTGGGAGGTGTGGGCCGGGGGCGCCCCCGTCGAGCGTCACCTCAACGTGGGCCGGGACTTCACCTACACCCCGCCCGCCGCCCTGGCGGGCGAGACGGTCGAGGTCCGCCCGTTCATGAACCGGTCGACGCCGACCGTCGCCGTCCGCACGCGCGTGGCCGCCCCGCCCCCGTGGTGGACCGCCGAGGACGCGGGCGCCGACTTCCAGGCCGACGCCGACGAGGTCCTCGACTTGTTCGAGCGCCTCGACACGACGATCCTCGGCCGCGACCTCCTCGCCGAGCGGACCGTCGTCGCCGTCGAGGCTCGACGGGAAGGGGCTGCCCCAGCGCGACCGATGCTAGAACGGGACTTCGGGGCGACGGAGCCCGTCGGTCATCTCGCTCACGACGAGCTCGCCCAGTTCTACGCCGCAGACGTGGGCGGCCGGGCGGGGCGGCTTCGACACGCCGTCTGTCGGTTCGCCAGCGAGTGGGGGATCGTTGACGTCCGGGCCGCCGTCGACGCGCTGGGCGCGAGTGCCCCCGAAGCCACGGCCGCGGCCGTCGAGCGGCACCAGTGGTGGGCCGAGGCCCGCGCGGCCGGTGTGGACCTCCCCGAGGAGCCGCGGCTGTGGCACTACCACCCGCTCAGCTTGCTCCTCCACGTCGCAGGCGAGAGCGAGCCCCCGTCAGAGGCAAACTGCATAGCTGTCACTCCGGCGATGCTGAAGCAGATCTTTACAGAGGCTCCGGACAGCCTGTTGCGGAGCGTTGCCGAGGAGATCAACGCCAGCATAACCGTCGGAAAAGTGGACTCCGAGTTCCGCCTGACCCACTTCATGGGGCAAGCGCTGCAGGAGGCCGGCACCAAGATGCGCCTCCAGGAGAATCTCAATTATTCTGCGAGACGCTTGCGCCAAGTTTTCTCGTACTACAGAAACAGACCTGGCGAAGCAGAGAACGACGCCGGCGATGCAGAGTCCATTGCAAACAACGTCTACGACGACGCCAACCGATCGGCCAGTTCCCGGCTAGGCAACACGGAGCCAGGCGACGGGTGGCGTTACCGGGGGCGTGGGCTGAAGCAGCTCACCGGTCGGTACAACTACCGGGTCTTCACAGAGCTTCACACGTCAATATGGGGCGAGAACGTGGACTTCGAAGCTAACCCGGAGCTCCTCGATCAGCCCCGCTACGCGGTAAGGTCAGGGCTCGGCTTCTGGGTACAGCACCGCCTCTACGAGACTGCCGATGAGGGAATAAGCGAGGCGGCGACGAACCGGATCACCGAGGCTATCAACAGGTACACCAACAGCAAGTATGCTCGGTGGCGCAATGTCCAGGCAATTTGGAACGAGCGGTTATTCCGAGATGTCTGTTTCAACACAAGTCCTGAACTCAGGAACTCGCACGCACAGGAGTCTTCCGATGAGTAAGAGTCCCGTCCTGGTAGCGCTCGTCTTCCTTGTCCTCACCACGACCGCATATGGGCAGTCCCCCCCCGCTCGGGAGGGGGTGGCCAAGTCTCTGGTCCCTGAGCAGGGGGTGGCTCCAGAGGAGGGCGTGCCTCCAGAGCACGGCGTGCTCTATGCAACTGAGTGGCCGAGCGGCGCTCTAACGGCCCGGACCCGGGATGTCTCGGTCCGTCTGGAGCCTCAGGGGGAAGACGACGAGTTCGAGGAGTACATGCTGCTCGTCGAAACCACTGGGGGCCAGTCGGGGCGCTACCCCTGGCCAGATGGGAACCCCCTGCGACCGGACGAGCTCTACCTCTTCCGCAGTTTCGCCTGCGACCAGGTCCTGATCGATGTGGTCGTCCGCAGTGCCCCGCCGAGGTATGCGGAAGGGGCGTGGTTCAGCTACGACCGCTATCTCATCGACGAGGAGACGCTCGAACTCGAGGCTCTGGTACCCAGCGACCCCAGCATCAGGGCCGCATTGGCCGTCTTGCCCATCCAGACCGTGACCGCCCCCGGAGCACGCTGGCCGGTGTTCTCGGTCGAGTGTGAGGGGGAGCGCGTCGAGAGCGTGATGGTCCGGGACGAGTATGGGTTGTGACGGATCCGAACCCGATCCAACGCCCCGTCCCTCGGCTTCGGCCAAAAGTTGCCCAGGTCGTGGCCTTGACTCCAAACCGCCCCTCTGGGGCCGCCCGCCAGCGTCACGTGACAACCCGGAGGACCGCGACCGGGGGCCGTGCCGCTGGGGGGTACCGCCAGCCGAGACGCGCGGCTCGCTGGACGCTGCAGCGACGCCGCTCCGGTTGACCGTAGAGAGGACGCGCCAGATCGAGGAACGCTACACGGTTCCGTAGTTGCCCGCCCCGCCCTCACCGCGTTTTCCGGGCGGCCGCGTACTCCTCAGGAGCCGGCTTCTACTGCCTTCGGCGCAAGGGGCCTGATCCGGCGGCGACGCCGCTACATTGTGCGGACATCTACGTCCGGACCCATGCCCACCCCGCCCGTCCGCGCCGACGTTTCCCAGTTCCGGTTCGACGTCGCCGGCCTCCCCGAGGGCACGCTCCGCGTGACCCGGTTCGCGGGGCGCGAGGCGGTCTCGGAGCCGTTCCGGTTCGAGCTCGACCTCGTCTCCGACCGGGCCGACGTCGACTTCGCGGCCGTCCTCGGCGCCGCCGCCACGTTCACGCGGGGCCGGGCGACGGGCGAGGCCGAGCCGGTCCACGGCGTCGTCGCCGGCTTCCACCAGGCCGGGCGCACGGCCGACCTCGTGCGGTACCGGGCCGTGCTGGTCCCGCGGCTGTGGCCGCTCAGTCTGGGGCAGCGGAGCCGCGTGTTCCAGGACGTCGGGCTGGAGGACCTGGTCCGGGCGGTGCTCGCCGAGGGCGGGCTGGCGGGCGCCGACGTCGAGGTCGCGCTCTCCGATCCGCCGCCCCGCCGCGAGTACGTCGTCCAGTACAACGAGAGCGACCTCGCCTTCCTCCAGCGCCAGCTCGAGCACGCCGGGGCGTGGTACGTCTTCCGCCACGACGAGGCCGGCCGCGACCGGCTCCTCGTCACCGACGACCGCTCCCACTTTAACCCGATCGAGGACCCGGCCGTCCCGTACCGCGAGGGGGCCGGGTTCGAGCGGGCCGACGCCGAGGCCGTCGAGCGGTTGTCGGTCCACGAGCGGCTGGGCGTCGACGCCGTCCGCCTCCGCGACTACAACTACCGGACGCCCGAGACCGGGCTCGAGGTCGAGGCGCCCGTCCCGGGCGGGGCGGAGGGGGACGCCGCGCGCGAGGCGTACGCCTGGGGCGACCACCACAAGGCGCCCGAGGAGGGCGAGCGGCTGGCGCGCGTCCGCGCCGAGGAGGCGGCCGCGCGGCGGCGCGTGCTCGACGGGGCCGGCGACTGCGCCGGGTTCCGGGCGGGGCGCCTGTTCACCCTGACCGACCACTACCGGGCCGACCTCGACGGCGACTACCTCCTGGCCGAGGTCGTCCACGTCGGCGGCCAGGCGGCGGCCATGAACGCGGCCGTCGACGGGTTCGCGGGCAGCGACGGCGGACTCCTTGACCAGTACGGGCCGCTCCTGGGCGGGGCGGCCGGCGGCGACGGCGCCCCGGCCACGGTCTACGTCAACCAGTTCTCGGCGCTCCCCGCCAGCGCCCCGTACCGCCCCGAGCGCCGGACGCCGCGGCCCCGCGTCGCGGGCGTGATGACGGCGCGCGTCGAGTCGGCCGGCGGGCCGTACGCGTTCCTCGACGAGGACGGACGCTACCGCGCGCGGATGCCGTTCGACCGCTCGGCCGAGCCCGACGGCGCCGCCAGCCGCCCGATCCGCATGGCCCAGCCGTACTCGGGGCCGGGCTACGGGATGCACTTCCCGAACCACGCCGGCGCCGAGCTCGTGTTCGCCTGCGTCGACGGCGACCCCGACCGGCCGCTCGCGCTCGGGACCGTCCCGAACCCGAGCCAGCACTCGCCGGCGGTCGCCGAGAACCGGATGCAGAACGTGGTGCGGACGTTCGCGGGCTCGGAGCTCGTCATGGACGACACCCAGAACGCCGCGTTCGTCCGCCTCGCGAGCCCGGACCAGAACGCGGTCCTGCTCGACGACGACAAGAACCGCGTCCTCGTCTCGACCACGGGGAAGCACACGCTCACGTTCGACGACGACAACCGGCGGATCGAGGCGCGGTCGTCGGGCGGCCACGTCGTGGTCCTGGACGACGAGAACCGGAAGGCCACGCTCCAGAGCACCGACGGCCACTTCGTCTCCATCGACGACGCCGGCCAGACGATCACGGTCTCCGACGCCTCGGGCGCCCACACGATCACGATCGACGCGGGCGCCGGTACGATCGCGCTCGACACCGCGGGCTCGATCACGCTCAAGGCCGCCGACGCCGTCGACGTCGAGTGCACCACGTTCAACGTCACCGCCCGCGCCGACGCCGCCGTCGACGCGGGGAGCACCCTAGACCTCAAGGCCGGCGGTGCGCTGACGGCGAAGGGGGCCACGG
This sequence comes from uncultured Rhodothermales bacterium, assembly GCA_964504495.1. Classification (GTDB taxonomy): domain Bacteria; phylum Bacteroidota; class Rhodothermia; order Rhodothermales; family Rubricoccaceae; genus Rubrivirga. Next base: position 10,258 of record CAZDFV010000083.1, read on the forward strand.
TCACGAGCCAGGCGTCGGGGGCGCACACGACGAAGGGCGCGTCCGTGACGAGCCAGGCGGCCGGGACCCAGACGGTCAAGGGCTCGGCCACGACCGTCGAGGGCGCCGTCACGACGGTGAAGGGCGGGATCGTCAAGATCAACTAGCCCGTGGACCGTCGTTCTCTCGGGCGCGGGTCTCGGCTGGGCTCAAGCGGGCGGCCGCCCCGCCCGGCCGCCGCCCCGCCTACGACGCCGTACCGCGCCGACGCCTTCGCGCTGTCGCTTCCGCCGGGCTGGCGCGACACGACGATCGTGACGCTGGCGGGCCCCGTCGCCGACGGCCTGGGGCACCAGGTCACAGTCGTCGCGGACGACCACGACGGGCGGGCCCTAGAGCGCCTGGCCGACGAGCAGGTCGAGGCCGTGCGGGAGGCGCTGCCCGGGTGCGTCGTCTTGCTCCGCGACCGGATCGCGCTCGACGGCGGCGCCCCGGCCGAGCGCGCCGTGTTCCGGTGGTCGCCCACGCCCGACCGCGTGCTCTACCAGCAGCAGGTGTACGCGGTCCTCGACGGCCGGGCCGTTACGCTCGCGGCCTCGTTCACGGCCCGGTCGCGGCGCGTGGTCGGCCCCGAGGTCGACCGGATCATGCGGAGCGTGTCCGTCCCGCCCTCCGGCCGCACCGCGCGCCGCTCGGAGCCGTCTCCCCCAGGGACGCTCCGCCCCCAGCTCGGCCGCTAGTTTTCCCCCCGCCACACGCCCATCATGGGACAGCCCGCTGCACGCCTCGGTGACATGACCGCCCACGGCGGCGCCGTGACGTCGGGGAACCCGACCGTCCTCATCGGCGGCCAGCCGGCGGCGACGGTCGGCGACCTCCACGTGTGCCCGATGTGCTCGCCGGGGCCGCACGTCGGCGGGCCGGTCCTGCTCGGCGCCCCGACCGTCCTCATCGGCGGGAGGCCGGCGGCCCGGGTCGGCGACACGTGCGCGTGCGCGGCGCCGGCCCCGGACGTGATCCTGACCGGAGCGCCGACGGTCCTCATCGGGTCGTCGGGCGGCGGTGGGGGCGGGGCGGTCGCGGC
>CAZDFV010000084.1:0-10935 GCA_964504495.1 uncultured Rhodothermales bacterium
CCCCTGCGCCACGCCCGCGAGCGCCTGGAACCGGTGGGCGTCGGCTGGGGGCGTCGCCTCGCCCAGCTCGGGGCGGGCCTTTTTCCACGCCCGGTAGAGGGCCGCGTAGAGCCGCCCGGCGAACAGGTCGAGGAAGTCGCGGAGCCCGCCGGCCCGGTCCGCGTCCCTCGTGACGGGCTCGTAGAAGGGGGAGGGGAGGGGCGAGTCGACGCCGTAGAGGCCGCCGAACGTGGCGACCACCTCGGCCGCCCCGCCCGGCAGCCGCCGGACCCGGCGGACGTCGGCGGCCGGGAACGCCAGCGCCTCCGACGGCCGGACCCGGACCCGCTCGGCCCGGGCGTCGGAGGTCGTCCCCAGCGCCGGCCCGTCCGTGGCCCGCTCGAGCAGGCGGACGGCCTGGAAAAAGTCGTAGGCGTACCCCTCCGCGAAGAGCCGCTCGGGCGCCCCCCCCCGCCCGGGCGAGTCGTCGGAGGCGCCCGGCCCGCTGGCGGCGTCGGCGCCCATCAGACGACGGGGAGGCGGCCCCGCTCGGGCGCCCACGACAGCCGGCGCTCCGACGGGCGGACCACGAGGTCCGTGCGGACGAAGGCGTTGAGCGTGGCGTAGAGCGCGAGGAACTCGCTGAGCACGAGCCCGAAGAGCGCGACCTCGCCCTCGTCCCCAAAGTGCGCCCCGTCGACGTCGACCGTGACGCGGCTCCCGCGCAGGACGCCGCCCCGCCGGAACGTCTCCTCCGGCGCCACGGCCACGGCCCGGACGCCCGCGATCCGCCGCCTGTTGGCCTCGTCGGCCGTCCAGTCGTAGAGCCCGAGGAGCTCGGTGAGCGCCTCCCGCGTCGCGACCGACCGGTGCGCGAGCGCCCAGTGCGAGACGAGCGGCCACACCGAGCCCTCCCCGCCCGCCGGGGGCCGGAGCGTCGGCGTCGGCCGCGTGAGGTTCGTCGGGACCGCCACCTGCGGCACGCCTGGGCCGAGCCGGTCGAGGCCGCCCTCGCGGAGCGCCTCGCGCGGGAGCGTCCCGTTCGTGCACCGGAGCCGGATCGAGAGCGTCTCCGGCGTCGCGACGCCGCCCGCGCCCGGCTCGCCGCCCAGCGTCAGCGTCATCTCGGGGAGCCCGAACGGGCCGGGGCGCCGCGAGGCGACGTAGTGGCGGGGCGCCCGCTCTCCGAACGCGTAGAACGGGGCGTAGACGTGGCGCCGGCCCGTCTCGTCCTCGACCCCGACCACGCCCAGCACGTCGAGCGCCTCGACCGAGCGCGGGCGCGCGGCGTCCGGGACGACCCGGACCTCGGCCGTCGTCCCGTCCACGGCGACCGGCTCGGCGTCCGTATCGAACACGTTGACGACCGGCGCGCAGTGGAGCCGGACGTTCTGGGCCGTCACGCGGCGGTCGTCCGGGAACGCCCGGTCCCACTCGACGACGACCTCGACCCGGTCCGGCCGCTCCGGCAGCTCGAACGCTCCCAGCCCGACCACGTCGACGGCCCAGAACTTGCGCCGGAACGAGAGGTACTCGTGGAGGAGCCGGAAGCCGGCGAACGACCGCGCGTCGTACGGGAGGAGCGCCTCGCCCTCCCCGAGCCCGGCCGGCCGGACGGCCGCCTGGCCCGCCAGCCGCCCGACGACCTCCCCGTCGACGACGAGCGAGACGGACCGGACGTGCCGCGTGAGGTGGAGGTGGAGGGCCGCCGCGACCGGCGCCTCGGCGTTGAACGTGAGCCGGAGGCCGTCCAGCGCCCCGGCCGTGAGCGTCGCCCCCCGCTCGACGTCGAGCGCGAGGCGGAGCCGGCTCTCCGCCCCGGCCCACTCGACGGCGGCCCCGGCCACGCGGAGCGGGAGGAGCCGGACGTCGTGCGTCGTCTGGAACCGGCAGGCCGTCTCCTCCGGCCCGACCGGCCCCGAGAGCACGGGCGTCCCGCGCGGGAGCACGACGGGCTCCTGCACGAGGCCGGGGCGCGGCGCCAGCTCGACGACGGCGCACGACGGGACCGGCCGGAGCATGTGGGGGAACAGGAGCTCGAAGAGCCCCTCGGTCACGCGCGGGAACTCGTCGTCGAGCCGCTCGCGGACCCGGCCGGTCAGGAACGCGAACCCCTCGAACAGCCGTTCGACGTACGGGTCGCGGTCGGCGACCGACGCCGCGCCGAGGTACCGGGCCGCCTCGGGGTGGGCCTCGGCGAACGCGGCGCCCGCCTCTTGGAGGTACCGCATCTCCTCGTCGAAGTAGCGCCGCGTGCTCATGACGTGCCGTCGGGCAGGCGCGTCCCGCTGGCGGTCGTCGTTGCCAGCGGACCGGCGTTCAACGGGGGCGGCGCGGCGGTCACGGCCCGTCGGCAGCCGGAGCGACGCGGACGACGTCGGCCGACGAGAACGTCGTCCTCAGTTCGATCCGCCGCCGGTCCGGGAGCTCGCCGTGGAGGACGAGCACGATCTGCATCTCGTACGGGTCCGTCGCCTGGTGCGTCACGCGGACGCGTCGGAGCCGGGGCTCGTACGCCTCGACCGCCTCCCGGACGGCCCGCCGGAGCGCCTCGATGGACTCGGGCACGTCGCGGTAGATCTCGGTCAGGTCGGGGAGCCCGAACCCCGGGAGGTGCCCGACCGACCCCCGCCGCGTGTTGAGGAGCCGGCCGAGGTTCTCGATCACGCTCTGGACGACGGCGTCGGGGCCGTCGGCCCGGCCGTGGAGGACGTCGATGATGCTCTGCATGGGGAAAGCTACCGCCGGGCCGGACACGATTGGGGTGGGGGGGGCTCTCCGGTGCGCTGCCGAACGCCGCCGGCGGGGCGGAGTGCCGCAGTCCAGTACCTCAGAGCCCGATCCCGTCGGAGGCGTTGTCGTCGAAGAGCCGGCCCTCGCGGACGTACTCGGCGAGCATGGCCGCGCTCTTGTGCCGGGTCTGCTTCTGGATGGCCCGGTCGGGCTTCCCCGCGCGTGCGGCCGTCGTCGCGAACCCCGCCCTCAAGCTGTGCCCCGCGTAGAGCGAGGGGTCGAGCCCGGCCGCCTCGGCGTGCTGCTTGACGACGTTGGCGACTGTACGGCCCGTTATTGCAGGTTGACCCAAATGCCCCCACCGGTTGATCCCCCGGAACACCGGCCCCGAAAGGGGGGACGGGCGTCCCTGGGCCGCAAGCACCCGGCTCGCGGCGGCGACGTACGACCGGACCGCCCGGACCGGGCAGGTCCCGGGTCGCGCGCCGTAGGCTACACCGACGACCTGCCCTGCGCCCTCCTGGTCGGACTTCGATCTGGGGATCAGCAGGCGAAGGCCCTCGGGGGTGTACGAAAGGTGCTCGGTCCGCACGGCTGCGAGTTCGCTCCGTCTCAGCGCCGCAGCGAACCCCAACAGCAGCATCGCCTTGTCCCGTTTCGCTCGGAGCCCGGCGCCCGGCTTCGCGTCGTCGGGGAACGCCTCCGCTAGCCGGACCGCCTCGTCACACGCGGCGGTCATGGCCACGACGTCGCTCGCCAGCGCCGGCGCCACCTTCTCCGGCGCCGTCCCGAGCGCGCGTGTGACGCCGGCCCACACCGAGTGGAGCGGCTCGCGCGACCGGAGGGCCGGGCTCTCCACGCCCGCGAGCTTGTGGGCCTGGCTGATCGCCGCGAGCCGTCGCCGGAGCGTGGTCACCTTGAGCGGCGCCGTCGGCCGCCCGTCGTCGCCCACCGGCCCGGTCTCAGCGCGGCTCGCTATATATAAGGACACGGTCTCGGGTGACGCCGGCATCGCCGCCAGCCCACGGTCCGCACACCACGCTGTGAAGTCGGCCCAATCGCTCTTGTAAGCACGGAGTGTCGCGTCGCTCCGGGCGGCCTCGGCAAACCGGCGAGCGGCCTCGGCGTCTGCTCGGAGCTCGGGCGAGAGCGCGCGGGTGTCTGTCTGGCGGGCAAGGTTGGAGGACATTGGTTGCGTCTGTTATTGCAATCAGCAACACTTACTGAGCCGCGAGCACCAGCACGCTCAGACCATCTAGAACCGCTGTCGACTTTCCGTCGGGCGCCGCCAGCGGGGCTCCGAGTCTAGGGAACTGTACGGCGGAAGTGGAACGCGCAGACGGCTTCGAGAACTAGGCCGGTGGTCGATCTGGACGCTGAGCGCGAAGGCGCAGCGGGAGGGCTGCGGTCCACGGTCAGGCTCTGAGTATAGCGCTATAGAAACGCATATGTTTCCCATAACTTTCGGTTATCGGAACTTACAAATCACTGGGGACTGGCGATAGCCGCGCCGAGTCCTCTCGGGGGTACCGCTCGATGACCGACAGTTGCGCTACCGTCCGGCGGCCGTCACTCACCCTCTCATGCCGCGTCCCGACCTACTGGCGCTCCTCGGACTATAGGAACGAGGCGCCGAGGAGAGTCAGCTGCAAGTGGACCTCGGTTCGGTCGGGCCTTCCCACAAATGCACGAGCGTCGGAACCGGTCGTGCGTGCCCGCCTTTGGTAGGTGAGGAGAGCAATAGCGGCTTTTAGAGACAGACTCGTCCACTGCTCGGGGCCTGGCGGGTCATTACGATTCTTCCCACGACGGCCAAGCTGGGCGTCCTTCATGGCACCAGCGTCTCCGGTCGTGAGTATTCAGCTGCGTGCGATGGACACTCTGCGCGTCAGGGAGTCCCGTAAGGCACTTTGGCGTCGCTTACCCTGCGGTCCCGCACGATCTCGGCTGTGGGCTGCGTCTCCCTACCGTGCACCGTGCGACGTATGTGCCTCAGCCCCCCCGCTACCGTGTCCCTCTTCGCTGTCATCGCGCTGACGCTCCTGGTAGGGCCGGCGTCCGCCCAGCCCGTCGCGAGCGACGCGATCATAACGGACGTTCGGACGACCCAGCAGGTTGATTTGACGCCGGGTCCGAACGTAGTCTCGCTGTACGTCGTCCCAGACGAACCGCAGATGGAGGCGCTGTTCTCAGGGCTCGGGGAGAACCTCCGTTCCGTAAAGGACCCCAGTGGCACCCAGTCGGCATCGGTGTTCATGCCCTCGCGCGGGATCCGCGACCTGAGCGTCTGGGACTGGCGGACGTCGTACGTCGTCGACGTGAGCCAGGCGACGAGCCTCGAGGTGTCGGGATTCCAGATCGACCCGGCGTCGGCTATCCCCGTCGAACTGGGGTGGAACTACTTGCCCTACCTCCACGACCGTCCGATGGCGGCCGACTCCGCGCTCGCCTCGATCGTGGACGCCGTCGACTGGTCCGGCTCGGCCGGAGAGGTCCGGCTCGCCTCAGGAGACGAGTCGACGGTGACGGTCCTCGAGCCCGGGCGGGGGTACCGCGTCTACGCTGTCGAGCCAGACACCCTCGTGTACGCCGAGGCCATCGGGGGCGGCCCGGAAGCCGTCCCGGCCGACTACACGGTGGCGACCATCGCCGATGCCGTCTCACTTAGAGGGTTGGTACCGGGCCAAACAGTCCGGGTTGAAGACCCGCTCCGAGGCGGGCTCTTCGAGGTGACGGAGTCCGGCGCGCCGTCCGACGGGGGGACCGTGTTCGTGCCGACGGAGCACACGGAGGAGACGACGGCCGGCGGCCTCGGCGGATCGCAGGCGCTCTACGACGGTCCAGACGACGAGGGGATCGTGTTCGACTCGTTCCGGCTCTACTACGGCGACGGTGCGGACGACTATCTGACGGCCGTCCACCTTCACGGACACGGGACGCGGAGCGAGCCGCCGCTCATCGGCGTGGCGCCCGGACGCCTTGTTGTGCCGAACAGCCTCCGCCAGTACGCCAAAGCTCGGACGGGGTCGGACCGGCTCCGGGCCACCTACCGCTACGCCACGAGCGATCTCCGGTTGGAGCGCGCTCCAGTCTCCCTTGTTCTAGAGGGGCTCCCCACGACCCGCTACGTCCGGCCAGAGTGGTGGGGGGCTCGGCCCTACCCCACTTCCTGGCAGCCCGACACGTCCCCCCCACCTACACCGGGCGCCCCCCCAAGCGGAATCGTCCGGGACGACGCGCTCTACGACGCCACCGACGAGTTGGCGTCGGCGATGAACGCTGCATCCGCGTCGGCCGTACGGACTGACGAAGAGCACTACGTCGTCTTGCGCGGGATGTACGGGTACTCACGAGTGCTCGAGGTTCAAGAGAGCGCGGTGGTTAAAGGCGAACTCGACCGGGTGCGGGACGGCCAGGGGCTCCGTGTCATGAAGGGGGCTCCGTGGCACAAATGGGCCCTTGAGTCCCATACGGATCCGGCCTATGCCGAGCCGGCGACACCGGCAGACGCCCTAGTTGGTGACCCCATCGTCACGGTACGACATGGCCGGGGAGCACGTGTGAGCCGCGTTGTCGACGTTGAGATCGACGGCAACATTGTGGAAAACGCCTACGTGTTCACAGACGAGTACACCCGGGCGTCCGGACGCAGAGAGGGGAGCCACTGGGACAGCTTCGTCGAAGACCGCCTGCAGAACTCGACGCACTGGAACGGCTTCGTCGCTTCGCATCAGTACAACGACAACGTCGAAGGCGCGAACCCCCGCCTTCAGAACGTCCACATCCATGACACTGGAGGAAACATCATCCTTGGCGGCAACGCTCCCTCGACTCATTTCGGTGGAAGCCGAGACCTTCGACTGGGCAACTCCGCCCGAAACCACGTGATGTACTCCGTCCGGACGGACGTGGAAGGGCGTCATGGTCCCCCGTCGTTCATCGACCGGATCGAGGTCTACGGGTTCTGGTGGGAAGGGGCCATCCCCTTCCAGATGGGCGGGTACCGTGAGGTCTCCGTCGCGGCTCCCGTGCCGAACCCGTACTTCGGGACCCTCAACAACTTCTTCGGGCACCGGAACACCAACACGGACCCGACGGCGATCGGCAACCCCGAGAGCGACTACTACTTCGGCGAGACTGGAGTGGTCGAGGGGCTCCGGGTGGAGCCCGAGCCCGGGGCCGAGTTCGTCGCCGCGGCCTACGCGAAGGGGCCCCTGCAGATCTCCGGCCTCGAGGTGGCCGCCGCTGACCCGGACCTACGGGTGAAAGTCTTCAAAGAACTCGGGGACTCGGGCGTCCAGACCGACCGGAGCCACTTTGTGCTGACCGACGCGGCGGTCGAGTCTGGGCGCGCATGGAACTTCATGGGCAGCTCCGCCACCCGGGGCGATGTCCGAGGCCTCACGGTGTCCTCTCCTCATTCTCCGGGCAGGTCGTACGCCGGGTTCCTACTCCGGCCTGGGGCCCGCCAGCACGTCTACACCGTCTACGACGTCCAGCCCGGCACTGGCATGGAGCCGTACGCCTCGGCTGAAGTGTTCAAAATCTGGCCGCGGTCGTCGGAGCCTGAGTCGGCGATGGACCTGTTCGTCCAGAGGGTGACGCTGGACACGCCCCGGTCTGTCGTCCACGTGGCCGGACTCGACCCGGAAGACCCCGCGGTTCGGGAGCGGTACCGGGTCTACTTCCGAGACGCCACCTTCAACGCCTTCCGCCTGAGCAACAACGACGCGGGGACGACGCGGTACGGCTACAAGCTGTGCTACTTCGACCGAGTCGTCGTCGGAGGTAAGCTGAGCGAGGACGCCGGGCAGCTCGACGGCGCTCGACTCACCGCGGCCGGCAACGGAACGGGCACGATCGACGTGGAGCCCCGCTTGTGGTACCGCCCGTACGAGGCCGAGGACGGTGGGGGCGGTCTCGTCTCTGTCACGGGCGCAGACGCCGACCGCTACCTGGGATACGAGAACGTCGGGACGCCGACTGCTCCAGTCCTCCGGCTCCGGTTCGAAGGAACCGCCCCGGTGAGCGCCCTCTGGTCAGCGGCGGTCCGGCCGATCCCACCGGGGACGGCGTTCCCGGAGTAGCATAAACCTCCCAAACGCTCTGACTCCGCGCGGGGGACGCCAGAGAGCCCCGTTCAGCAACGTGGCGTCTGGACCGCGCGTCTGCGGAGGCGTCTCCGTTGACGGGCGCCACATGAAGGCCCGACCCACCACACCCCGTTGCGCACCTTCCACTGTTACAGGTACCGGCCAGCGGCGTACAAGGGGTTGTATAAGCGGCTGTGGCACTTCCACGACAGGCACCCCCTGCCCGCACCGCTCAACCGGGCGGCACGGGAGGTCCTGTACCACGCCCGCCGGGCGCGCCTCCGCCTGACTACGCCGGCGCCTCGGGATGGCCGGGACGAGTTCGGGGACCCCGTCGTCCCGCGGCAGCGCTACCTCCCTCCGGCCCAGCCGTTCCAGTCCGTCCCGCTCGACCTCGTGCGGGCCCGGTTCCGCGAGCTGCACGCTGCGAACGAGCACCTCTACAGCGGGGACGGGTCGTGGATACCACATCCCCGTATGCCCCTCTACGGCGCCGGGGTGCCCATTGAGGAGGTTTCGGAGCGCATCCTCGGCTACCTCGCCGCGCACGAAGCCTTCGGGGACCCGGTCTACCTCGAGCGGGCTGAGGAGGGCGGGCGTTACCTCCTGGAACGGCGTCTCTTCGCCGACGGCCATCTCCGACTCGAGGGGCACCTCGTCGTTGAGCTCGTCTACACCTACGCCGGGCGGGCCCTCCTCGCCCTGTGGGAGCGGGACCGTTCGGCATCGGAGTACCTCGACGGCGCCACCCTCATCGCGGACCGGCTCCTTGAGGAACACTACGGTGGGGCCCTCGACCACGTAGCCAAGCCGGCCCAGCTCCTCGCCCCCTTGTACCGTCTGACGGGGCGGGAGGAGTATCTCGCCGCGGCGCTGAAGCGGGCGCTCCGCGTCGTCCGCTTTCAGCTCCCGTACGGCGGGTGGCCGGGTGACGACGCCCGGATGTGGTACCACTCCATCATCGCCCGGAGCGTGATCGACACGTACGTGGCCACGCCGAACACGCTCGCGCACTACGCGAAGAAGGACCGACTCGCGCGGTGCGTCACAGCGGCGCTGAACCGGGTCCTGGCTGCTCAGGACGAGGATGGACGGATCAAGATCGGACGCGGTGACGGGACGAGAGACCCCCTCTTCGCCGAGTACGAGGACCAGTTTGCCCGGATCTGCGTTCGTTTCACCGGCAGTGGATTCGTTCCCGAGCGGCTTCCCCTATCGGACTACGTGGGGGTCGACCAAATGGACCTTCTCGTGGGCGCGTTCGAAGAGCTAGCCGTTCAACCGGCCGCCGTTGCTGCCCACGGCTACGCCCGGGTGGCGGTTAGGGCCCCGGCTATCAACCGGCTGGAATTCGAGACCCACCTCGTAGGGCGGTATGCCCAGTTCCTCCATCGGCTCAGCAAGACGAACCCGCACCTCCGCGAAAAACTCGGCGCGGACGGAGCGCGGGAGGGCCTCAGGACGCCCCTCCGGGCGGTCGGCACGGACTAGCTCCCCACACCAACCGGCCGAGACGTCGCAGGCGGGACGTCGGCGCGGACGCCTAGATCGCCACGCCCCGCTGGCGGAGTCGGAGCTCCCGCTCCTTCGCGACCGTCATCGCCTCGTAGGTCGCGAGCAGTCGACAGTACGCGAGCCCGGCGCGGCCGTCCAGGAACCCCCGCCGGAGGACGTACATGTAGGCGAACCGGAGGGCCGGCCGCATCGGGAGCCGCGCGGCGAGCGCCTTGAGCGCCCGGCGGCGGCGGGTCTGGTCAGAGGCGGCGAGCCCGGCCCAGTCGACGGCGCCGCCGGCCTGGTGGAGCGCCTCGGCGGCCTCGTCCGACGAGTACCGGTTGTGCTTGGCGAACCACTCGTGGAGCCCCTTCGAGAACGAGTAGTGCTCGAGGGCGTGCTCGAGCGTCCCGACCTCCTCCGGCGGCAGGTCCTCCCGCTGGCCGTGCCCGACTTGCTTGAACCGGAGCTGAGAGCTCCGTCCGAAGCGGACCTGGTAGGCCGGGTACATCCCGGCGTGCCTCAGCCACCGGCCCTGGAACATCATCTTCGAGGCCACGCGGTACGCCGTCCTCTCCGCCCCGCCCGTCGCCAGCCGGACGAGCTCGTCGCGGAGCGCGGGCGGGACGACCTCGTCGGCGTCGAGGTGGAGCGTCCAGTCGTGCTGGAGGTCACCTTCGTCGATCCCCCAGTTCCGCTGCCCGGCGAACGTGTCGAACGGGCGCTGGAGGACGCGGGCCCCGCGCTCGCGGGCGACCTCGACCGTCCGGTCCGTGCTGTGCGAGTCGAGGACGAGAACATCGTCGGCCCAGGCGACGGAAGCCAGACATCGGGGGAGGTTCTCCTCCTCGTTGTAGGTGAGGACGAGGACCGAGACGGGGGCCTTCCCGCTGGCGGCGAGATCGGGAGCTGGGGTGGGCGTCATGAGTCGAGCACGCGGCGCTTGACCTCCTGAGCTGGATTCCCCGACACGATCGTCCAGTCGGGGACGTCGCGCATGGCGACGGCCGCGGCCCCGACAATCGCCCCCTCCCCCACCGTCACGCCCGGGCCGACGAAGGCGTCGGCGCAGACCCACGCCTGCGGGCCGATCGTGACGGGCGGCTTGAGGAGCGGGAGGTCGGCCTTGCGGTAGTCGTGGGTCCCGGCGCAGAGGTGGGCCCGGTGCGAGACCGTCGCCCGCTCGCCGACGGTCACCGGGCCGAGGTTGTAGACGAGGACGTCCTCGCCAATCGCCGCCCACGCCCCGGCCGTCAGGTTCCACGGCATGTAGACCCGGGTCGAGTTGTAGACGTGGACGTGCGGGCCGATCTCGGCCCCGAACAGGCGGAGCACGAACCGACGCCACCCGAACGCGGGCCGGGGGCTCCACCGGACGAGGTACTGGCCGGCCATCCAGAGCACGCGGAGCGCCATCTCCTTCCGCGTGTACTTCCGGGCCGCCCGGTTCTCGGCCAGGTCCAGCCCGCCGCTGGCGGTGTCCGGGGCCGCGGCGCTCATGCGGAGACCACGCAGTCGGGGCGCTCGCCGCGCCCGAGGAGCCACGCGTAGAGCGCCCGCGTCTGGACGGCCGCCCGGTCCCACGAGAGCTCGCGGCGGGCGTAGCGGCGGCCCCGCTCGCCGGCCTCGCGGAGCG
>CAZDFV010000085.1:0-10921 GCA_964504495.1 uncultured Rhodothermales bacterium
CGGCACCGCCTCCCCCGCCGCGAACGTCCGGACCTCCCCGCACCGCTCGCACCCGAGCGGCCCGCCCGGCGCCCGCTCCCCGGCCTCGACGCGGTCGGGGTCCTCGACGTCCCACGGCGGCGTGACGCGGAGGCCGGGCCGGGCCGGGCGGCACCGGACGAGGCTGAGGACGCCCCGCTGCTCGAGGTACGCCCGCCGGACCTCGCCCAGCGACCCGACCCCCTCGATCCGCAGCAGCTCGAACAGCTTCTCGCGGTTGAGGTGGGCGGCCTCCATCTCGTCCGGCCGCATCCGCCCGTCCTCGACGAGCACGAACGGCCGGCCTTCGAGCGCCCGCTCGGCGTGCTCGCTCCGGTTGACGAGCGCCGTCACCCCGCGGTTGAGCGCGACGACCACGACCACGACGACCATCCCGTGGACGAGCGGGACGTCCGGGTAGAACATCGGGTCGCCCACGGCCGAGCCCAGGGCGATCACGAGGAGGAACTCGATAAACGAGAGCTGCCCGACGGCCCGCCGGCTGACGACCCGGACGGCCGCCAGCGCGAACAGGTACATGACCGCCGTCCGAAACGCGATCTCGGCGGCGAACCACAGCGGGACGTCGCCGAGGAAGATCCGGTGCCAGTCGAACGGCGTGAGGTCGCTCACGGCCGCGCCCCGCTGGCGGCCGTCGCCGGCGCGCGGGGGGCCGCCGGGGTCACGCCGCGACCTCGGCGACAGGCTTCAGGTCGAACTGCGGGAGCACCTTCTCGCCGAACGTGTCGAGGAACGCCTCCTGGTTTGTCCCGACCTGGTGGACGTAGACGTGATCGAACCCGACGTCGAACAGCTCCTGGATCCGCGCGGCGTGGACGCCGGGGTCGGACGAGCAACACACCTTGCCCTGGACGTCCTCCGGCCGGACGAACTTGGCCGCCGCGTCGAACTGCTCGGGCATGTTGAACTCGGCCGTCACTTTCGAGGCGAACACGTTCGTCTTCCACTGGTCGTAGGCCATCTGGACCGCCGCCTCGTCCGTCTCGGCCCACTGGTGCTTGGCCTGGACGTAGAGCGGCTTGCCGGCGCCCCCGTTGTCCCGGAAGGCGTCGACGATCACCTTCAGCTTCTCCGTCGGGTGGCTGACCGTGATGAGCCCGTCCACCCACGGCGCCAGCCACCGCGCCGTCGGCGCCGTAATCGCTGCGCCGATCACGGTTGGCTCCACCTCCGGGAGCGAGTAGACCCGGGCGTCCTCGACGGTCACGAGCCCGCGGTGCGTGACGGTCTCCCCGCGCCAGAGCGCGCGCATGACCTCGACCGACTCTTTGAGGCGGGCGTTGCGGAGGTCCTTCGCTGGCCACGGCTCGCCCGTGACGTGCTCGTTGAGGGCCTGCCCCGAGCCGGTCGCGATCCAGAACCGGCCGTCGAACATCTCGTCGAGGGTCGCCACGGCCTGGGCGATGATCGCGGGGTGGTACCGCTGGCCGGGCGCGTTGACGACGCCGAACGGGAGCGAGGTCGTCGCCATCGCCGCGCCGAGCCAGCTCCACGCGAACCCGCTCTCGCCCTGGTCGCGGCTCCAGGTGTGGATGTGGTCCGAGCACATGGCCGCGTTGAACCCGACGTCCTCCGCCTGTTGGACGAGGCGGAGGAGCTGGCTGGGCGGGAACTGCTCGTGCGAGGCGTGGAAGCCGATGACGCGGTTGGACATGCGGGGTCAGGAACGTTCGAGGCGGAACCAGCGGAAGCCGTAGCGGGGAAGGGTGATCGAGAGCGTGCCGTCGCCGATGGGCGGCGCCTCGTCACCCGGGTCGAGGAGGTCGAGCGTCGTGCGGTCGGCGTAGGGGCTGAGGTCGAGCGTCGCCTCGGCCTCCTCGCCCGACAGGTTGTGGACGGCGGCGACCGCGCGCCCGTCGCGCTCGCAGACGTGGGCGAAGACGGCCTCGTGCGTCGTGTCGACGAGGTGCCAGTCGCCGCGGCCGAACACGTCGGCTTCCTTGCGGGCGCGGATGGCCCGCTCCATCCACTGGAGGAGCGAGTCCGGCTCGCGCCGCTGGCGGTCCACGTTGACGACGTGGTACCGGAACGGGCCCGTGCTGATGACCGGGCGGACGGGCTCGTCGGACGCCGTGAACCCACCGTTCTCGTGCTCCGACCACTGCATCGGCGTGCGGACGGCCGTGCGCTCCGGTAGAGAAAGATCATCGCCCATCCCGATCTCCTCGCCGTAGCGGATGACCGGCGACCCCGGCAGCGAGAGCATCAGGCTGTACGCCATCCGGATGCGCGCGTCGTCGCCGTCGAACATCGGGGGGACGCGGCGCCGCGGGCCCCGGTTGTAGACCCACATCTCGTCGCGGTCGGGCGCGAACGCCTCGGCGATCTCGTCGCGCTGGGCCTCAGTCAGCCGCGCCAGCGCCAGCTCGTCGTGGTTGCGGAGGAACGTGGCCCACTGCCCGGCCTCCGGCGGCGCGGGCGGGAGCAGGATGCCGCGCTCCAGAGGCGCCTTCCGTTGCCGCGCGAGCGCCAGGAACAGATGCTGGTTGAGGACGAAGTTGAACAGCAGGTGCAGCTTGTCCCCGTCGCCGAAGTAGTGCGGCGCCTTCTCCGGCGCCACGTTCGCCTCGGCGAGCAGGACGGCGTCGCCGCGCCGCCACTGGAGGAAGGTCCGGAACTGGCGGAGGTAGGCGTACGGGTCGGCCGTGCCCTCGACGTCGTCGATCCCCTTGTGCTCGATGAGGAACGGGGCCGCGTCGATCCGGAAGCCGGACACGCCGAGCTGGAGCCAGAACCCCATGACCCGCTCGATCTCGTCGCGGACGGCCGGGTTGGCGATGTTGAGGTCCGGCTGGTGGGCGTAGAAGCGGTGGAGGTAGTACCGCTTCGCCTTCCGGTCGTAGGTCCAGACCGTCTCCTGCTCGCCGGGGAAGATCATCCCCTCGTCGTGGTCCTCGGGGCGTTCGTCGCTCCAGACGTACCAGTCGTGTTTTTTAGAGTCCGGGTCGCGGGCCTCTTGAAACCACGGGTGCTGGTCCGAGGTGTGGTTCACGACGAGGTCGATGATGACCCTCAGCCCCCGCTCGTCGGCGGCGCGGACGAAGTCGACGAAGCCGCCAAGCGTCCCGAGCCGGGGGTCGACGGCGTAGTGGTCCTTGACGTCGTACCCGTTGTCGCGGTTGGGCGTCGGGTAGAACGGCAAGAGCCAGACGCACGTCGCGCCGAGCCCGGCGATGTGGTCGAGCTTGGCCGCCAGCCCGGCGAAGTCGCCGATCCCGTCGCCGTTGGCGTCGTGGTACGTCTCGACGTCGAGGCAGTAGACGACGGCGTCCTGGTACCAGCGGTCGCGGACGCTCATGGGCGGAGGGGCAGATGGAGGGGCCCGGGACGTACGGCCGTCCGTCCGCACGGTTCACCGCCCGGCCTGGGGCGGTCCCCGGTCCCCGCCCCGCTGGCGGCGCACTCCGCCAGCCGGCCACGTCCGACTGGTTTTCACCCGTTCAAGCTCCTCCACCCCGTCATTCCCGTGAAGGCGAAACCGCGGAGCGTCGGCGTCAGCCAATCCAGTCCGCCTGAGCACGCCGACGCTCGCCCGTCCTGGGCCTCCGCCGGAACCTGTCCCGCACAGGCAGGGCTGCTACGTTCTGAGCCGGCTCCCCAAACACGTATCGTCATCCCCGCGAAGGCGGGGATCCAGGACTCGTGCGGCACGGTGCTCAGCCACTCTGGATTCCCGCCTGCGCGGGAATGACGTGGTCTGTTTGTTCGTTAATCGACGTAGAACGCCGAGAACATGGCGACTCTGACCCGCGAAGGGAGAGGCCATTCGACGGAGAACGCATCGGCTGGGTGGGTACGTCCCCGCTGGTGGGGCGCCCCGCCAGCGGGGCGGAGAGAAAAAGCCCCCGGCCGCACAGGGCGGCCGGGGGCCGGGAGACCAGGCGCGGAGGCCCCTACCCCTCGACGCCCTCGGGCACGGGGAACCCGCGGTCGCGCATGAGCGGGGCGATGTCGGCGTCGCGCCCGCGGAAGGCCCGGTACGCCTCGGCCGGGTCGACGGCGTTGCGCGGGGCGAACAGGTGCTCAACGAGGCGCTCGGCGACCTCGGGGTCGTAGAACCCGCCCGGCGCCTCGGCAAAGGCTTCCGCCGCGTCCGACGTCAGGACGTCGGCCCAGAGGTAGCCGTAGTAGCCGGCCGAGTACCCCTCGCCCGAGAAGACGTGGCCGAAGTGGGGCGTCCGGTGGCGCATGACGAGCTCGTCCGGCATCCCCAGCTCCTCTAGGGTCGCGCGCTCAAAGGCGTCCGGGTCGAGGTCCGCGTAGTCGTCGAGCGTGTGGAGCCGGAGGTCGACGAGCGCGCTCGCGAGGTACTCGGTCGTGGCGAACCCCTGGTTGAACGTGGCCGCCCGCTTGATCTTCTGGATCAACTCGTCCGGCATCGGCTCGCTCGTCTCGACGTGGACGAGGTAGTTGTCGATGACGGGGTCGGTCAGCAACCAGCGCTCCAGGAGCTGCGACTGGAACTCGGTGTAGTCGCGGACGCCCCCGTTGAGGGTCGGGTACGCCACGTCGGAGGCCAGAAAGTGGAGGGCGTGGCCGAACTCGTGGAACAGGGTCTCCGCGTCGTCGAACGAGATGAGGACGGGCTCGCCCGGGGTGCCCTGGACGAAGTTCGAGTTGTTCGAGGCCAGGACCGTCTCGTCGCCGTCGAACGTCGTGTGCGAGCGGTACATCGTGGCCCAGGCGCCGGACCGCTTGCCCTGGCGGGCGAACGGGTCGAGGTACCACAGCCCGACGTGCTCGCCCGACTGGCGGTCGGTCACCTCGTAGACCGTCACGTCCGGGTGGAAGACAGGTACGGTGCCCTCGGGGACGGGCGTGAACTCAAACCCGAACAGCTCGCCCGCCACGTAGAACATGGCGTCGACGAGGTTGTCGAGCTGGAGGTACTGCTTGACCTCGTCCGAGTCGAGCGCGTAGCGGTCCTGCCGCACCTTCTCGGCGTAGTACCGATAGTCCCACGGGGCAATCTCGACGTCCGCGCCCTCCGCATCGGCAACGGCCTGCATGTCGGCCACCTCCTCCTCGACGCGCGCGACGGCGGCCGGCCACACCGCCAGCAGGAGGTCGAGGGCCCGCTCCGGCGTCTTCGCCATCCGGTCCTCTAGGCGCCAGCTCGCGTAGTCCTCGTAGCCGAGCAGAGCAACGCGCTCGTCGCGGAGTTGTAGGATCTCGGCGATGATCGCGTTGTTGTCGCGCTCGTCGGCGTTGTCGCCGCGGTCGTAGTACGTCCGCCAGACGCGCTCGCGGAGGTCGCGCTCGTCGGAGTACGTGAGGAAGGGGTCCATCGAGGACCGCGTGTTGAGGACGGCGTACTCGCCGGGCCGCCCGCGCTGCTCGGCCGCGGCCGCTGCGGCGGCGACGAACGACTGGGGGAGGCCGGAGAGCTGGTCTTCCGTCAGGTACGTCACGTACCCTTCCTCGTCGGCCAGGACGTTGTTGCCGAACTGGGTGTAGAGCTCGGCGAGGCGCCGGTCGATCTCGGCGTAGCGCTCTTTCGCCTCGCCCTCCAGCGTCGCCCCGTTCCGGGCGAACCCGTCGTAGATCAGCTCGACGAGCCGGATCTGGTCCGGCCGGAGGTCCAGGGTCTCGCGCGCTCCGTACACCTCGCGGACGCGCTCGAACAGGGCCTCGTTCTGGGTGATGGCCGTGCCGTAGGCGGACAGCTTCGGCGCCATCCGGCCCTGGATCTCGCGGAACTCGGGCGAGGACAGGTTCGCCGACCACAGGCCGTAGTAGGTGAACGCGCGGTCGATGGGCTCGCCGGCCCGCTCCATCGCCTCGACCGTGTTCTCAAACGTCGGCGGCGCGGGGTTCTGGGCGATCTGGTCGATCTCGGCGAGGTGGGCCGCCATGCCAGCCTCGAGCGCGGGCTCGAGGTCGTCGAGGCTCATCCGGTCGAAGGCGGGGACGCCCCCGTAGGGGCCAGTCCACTCGGCGAGAAGCGGGTTGTCGGGCATGGCGGGGGCGGCCGCGTCCTGGGCAGCGGCCCCGGCGGGACCGAGAAGGAGGGCGGCAGCGAGGGGGAAGGCGAGGCGCATGGAGAGGGTCAGAGAGGGAGAGCGGTCGGACATCTCGTCCGGCTGGCGGAGCGCGCCGCCAGCGGGACGGCGGTAACGGGCTGGAGGCGCCCGTCCGTGCACGCGGAGGCGGTCAGTCGACGCCGAGCGCCTTGTGCGTCTGGACGGAAACGCGCCAGCGGGGGTCGGCAAAACAGAGGTCGAGAGCGAGGCGCGTGGCCTCCGCGAGCCGCGGCCCGTCTTCGGGCTGGAGCCACCACAGCCGCCGACCGTCGCGCGGGCGGACGCGCCCGGCGAGCGCGCGGTACGCCTCCGGCCGGTAGTCGGGGACGACCAGCTTGAGCTCGTCGCACGCCTCCAGCGGCAGCCGGTCCTCGGGGAGCTTCGGGCTGCACACGGTCCAGTCGGGCCGTGCTCCGTCGCCGAAGGCGTCCGCCAGCCGCTGCGTCCCGTTCGTCTCGACGGCCACGAAGAAGCCGGCATCGTGGAGCGCGCGGACGAGGGCGGCGTCGGCCTGGAGGAGCGGTTCGCCGCCCGTCAGCACGCAGAACCGGACGGGCCCGCCGACGCGGGCGGCCTCGGCGGCGAGGTCGGCAGCGGACAGCTTGACGGCGCCCTCGGGCGTAAAGTCGGTGTCGCAGTTTTTGACGACCTGCCCGCACCCCAGGACGTACGTCCCAACGTCCGTCGTCAGGCTGACGACCTCGCCCTCCGTATCCGTCTCGTCGACCGCCGTCAGAAACCCTTGGCAGAACGAGAGGTCCCGCCCTAGGAATCGCTCCCGCTTGCGGCGGAGCCTTGGCCGGGCAAGGGCGAGGAAGCGGAATGCGGCCTGGCTGTGCAGGGAGAACCGATCCGGGCTCTCTCGATAGGGGAAGTCGAGTGCGCAGAGCGCGCGGCGGATGCGCTCGCGGACGGGCTCGTGGCGCTGGTAGATGTGGAGGCTCCGGCTCCGCTGTGACCCCTCCGCGTCGTAGACCCCGCCCAGGAACCCCCGTGCGTAGTCCCGGCTCGGCGTAGCGTCCTCGGCAAGGAACGCCTCAAGCGCGGTCACGGCGCCGTGGCGAGTCAGATGGACGCACCGCATCCGGTACGCCGAGAACCCGGTCCCTTTGTGAACCCCGTAGTGGAACTCCCCGAACCCGAACCGAGAGGCGTGGTAGGCAAAGTCGTCAACGAGGTCCGAGTCGGCCAGGGCAAGGCGGAACCGTCGGTACGTCCGGGTCCTCGACTCCATCGGGGACGAACGGTCGTACGGGACGGCGTGGACGCGGTCCCGCTTGCGGAGCGTCCAGAAGCACCCGTCCCCGGCGGCCATTCCCGCTAGCCAGCCGCGCCAGTACTCGTCCGTCCGCTCTGTCGGCGGCAGGGGCTCGTCGAACAGCGAGAACGTCCGGCGCCCGACGGCCTTCCGGGCCGGTACGAACTGCACGCGCTCGCGCGACCGGCTCGGTCGGCAGAGGATCTGGTGGTCGGCGGTCCCTACGACGGCCCCGGTGTTGAACGTGAGGAGGGCTAGGGGGGCCCGCCTGCGCTGGACCCGCGTCACCGTCGTCTCGACGAGGCAGACCCGGCCGCCCTCGGGCTTCGTAGCGGCCAAGAGTATGTCGCCCTCACGGACGTCTCCGATGGGCCGCCGCGCGTAGTCCGCGTCGAGGACGGTCGTCTCCGGGGCGAAGCACCACAGTGCGCACGCGTTCCCGTGGCGCGCAGCGTCCCGCTGGCGGTCGGCGTCGTAACCGCTCCACAAGTTGCACCCGGCGAGGCGGACGAACACGGCGGGCCGGCCGGCCCAGTAGCCCTCGCCCTGGACCGTCCGCCACAGCGCCTTGACGGCGTAGCGCCGGGTTCCTGGCTGGCGGTCGCTCTCGGCGAGGCGCTCCGCCAGCCCGCCCTCGCGCTCCGCCTCCCCGTTCGCCGTTCGCCGTTCGCCGCCAGCCATCACACCCACCCCCTCGCCTCGGCCTCGGCGTACCCCTTCGCCCGGAGCACGCTCGCCGGGTTGTCCAACTTTCCGTAGCCCCAGGCGTGCCGCTCCGTCCGGTCGCCGTGGTAGTCGGTGTGGCTCATCTCGCGGACGGTCTCCAGGACGTCGAGGCCGCGGACCGTGCCGAGGTCGCGCGCCAGCTTCCACGTCTCGGCCTTCGTGAGCGCCATGAGCGGCGTGTGGATCGTGACGTCTCGGTCGAGCGCGAGGCTCAGCGCGTGGGCCTGGCTCTCGACGAAGTCGAGCCGGCAGTCGGGGTAGCCAGAAAAATCCGTCTGGCACATCCCGCCGACGAGGTCCGAGATGCCCCGCGTGAACGCGAGACTGGCGGCGGCCGTGAGGAACAGGGCGTTCCGGCCGGGGACGAACGAGGCGGGCAGGTCCGGGGCGAGGACGTGGTTCTCGTTCGTGTCGGCCGCCTCGTCCGCCAGCAGGGCGGACCCCGAAAAGAGGCCGGTGAGATCGAGCGTGTGGAGCAGGACGCCCGCGGCCTCGGCGATCTGCGCCGCCTGCTCCAGCTCGACGGCGTGGCGCTGCCCGTACCGGAAGGCGACGGCCTCGACGCGCTCGAACCCGCCGCCCTCCGGCGAGAGGGCCCAGAACAGGCACGTCGTCGAGTCCTGTCCGCCGGAGAACAGGACGAGCGCGGAGGTGGAAGCGTCGGGCATGGCGGAATCAACGGCCGGGGCGGCCGTGCCGCACGGTGGGCCGAGAGGTTTCGCGAAGAACGCGAGCCGGCGCCACAGGGCCCCCGGCGGCCCCGTTGCTATCCTCCCGCCTCCTCCGACCGCATGGCCGACACCCCTCAGAGCGCCGCCGACCGCCTCGAAGCCGTCCACCAGCGGGCCCTCGAGCACACGCGCGCGTCGCTCGCGCACATGGCGCGGTACGGGATCGAGCCCGAGGGCCGCGTGGCCCTCTTCCTCCCCCCCGACGCGCGGCAGCAGACCGTCGACCGGATGCCGTACGAGCACGCCGCCCGCCAGGTCGTGACGTATACGACCGAGCCCGGCGAGTTCTCGGCGCTCTGCCCGTTCTCCGGCCTCCCCGACTCCGGGACCGTCCGGGTCGAGTACGTCCCCGGCTCGTGGGTCGTCGAGCTCAAGAGCCTGAAGTACTACCTCGTCAGCTGGCGCCACGTCGGCGCGGCGCAGGAGGACGTGACGGCCATCCTCTACGAGGACCTCATGCGCTGGCTGGAGGACCCCGGCCACCTCGTCGTCACGACCGATTACACGGTCCGGGGCGGCATCCACACCGTCTGCACCGTCGACAGCCGCGACCAGGGCGCCGCCCCGGCCGGCGGCGACGGCGCCGCCTAGACCCGCCGCCCGCCCGGCTGGCGGCGTCCGCCAGCGGCCCGCACCTGCATGAAGAAGATCCTCCTTGGCCTCGTCGTGCTCGCGCTCCTCGGCGCGGGTGCTGTCGCGTGGCTCGCCTTTTTACCGAACACGGCCGAGGCCGCCGAGCCCTACAGCGTCCGCCTGCCGGAGGGGACGGACTTTGAGGCCGCGCTCGACTCGCTCGAGTCCGTCGGCGCGCTCCGCTCGCGGGCGTCGCTCGAGACGTTCGGCGAGGTCACGGGCTGGGCCGAGCAGGTCAAGACCGGGCACTATTCCATCGAGCCCGGAACGAGCAACTGGGACCTCCTCGACAAGATCAGGAAGGGATTGCAGGACCCGATCCGCATCACGATCCCGCCCGGTTCTCGCCCCGAGCGGACGGCCCGCGTCCTCCGCAACCAGCTCGGGACCGACTCGGCCGCCGTCGCCCGCCTCCTCCGCGACCCGGCCTTCGCCGACTCGCTGGGGACCGACCCGGCCCACCTCCACGGCCGGATGCTGGCCGAGACGTTCGACATGTACTGGACGGACGACCCGGAGACGGCGATCCGCCGCATCCACGAGCGCTACGACCGGTTCTGGACGCCCGAGCGCCGGGCCCAGGCCGAGGCCCTGGGGCTGACGCCGGACGAGGTGGTGACGGTCGCGTCGATCGTCGAGTGGGAGGCCCGGAAGCCGGGGGAGCGGCGGACGATCGCCGGCGTCTACCTCAACCGCCTCCTCGGCCGGACGTCCGCGGGCACCATGCGGCTCCAGGCCGACCCGACCGTCCAGTTCGCCCTCATGGAGGAGGGCGGCGAGCCCCGGATGCGCCGGCTCCTCTTCGTCGACTACGAGTTCCCGAGCGCGTACAACACGTACCGGATCGACGGCCTCCCGCCGGGCCCGATCACGAACCCCTCCGACGCGACGATCGACGCCGTCCTGAACCCCGAGGACCACGACTACCTCTACTTCGTCGCCGACGGGTCGGGCGGCCACGACTTTAGCCGGACGCTGGCCGAGCACAACCGGAAGGCAGCGGAGTGGAGCCGGTGGCTGAGCGAGCAGGTCCGCCAGCGGCGCGCGCGGGAGGCCGCGCAGGCGGCCCGGCCCTAGCCCGCTGGCGCCGTCCGCCAGCGGGGCAGTCCGCGCCGAGTCCACTCCCCTCGCTCCCCCCGAGGTCAGGACTGCTACGTTCTCAGGTGCAGGTCGTATTGCAGAGCAAATACGAACAGTCATTCCCGCGCAGGCGGGAATCCAGGGCTCGTGCGGCACCGTGCTCGGCCTCCCTGGATTCCCGCCTGCGTGGGAACGACGCCCCCTGGTTGTGTAGTCGTCGCAGAACGTAGCAGCCCAGCCCCTGAGAGAGGGGAGGTCGGGGTGAGGGGTAAGCGACCTGCACGTCGCTCCAGTCCGACGACGATGGCGGCCGGCGCGCTCAGCCCTCCGCGCCGAGCGCCCGGAGCCACGCCGGGTAGCCCTGCGCGGCCTCGGCTGGGAGCGCCGGCGCGTCGTCGCGGCCGAGCCACCGGCTGGCACCCTCGACGAGG
>CAZDFV010000086.1:0-10912 GCA_964504495.1 uncultured Rhodothermales bacterium
GTGGGGGCCGTCGTCGGGGCCGGCCGGCCGCTCCGGGTCCGGCGCGGGGCCGTCGAGGTCGCCCTCGCCGACGCCTTCGCGTGCCGCGTGGCCGACGACCACGCGACGGCCCTCCGCGACGTGCTCGCCGGCGTGCTCGGGGAGGACGCCCCGCCCGTCCGGTACGTCGTGGCGCCGGAGGACGCCGGAGAAACCGCCGCCCCGTCCGACCCGTTCGAGCGGCTCAAGCAGCTCCGCCAGGAGCACCCGGTCGTCCGCGCCCTCTTCGAGCGGTTCGGCGCCGAGATCGTCTGGCAGTAGCGCAGGTACGGGGTACCCGGTACGGGGTACACGCGCCCGTACCCGTACCCCGTACCTCTGCACCCGAGAACCAATGGACGGAACCCCCAACATGGCCGACCTCTTCGGCAAGATGGCTGACATGCAGAAGAACATCGCCGACACGCAGGCCAAGCTCGCCGAGGAGCGGGTGACGGCCGAGGCCGGCGGCGGCATGGTCTCGGTCACGGCCGACGGGACCGGCCGGATCGTCCAGATCAAGATCGAGCCCGACGCCGTGGACCCCGACGACCTCGAACTCCTCGAGGACCTCGTCGTGGCCGGCGTGAACAAGGCGATCGAGGAGGCCGAGGCCGTCAAGGCCCAGAAGATGCAGGAGGCCGCGTCCTCGATGCTCCCGCCCGGCCTCGACCTCGGTGGGATGGGCCTGCCCGGGATGTAGCGGGCAGGGGGCGGGGCGCCCCGCCAGCCGTCTGTTTGCCCCGCCAGTCTTGTGACCGACCGCTGTCGCCCGGCCGGGCGACCTTGCCCGGCTCCCCCCCGCCCGCGCCATGCACCTGACGTCCGAGACCGTCGAAGCCCTCGTCGAGCAGCTCTCGCGGCTCCCGACGATCGGCCGCAAGACGGCCCAGCGGCTGGCGGCCTTCATCCTCAAGATGCCGCGCGAGGAGGTCGTCGAGATCGCCAAGGCCCTTGTGGCCGCGAAGGACCGGGTCAAGACGTGCTCGGTCTGCTTCAACGTGACCGACGTGGACCCCTGCCCGGTCTGCCAGTCGGCGAAGCGCGACCGCGCGGTCATCTGCGTGGTCGAGGAGCCGAGCGACGTCCTCGCGCTCGAGCGGACGGGCGAGTACCGCGGGCTCTACCACGTCCTCGGCGGTGTGATCTCGCCGCTCGACGGGGTCGGCCCGGACGACCTCCACGTGTCGGAGCTCATCGCGCGCGTGGCCGGGTCGAAGACGCCGGGCGGCTCGGCGGGCGCGCCCGCCAGCGGCGTCGCGGAGGAGGCGGGGGACTATGACGGGGCCGACGCGGAGGCCGAGCCGGTCCGCGAGGTCATCCTCGCTATGAACCCGAACGTCGAGGGCGACACGACGGCGTACTACGTCGGCCAGATGCTCCAGCCGTTCGGCGTCACGGTCACGCGGATCGCCCGCGGCCTCCCGATTGGCGGCGACCTCGAGTTCGCGGACGAGGCCACGCTCAGCCGGGCGCTCGAAGGCCGCTCGGGGGTGTAGGCTCGCCGGGCAAGGGGCACGTGGGAAGGGGCGGGGTGGGCGCGCCGCATTCCCCCAATCCCCCGTTCCCCGTACCCATTCCCGCGAGCGCTGCGAGCTATGCCATCATGCCGCGGATCGCGTCGGCGTAGGTCCGGCTCACGCGGACGGTCGCGCCGTCCGCCAGCCGGGCGATGAACCCGCCGGAGTTGTCGCGTTCGAGGGCCCGGAGAGCACCCAGCGCCACGACCGTCGAGCGGTGGACGCGGGCGAACCGGGCCGGGTCGAGCCGCTCGGTGAGGGCGCCGATCCCTTGCGAGGCGAGGTACGTCCGGCCGCGCGTGTGGAGCTTGGTGTAGTCGCCGGCGGCCTCGGCCCAGAGCACGTCGGCCGTGGCGACGGGGACGAACACGCCGCCGTCCTCGACGAGGAGCCGCTCGGCGTACCCGCCCGCCTGGCGGGCGACCTCGACCACGTCCGCTGTGCCGGCCGCCAGCGCTCGGCCGACGGCCTCGGCAAAGCGGGCCTGCGTGAACGGCTTGAGGAGGTAGTCGACGGCGGCCACCTCGAACGCCCGGACGGCGTGCCGGTCGAACGCCGTCGAGAACACGACGGCCGGGACGGCCAGCCCGCGCGCCGCGATGGCCTCCAGCGTCTCGAAGCCGGTCAGGCCGGGCATCTGGATGTCGAGGAACAAGAGGCCGATCGGGCGGCCCTCGGCCTCCGCCGCGGCGACGGCGGCGACCGCCTCCGGTCCGTTCGCGCACTCGCCCGCGAGCGCGACGTCGGCGTCGAGCGCGACGAGCGCCTCGCGGACCATCTTCCGCGCCGGGGCCTCGTCGTCGACGATGAGCGCGCGCGTCACGTCGCCTCGGCGGGGACGGTGAACCGGGCCTCGAACCCGCGCGCCTGCCCGTCGCCGGAGCCCGGCACGTCGAGCGCCAGCCCGTCGCCGAAGAGGGCCTGCAACCGGGCGTGCGTGTTGGAGAGTCCGACCCCGCCGTCCGGCTGGCGGTCGCCGTCGAGGAGCGCACGCGGCGGACGCGCCGGCCCGACCCCGTCGTCGCGGACGAGGACGTGGACGGCGTCGCCCAGGCGCCGGGCCTCGACGCGGACCGTCCCCCCGCTCAGGGACGGCGCCAGCCCGTGGCGGACGGCGTTCTCCACGAGCGGCTGGACGAGCATGGGCGGGATCATGACGTCGAGGGTGCCCGGGTCGGCGTCGATCTCGACGCGGAGGCGGCCGCCCATCCGCTCCTGCTCGAGGGCCAGGTAGTCGCGCACGAAGTCGAGCTCCTCGCGGAGCAGGACCCGGTCGCGCCGGGCGGCCGCGAGCGTGTACCGGACGAGACCCGCCAGCCGGGCGACGAGGTCGCGCGTGGCGCCCTGCTCCGGCGGGACCGATGCCGCCACCGAGTTCAGCGTGTTAAACAAAAAATGCGGGTCCATCTGCGCCCGGAGCGCGGCGACCTGGGCCTCCTGCGCCGCCCGCTCCAGCTCGGCCTGGCGGCGGACGAGCGCCCGCTCCGCCTCCGACTGGCGGCGGACCTCGGCGACGTACCGGACGGCGTGGAGCGCCCCGAACTGGGCGGCGTAGACGAGCGACGGGATAAAGACGTCCCACGGCTCGACGTACGCCGGGATGCCGTAGCCGGCGGCGTGCGCGGCCGCCTGGTAGGCCACGAACCACGCCCACACCCAGAGCGGGCCGAGCACGGCGTGGGCCGCCGCCTGCGCGCCGGGGCGGCCGTCGAGTTGCCGGACCGCGACCCACCACACGGGCACGGTCAGGAGCCCCTTCAGCGTGTAGTCGATGATCGACCGGGGGAGGAGGTCGAGGGTCTCGGCCAGGAACACGTCGAACCCGTCGCGGAGGTCGTACCACTCGATCGTGACCGTGTAGAACACGGCGAGCGCGAGGTACGCGACGGCGAACAGAGCGACGCCGCGGGCGGTCAGGCGGGGTTTGTCGGAGGCACTCATCCGTCCGTGAGGGTCGGGAGCGGGGCCACGAGCGTCCGGGCCTCGGCCGGGGCGCCGGCGAGGAAGTGGGCGACGATCTCGACGAGGTCGGGGTGGCTGAAGAACAGGTTGTGCCCGGCGTTCTCGACCGTGACCACGGCGCCGTTTGGGAAGCCGGCGGCCGCCTCGGCGTGGGCCTCAGGGTACGTCCGCCCGTCGAGCGTGCCGGAGAGGAACAGGGCCGGCCGGTCCGAGACGACCGGCTCTCGGAAGGAGTCCGGGAGTTCGAGCCCGGCCACGGCGCCGGCGAGGTGCGGCATGGGGAAGTTGAGGGCGTCGCCGAGGAGGGCCGTCGGCGCCTCGGCCTCGACCGCCGCCAGCCGTCCGGGCGAGACGCCGGAGGCGAGGTCCATCAGCTCCGGCATCCCCTGGAGCGCGACGGTCGGGCCCAGAACCCAGCCGGAGAACCGGGTGAAGAAGGAGACGTCGCCCCGGTCGGCGGCGGCGTAGGCGTCGAGGAGGCCGGCCGCGCGGTCGGGGTCGGAGATCAGGTAGCCCGAGATCTGCTGGGCCTGGAACCGCCCGAGCGTCCGCACGAACGGCGTCCCGTCGCGCTGGCGGAGCGTGTCGCGGGGCGGGTCGGCCTCGATCCGGTCGAGGACGCGGCGGACGAGCCCGGCGACGTCGGGGTAGCGGGCCGCGGCGGCCGAGTCGCGGTCGACGGCCGCCTGAAGCCGTGCGACGTAGGCGTCGGTCCGGGCCGGGAGCTTGACCGTCTCGTCCGGCCCCTCGGCGCTCGCGAGGACGAGCCGGTCGACGCGGTCGGGGAACCGCCGGAGCACGGCGAGGGCGAGGTGCGTCCCGTAGCTGATCCCCAAGAGCGACACGCGCTCGGCCCCCAGCGCCTCGCGGACGGCGTCCACGTCGGCCGCGCTCTCCCACGTCGTCCAGCCCCGGGCGTCGACGCCCTCGCCCTCCCAGAAGCCGAGGCACTCGGCCAGCGCCTCGCCGTAGAGCCGAGTCACGAGCGTCCGCGTCGTCGCCGAGTCGGGCGGGACGGCGACGGACGACGTGCAGCCGGGGACGCGCTCGGAGAGGCCCGTCCCCCGTTGGTCGAGGACGACGACGTCGGCGTCGTCGCGGAGCCGGCTGAACAACGCCCACCGCCGTCCCCGCGCCGCGTCGGTCCCCGCCCCACCGGGCCCGCCGGCGAGGTAGAAGACGGGCGGCCCCGGCGCCTCCGCCCGGCTGGCGAACCGCACGAACCGGACGGCGATGCGCCGGCTGTCGGGGTCGGATCGGTTCTCGGGAACCCAGACCTCGCCCTGCTCGGCCGCGACCGTCTCGCCGCCCTCTAGCTCGAACTCGATGGGCTCGAGCGCGGCCGGCTGCGCGCTGGCGGCGGCCGCCAGCAGGGCGAGGAGGAGGGGGAGGCGCTGCATGGCGGGAGCTTACGGCTGGCGGCGAGCAGTCTCGGTCGCCGCGGCCGACTTGAACCGGACCTGCCGATTGACGAAGTCGAGCGTCAGTGTGCCGTCCGCCCAGACGGGCCGCCCGAGGATGACGGTAATGGCGTCGTCGGCCGAGAAGAGGTAGTCGGCCTCATACGCCTCGTGGGCGCCGTCGGGGTGGCCGGGGACCTCGAACGGGACGCGGTACAGCCGGTGCGACCACTCGAACCCGTTCGAGAGCGTGCCCGAGACCGTCCGCGAGTACGCCGCCTCGGGGACCTCGAAGGCGCCAGCGGCGAGGTAGACCGAGGCCGAGTTGCCAGTGTCGACGATGGCGTTCGCGGGCTCGCCCCCGACGGCGACCGGCACGACGGGCGCGCTTCCGCCCTCGATCAGGAACGTCGGGTTCGACCCGCTCGGAGGAACGTCACGGACGACGGTGAACGTGGAGTCGGCGTAGCCGTAGTGGAGGGCGCCGGCGAACCGGCGGAACAGGTTGGCGCCGAGAAAGACCCCGCCGTCGACGCCCTCGCCGTCGGTCCAGGCGACGGTCGCGGGCACGTTGTAGAACGTGGCCCCGCCGACCTCGACGCTGTCGATGAGCACGGCGTAGGTGTCGAAGGCGAGCCCCATCGACGGCACGACCGTCCGCCCCCGCGCCGTCGTGTCGATGCGGAGCCCGAGCCGCTCGGCGAGTGCGCGCGGGACGCTCGACCCCGGCGCCCCCGTGTCCACCACGGCCCGGACCGGCTCGCCGTTGACGCGGACCGACGCGCGGAGGCCGTCGAACGGGACCGTCGACTCGGGCACGGCGAACCGAGCGGAGGCGGCGGGGAAGCGGGCGAAGCCCTCCATCGTCCCCCCCGCCACGCCGTCGCCGGCTGCGGCCCGCTGGCGGACGGCCTCGGCCCAGTCGAACCGCTCGGCCGCCGCCTCCGCCAGCCGGCGGTGGACGAACGGGCGGAGCGAGTCGGGCGCGACGGCGAGCGCTTCGCGAATCATCTCGTCCGCTGCGTCGAGGTCACCCCGGGCGAGCGCCTTGAGGCCACGGAGGAGCGGAACGTCGCCGGGCGCGGGCGGGGCCGTGAGCGTCGCCACGTCGAGGGCACGCCAGGCGGCTGCCGCGGCGGCCGGGTCGCTGTCGAGGTCCGCCCCCTGCTTCTCGCGGCGCGTGATCCGCTCCGTGCACGACCAGTCCACCGTCGGGTCGCAGGCGAGGGCGAGGAGCGACGCCTCGAAGCCGGGCGCCAGTCGGCCAATCGCGCGGCCGGGGAAGACGGTCTGCGGCGTCACGCGCGTCCACAGGTCGAGGAGCGTGGCGCGGTCGAAGAACCCGTGCTCGGCCATAAAGTCGGCCTCGGCCTTCGAGGTCAGGCCCCAGCGGTCGGCCCCGAGGGCGATCGGGGCGCCGGCGGCCCGGAGCGCGCGGAGCTGGCGGCGGTGGAGGTCGCGGGCGAGCGCCTCGCGCGCCGGCCGCTGGCCCGGCCGGCCCTGGGTCACGACGGACGTGGGGATGAACGTGACGCCGCGCGCCGCAGCCGCCTCGACGGTCGCGTCGTCGAGCCAGTACGGGTCGTCCGAGCCGGCCGCGCGGGCGTAGCCGGGGAGGTGGGCGAACCCGTCCACGCCCGCCTCGACCGCCAGCCGGACGTCGGCGGCCGTCTCGACGTGGGCGTAGACGGGGAGGCCCGCTGTGCGCGCGCGTCGGACGACCTCGCGGAGCACCTCCGGCGAGAGGCCGTGGCCGGACGGCAGCCCCGTCATCCCGCTCGTGTTCGGGCCCAACTCGCGCGCCACGTCGAGGAGGTACACCTTGACGGCGTCGGGCCCGTGCGCGAGGAAGGCGTCCCACGTGGCCTCCGCGTCCGCCAGCGAGTCGAGATACCAATAGGCGTCGTCCTCGGCGAGCCGGCTCCCGTGGATGCGCCGTTGGTTCTCCTCCGTCAGCTCCTGGCCGACGAGGCCGAGCGCCTGCCACTCGTACACCTGCGTCGGGTGCGTCCCCTCGGACGTCAGCCCGCCGTGGACGTAGGCGACGTCGATCGAGCCCGGGCCGTCGAACCGGTCCATGACCTGCGCCGCCCACGTGTAGCGGTCGGTCAGGACGAGGGCGTAGAACACGCCGTCGCGGACGAACAGCTCGGCGTGACCGGGCCCCTGGTACGGGTCGCTCAGCATGTGCGTGTGGGCGTCGCCGTAGGGCGGGACGACGTGGGCGCCGCCGAGGTCGACCACGCGCGCGGCGTCCGCCAGCGGGCCGGGGGCGAACACGCCGTTCTGAGCCCACGTCGTGTCCCGAGCCTCGAACCGCTCGCCGGTCCACCACTGGCCGCCGACGTAGGCCGTCGCCGGCGCGTCGGGGTTGGGCACGGGCGCCTGGCTGGCGGCGGCCGCGGCCAGGAGGAGGGACGCGAGGAACGCGAGGGAGCGCATAGCGACGGGGGGAAGCCGCATCAGGGTAGGCAGAGCGCGCCGCGCCCTCCACCCCTCCCCGACGAGCCGCACCCTGCGCCGACGGACCGCACCGCCGCCCTACGAGCCTTACCGCTTGTCCCGCCGCCAGAACTGGCGGACCCGGCTCTCGACCTCGGCCGTGCCGGGCAGCGAGATCCCCCGCCGGAGCGCCGCCCGGACGATGAACGCGCGGAGTGTCTGGTCCGGCACCGGCAGCGAGTAGAGCCCGCCCCAGACCGGCGCCAGCGCCCGGCCCGTGACCGCGCCGACGAGCCCGAGCCGGAGCGCCACGAACCCGGCCACACCGGCCCAGACCTCGGGGAACCGGCCGGCCGCCGCCAGCCCGCTCAGCACGGCCACGTAGAGGAGGCCCTGCACGACCGGGTGCTCGAGCGCGCCCGCGACGCGCGCCAGCCCCGGCAGCGCGAGGCCGGGCGCCGCGACGGCCCACGACGTGTAGAGCGCGAGGGCGAGCGTGAGCGCCACCCACCACGGCACGACCGCGAGCAGGAGCGGGAGGACCGTGCCCGCGAGCGTCTGCGGCGACCGGAGCCACACGCCCGACTGGCGGACGAGCCGGTCGAGCCCGACGGCGTCCAGGACCGGCCCGGCGTAGTCGCGGAGGAGCGGGACGGTCGTCCGGTAGCGCGTGCCGTCGGCGGCGAGGATGCCGGCCGGCGTGTCGACGTAGGCCGGGACCTCGCGCCGCTCGCGGTGCCAGGGCCACCTCATCCGGCTGGGACGCTGCGGCGCCGGCCGTCGGCGCCCACGTCGAGCGTGTCGCCCGGGGCGAGGACGAACCGGAACCGGACGGCGCCGAGGTCCACGCCGGCCGCCTCGAGCGGGGCCGCGAGCACGCGGCGGAGCGCCCGGGCCGTGTTCACGCGCGGCTGGTCGGCGTCGCGGACGTAGGTCTCGGCCTGAGTCCGAAGCGCCGGGCGGACGCGCCGGAGCGTCTGCTCCAGCGTCTGCTCCGTGAGGTCGGGCGAGAGCCGGGCGCCCCCGGTCGTCTCGATGTTCACGTCGGCCTCCTCCAGGATGGGCTCGACGGAGAACACCTCGAGCGGGGGGAGGACGACCTCGACGAGCCCGCCCTCCCGGAACCGGACGTCGTCGGCGCTGAAG
Organism: uncultured Rhodothermales bacterium; assembly: GCA_964504495.1. GTDB lineage: Bacteria > Bacteroidota > Rhodothermia > Rhodothermales > Rubricoccaceae > Rubrivirga. The sequence goes on from CAZDFV010000086.1 coordinate 8,489, forward strand.
CGGTCGAGCGAGAACCCGTACGTCATCTCCGCCGGGACCTCGACGCGGACCGACGCCCGGCCCGTCTCGATGTTGAGCACGCGGAGCCGCTGCCGCCGCGCCGACCGCCCGGACAGGCTCGACGTGAGCCGGCCGGTCACGACGAACCCCTCGGCCGCCTCGCCCTGGAGCGCCGTGAGCACGGCCGAGTCCACGTCCTCCTCCGTCACCACGTCGGCCTGGCCGAGGACGAATGCGCCGACGACGGCGGCGACGAGCACCACAGCGGAGAGGCCGAGGGCGAGGCCGGAGAGGCGGCGCGGGCGCGCGGGGGCGTCGGACATGTCGGAACCTACGTCCGCCGCCGGGCGCCTTCGCCGCCGGCGGAGGCCCCGGCCACCTACCCCGCTAGCAGGGCAAGGGCGACGCCGGCGAGAGCCAGCCCGGCCACGTTCGCCCGCGACAGCCGCTCGTGCCACACGAACCGGCCGATGAGGGCCGCCCCGAACACGATCGCCACGCTGTTGGCCGGGAACGCCACCGGCCCCGGCAGCTCGTCGAGGGCCCGGAGCAGGAACTCGGCCGACCCGTAGTTGACGAGCCCCAGCCCGACGCCCCACGCGACGACCTCGCCGCGCGGCCACCGCCCCGTCCGCACGCCCGTCCACGCCACGGCCACCGCCCCGACGCCGAACGCGACGCCGAACACGAACAGGAGGAACATCGAGATCGGCACGGCCCCGGCGAACGCCTCCTGGAACACCTTCATGTTCACGTCCACGACCCCGCCGGAGAGGAACAGGAGGCCGAGGACCACGACCGCCCCGCCCCCGTCCCCGGGCGCGGCGCCCTCGGCCGGCGGGCCCAGCTTCCCCGGCGGCTCGGCGGCCGGCCGGGCCACGAGGAAAAACGCGGCGCCGGCGAGGGCCAGCCCGACGAGCTGGAGCGCGCCCGGCACCTCGCCCCACACGGCCCACGACGCCAGGAACGGGACGACGACCGAGAGCCGCATGACGCCCGCCGCCAGCCCCATCCCCGCCCGCCGGATCGCCAGCGAGAACAGCCAGAACCCGCCGATAAACAGGACGCCCTGCCCGACGCCGAGCGCGACGAGCCCGGCCGGGAGCCCGCCCACCGGCTCGACGCCCTGGAGCCCGAGCGCGAGGGCCGCCGCGGCGGCGTAGTTCACGGTCAGGAGCGCCGTCCGGTCGAAGTCGCGGCGCTCGGCCACCTTGAACAGGACGGCGATGGCGAGGCTGCACGCGACGGCGAGGGCGAGGAAGATCACCCGCGTGCCCCCGGCGTCGCCCGCCCGCCCACGCCCCGGCCGGTCACTCCTCCCCCCCCGCGGGCCGGCGGCGCTGGATGAAGTAGCCGACCCGGCCCCGGTCGAGCGTCACGTCCTGGAGGGTGAGGTCGCCGGGCCACCGCGGCGCGACCGGGACCGTCCCCGACGTCGAGTCGCGGACGATGTCGCCCCAGTCGACCACGGCCCGGAACGCGGCCGTCGTGTCGGCCCGGTCGTAGCCGTCGCCCCGGAGCGGCACCCGGTACTCGGCCCGGACCTGGGCCGGCTCGAACCGGACGCCCGCGACCGACGGCGGGAGGTTGACGACCTCGACGTCGAGCAGCCGCGAGCCCGCCGTGAACTGCCCGACGTCGAGGGCCACGACGGTCTGCCGGACCGAGGGCGCGAGGAGCCCGCCGAACGTGTCGCTGAGCGCGACCGGCCGCGTGAGGGGCTCGTCGACCCCCTCGGCCACGAACAGCTCGGTCGGCCAGTCGGAGAGGCCCCCGAGGAGGGACTGGGCGCCGGTCACGAGCACGGAGTCGGGCCGGAGCCGGGGCGGACCGAGCAGGTCGTACCCCGGCTCCGGGTCGATCCGCTGGCGGAGCCGGATCGGGAGCCGCCGCGACGTCTCGGTGTCGAGGGCGAGCTCGACCAGGGCCGGCTGCACGCTCTGGACCGAGACCCCGCTCGGGAGCCCGGACTCCCGGAGCGCCGCGAGCAGGTCGACGGCCGCGTCCTCGGCGTAGACGCGGATGGCCGGCGGGCTCCGCCGGAGCCCGAGGAGCGTCCACCCCTCGCCCTGGAGGACGACCGAGACGTCGGGCGGGGGCCGGGCCGCGAGCGCCGTCCCCTCCGGCGTCGTCACGACCTCGATGGGGACCCGCATCGGGACCGTGTACGACTCCCGCATCGAGAAGCTGAACCACAGGACGACGGCGACCACGACCGAGAGGGCCATGGCGAGCCCGCGCCGGCTCGGGGGCTCCTGGTCGGCCGCCGCCGGGCCCGACGGGAGCATGGCCCGGAGCCGGTCGCGGACGGCCAGCCGCCCCCACCGCCGCTGGACCTCCGGCGTCACGCCCCGGCCCGGCCGGCGGGCCCGGTCTCGCGGAGGAACGCGACGAGCTCGTCCTTCGAGGCCCGGGAGACGGCCC
>CAZDFV010000087.1:0-10841 GCA_964504495.1 uncultured Rhodothermales bacterium
CCCCGGGCCCGTTCGGGCGCGCCGCGCCCGCGCCCGCCGTACAGTGCGGCGGGCACGGCCGTCCAGCGGAGCGCCCGGCCGGGCGGGGCGGCCCGCTGGCGGCCACTCAGAAGTTTGGGGCGATCCCTGACTCCTCCCCGAACCGCTCGATGGCGTCGGCCGCCTCCTCGGGGCTGTCGGTGAGCGTGACGAGGTCGGGGTCGTCGGGCGAGACGTACCCGCCCCCGCGGAGCGTCTGGCGGACCCAGCCGAGCAGGCCGGCCCAGTAGTCCGTCCCCATGAGGACGACGGGGAACCGGGCCGTCTTCCGCGTCTGGATCAGCGTGAGGCTCTCGAACAGCTCGTCGAGCGTCCCGAACCCGCCGGGCAGGACGACGAAGCCCTGGGCGTACTTCACGAACATCGTCTTCCGCGCGAAGAAGAACTCGAACAGGAGGTTCTTGTCGGGGTCCACGTAGGGGTTCGAGCCCTGCTCGTGGGGGAGCGCGATGTTCAGCCCGATCGAGACGCCGCCGGCCTCCTGCGCCCCCTTGTTGGCCGCCTCCATGATCCCGGGCCCGCCCCCGGTGATCACGGCGTAGCCCCGCTCGGCGAGGGCCCGCCCGACGGCCACCCCCATCTCGTAGTACGGGGCGCCGGGCGGCGTCCGGGCCGACCCGAACACGGACACGCTCGGGCCGACGCGCGAGAGCCGGTCGAACCCCTCGACGAACTCGCTCATGATCCGGAACACGCGCCACGTGTCCGTGGACCGGCGGCGCTCCCACTCCTCCCGCTCGGCCGGGGTCATCGCCTTGGGGGCCTCGTACGGGGTCGGCTGGCGGGGGGCGTCGGGCATGGGCAAAAAGGGGCGGCCCCCCGCCGTCGTGGCGGGGGGCCGCTGAAGCTAGCCGCGGAGCGCTAGCGCGCCGGGCCTAGTTGTACTCGCTCTCGACCGACTGCCGGTAGTCGTCGGACGGGTAGATGGCGATCTCGACGCGGCGGTTCTCGGGCGACTCGCCCGGGACGCCGGCGAGCGGCTCGCTCTCGCCCATCCCGTACGCCTCGAGCCGCGACGGCGAGAGGCCCTGCTCGACGAGGAAGCCGCGGACGGCGTTCGCGCGCCGCTCCGAGAGGCTCTGGTTGAGGGCCGTCGAGCCGTCGGTCGAGGCGTGCCCGACGATCACGGCGTCGTGGCCCGGGTAGTTCTGGAGGCTCGACGCGAGGTCGCGGAGGTCGGCCCGGACGCCCGGCCGGAGCGTGGCCTGCCCGAGGTCGAACAGGAGGGCGTTGTCGAACCGGACGGCGATCCCGGCCGTCTCGCCGTCCTCGCCCTCGATGGGCGTGACGTCGGCGTTCTCGAGGTCGCCCTCGAGCTCCTCGGCCTGCTTGTCCATCTGCCGGCCGATGACGGCCCCGGCCGTGCCGCCGACGGCGGCGCCGATGATGGCGCCCCGGGCGGTCGAGCCGGTGGCCTTGCCGATGACGCCGCCGATGACGGCGCCGGCGCCGGCGCCGCCGATGGCGCCCTTGCCCGTGTTGTTGAGGCCTGAGCAGGCCGTGAGCGACATCCCGAGGAACAGGACGAGCGCTAGCGGGAGCGCGGCGTAGCGAGTGCGGGTGGGGTTCATGGGAGTGGGGGGACTGGTGCGCGTGGTGGGGAGAGGGCGCGGAGTGCGGCCACTCATACAGCGTCTGGCCCCCGTCAAGTTCCGTACCCGCCGCCCAGGACGCACCAGGGCCTGTTTTTAGACTTGACCGACGCCGACCCGCCCCGCCGGCTAGACGCCCCCTGTCGCCCCCGGTAGTCGGGGCCGGCTCGCTGACGCCCGCGCCGAGCGCCCGGCCGGTCCGGTCATGGACCGTGAGGGCTGGCCGAAACCCGGCGGCCCGGCCCCGACCGGCGCGGGGCTCCCGTAGGTTGGCCCCGCCGCCCCCGGGCCGGCCCCTCCCCTAGTCCCCTCCCCCCGATGAAGCTGATCGTCCCGATGGCCGGCCGCGGCACGCGCCTCCGGCCCCACACCCACGTCACCCCCAAACCGCTCCTCCCCGTCGTCGGGCGGACGATGGTCGAGCGGATCGTCGAGACGTTCGCCCAGTCCCTGGGCGACTTCGAGGAGGCCGTGTTCGTCCTCGGCCCCGACTTCGGCGACGGCGTCCGCCAGCAGCTCACCGAGATCTGCGCGCGGTTCGGGATCGAGGCCAGCTTCGGCGTCCAGGACAAGGCGCTCGGGACGGCCCACGCGATCGCCCAGGCTGGCGGCAAGCTGGACGGCGAGTGCGTCCTCGTCTTCGCCGACACCCTCTTCACGATGGACCAGGCGCCCGACCTCGACGCCGACGCCGTCGTCTGGGTCATGGAGGTCGAGGACCCGAGCCGGTTCGGCGTCGTCGTCAAGGACGCGGACCGGATCACCGACTTCGTCGAGAAGCCGGACACGCCGATCTCGAACGAGGCCATCGTCGGGATCTACTACGTGAAGGAGGGCGAGCGGCTCGCGCGCGAGATCCGGTACCTCATGGACAACAAGGTCACGGGCAAGGGCGACGAGTACCAGCTCACCGACGCCCTCGACCGGATGCTCAAGGACGGCGCCACGTTCAAGACGGCCCGCGTGACCGAGTGGCTCGACTGCGGGACGATCCCGGCCATCAAGAGCACGTCGCAGCTCGTCCTCGACAAGGAGGGCGAGAACCGGAAGGACGGGACCGTCGAGAACAGCCAGATCATCGAGCCGGTCTTTCTCGGGGAGGGCGCCGTCGTCCGCGACTCGGTCGTCGGTCCGTACGCGGCCGTCCACGGCGGGGCGACCGTCGAGGGCTCGTCGGTCCGCAACACGATCGTCTTCGGGGACGCGACGGTCGAGGGCTCAGCGCTCGACGGGTCGGTCGTCGGGCACAGCGCGGAGGTCCGCGGGTTCGCCGGCGAGCTCAACGTGGGCGACCACGCGACGGTCGGGGTCGAGCACTGACGGCCTGCTGGCGGGCACCGCCAGCGGGAGACGAGGCGGGGCGGCCGGGCGTTGCTACAGGGGTAGCCACGGGCTACCTTGACAGCCGCACCACACCGTCCGTCCCGTCATGTCAGCGTCCAAGAGCAGCACGCCCACGATCACGTTCCGCCGGATCGGGAACTCCATCGGGGCCACATTCCCCAAGGAGGTCGTCGAAGCCGCTGGGATCGACGAGAAGAGCACTTGGCACGCCGTCCAGACGCCGGACGGACTCCTGCTCAAGAAGTACGACGCCGAGTTTGCCGAAGCATGGGAGGCGTACCAGGAGATCAAGAAGGAGTACGGCAACGTGTTCCGCGAGCTCGCCAAGTGATGGACGAGCCGCGCTGGATTGACCGGACGCTCGCCGAAGCGCTCCATCACGACCAACTGCGGACGTACGGCGGGCGCTACGGCGTCCGGGACGAGAACCTGTTGGGATCGGCGCTCGCGCGGCCGCAGCAGCGGTGGGCGTACGAGGAGGACGCGGACCTCTTCGACCTCGCGGCGGCCTACGCCTTCGGGATCGCCAAGAACCACCCGTTCGTAGACGGCAACAAGCGGACGGCGTTCGCGGTGATGACGCTGTTCCTGGCCCTGAACGGGCGCCCGCTCCGGGCCGAGGAGCCGGACGCCATCGTCACGATGCTGGCGGTCGCGGCCGGCGAGCTGGGCGAGCCGGAGCTGGCCGCGTGGTGCCGCCAGCGGGGCGTGGCGGTTTCGGAGTGACTTCGCCCGGCGCGGGGACGCCGCCCCGCCCGCGTGCGTTGGACGCCGGATGACCGACGTCCTCCTCTCCCCCGCCGACGCCGACCGCCGGCTCGGCTTCGACACCGTCCGCGAGCGCATCGCCGGCTACACGCGGACGCCGTACGGCCGCGAGCGCGTCGACTCGCTCGCGCCCTCCGCCAGCGCCGCGACCGTCCGCCACAGCCTCGCGCGGGCCGACCAGATGGCCGGGCTCGTGCGCGGCGGCGAGCCGCCGCCCGTCCGCGAGGTCGAGCGCGTGGAGCCGGTCCTGCGGCGCGTCCAGCCCAAGAACGCCGTCGCCGACGGGGCCGACCTCCTGCTGGTTGCGCGGCTGCTGGAGACGGGCCGGCAGCTCCACGACTACCACCACGCGCGGCGCGACCGCGCGCCGGCCGTCTGGGAGGTGGCGCAGCGGATCGCCGTGCTGAAGGCCCTGGAGGACCGGATCGGCCGGACGATCGATACGGCGGGCGCCGTGCGTGACGACGCCAGCCCGGAGCTCGCGCGGATCAGCCGGCGACTGGCGGCGGCGCAGGGCCGGCTGCGCGAGACGCTCCTCGCCGCCCTCCGCGACGCCGCCTCGAAGGGCTACGCGACCGAGGACCAGCCGACGATCCGCGGCGGCCGGGCCGTCATCCCCGTCCGCGCCGAGGCCAAGCGGAAGGTGCAGGGGTTCGTCCACGACGTCTCGGCGACGGGCCAGACGGTCTACATCGAGCCGGCGTCGGTCCTCGACCTGAACAACGAGATCCGCGAGATCGAGCTCGAGCGCGGGCGGGAGGTCCGGCGGATCCTGCAGGAGATCAGCGGGCACGTCCGCCACGAGCGGCGCGCCATTGAGCGGACGGCCGAGGCCGTCGGGCACCTCGACGCGCTCGCGGCCGTCGGCCGGCTCTGTGCCGAGATCGACGCCCTGGGGCCCGAGGTCGGCGAGGGCGGAGCCCTGAAGCTGGTGAAAGCGCGGCACCCGGTTCTTGCATTGCGCGTCCGCGACGCTGCGCGGCTGCCAGAAGAGGAACGGCCGCCGCGCGTGCCGGACGAGGTGGTGCCCCTGGACTTAGAGTTGGGCGAGGACGCCCAGACGCTCGTCATCACCGGGCCGAACGCGGGCGGCAAGTCCGTCGCCCTCAAGACGGTCGGGCTGCTGTCGCTCATGGCGGCGCACGGCCTGCCGGTCCCCGCCGCGCCCGGCACGCGGCTCCCGCTCTTTACGCGCGTGTTTGTGGACCTGGGCGACCAGCAGTCGGTCCAGGACGATTTGTCGACGTTTACGAGCCACCTCACGAACGTCCGCCGGATGCTGGAGGACGCCGACGACCGCTCCCTCTGCCTGATCGACGAGGCCGGCACCGGCACGGACCCGGCCGAGGGCGGGGCGCTCGCCGAGGCCGTCCTCTCGCGCCTCACCCGGCGCGGCGCCCTCACCGTCGTCACGACGCACATCGGCGCGCTGAAGGCGTTCGCGCACGACACCGACGGCGTCCTCAACGGGTCGATGGAGTTTAGCCGCGAGGCCCTCTCCCCGACGTACCGGTTCCGCGCCGGCGTGCCCGGCTCGTCGTACGCCTTCGAGATCGCCGACCGCGTCGGCCTCGACCGGCCCGTCGTCCGTGACGCCCGCCAGTTGGTCGGCGAGGGCAAAAGTCGGCTCGAAGACCTGATCGCGGAGTTCGAGGCCCGGACCGCCGAGGCCGCCAGAGCGCGCGACGAGGGCGCCGCGCTCCGCGCTGAGGCCGAGCGCGTCAAGGCGGACTATGAGCAGCGCCTCGACCGCCTCCGCGCCGACGCCGACAACCGCCGCGCGCAGGCGTTCGCGGAAGCGGAAAAGATCCTGGCCGAGGCGAACGCGGCCGTCGAGAACACGGTCCGCGAGATCAAGGAGGCCGAGGCAGAAGCCGAGGCGACGAAGGAAGCGCGGGCGAAGCTGGAGGAGGCCCGGGCGCGTGTCAAGAAGCGGAAGGGGAAGGTCGAGCGCCGCCGGACGAAGCGCCAGACGACGGCGAAACCGCCGACGCCCGCCGCCAGCGGCCCGATCGCCGTCGGCGACCGCGTCCGCCTCGACAGCGCCGACGCGGTGGGCGAGGTCCTGGAGTTGGACGGCAAGGAGGCGCTCCTCGCCCTCGGCGCGCTCACGAGCCGCGTCAAGCTGAGCCGACTCACGAAGGTCGGCGGGCCGACGCCGCAGCGGGCAACCGTACGAAACGGCCGGCCGCCGGGGCGGCAGCGGCCGGGCGAGGGCCGGGGCACGCTGGCGGTCTCGACGGCGGCCGTCCGCATCGACCTCCGCGGGGCGCGCGTGGACGAGGCGCTCGCCCGCGTCCAGCGGTTCGTGGACGAGGCCCTCGTCTCGGGCGCGCCGTCCGTCGAGATCCTCCACGGCAAGGGGACCGGCGCGCTCCGCCAGGCGATCCACGAGCAGCTGGCGGGCCGGCCGGACGTGGCGGGCTTCGCGGCCGCCCCGCTCGACCAGGGCGGCGACGGCGTGACGGTCGTGGACCTCGGCTAGGACCGCGGCCGTCCCATCCTGCCATCCTAAGGAGCGGAGCGGCAGCTTGCCCTGAGCAAAACCAAGGGAAGGATCTCGACGCGGTCCCCCCGTCGTAGGCGCCGGTTCCGACAGCCCAGGACCCCGGCGTCGAGATCCTTCGCTGTCGCTCAGGATGACACGGTGAACCCGCCGAAGCACCAGAGACCCTGCCCGCTGGCGGAGCGGGCCGCCAGCGGGATCGGCGGTCTATCCCGCCCGCTCGCGGATGGCCGTGCGCACGCCCTCCCGCCAGTCGAGTGGGTCGAGGCCGAGCGCCCGCAGGGACGGTCGGATCTCCAGCTCCACCCGCTTCGGCCGCCGCGCCGGTGTCGGGTACGCCTCCGTCGGGATCGGCTCGACGGGGACGGGCGGGATGAGCCCGGCCGCCGCGCCCTCGGCGACGACGGCCTCGGCGAGCGCGTGCCACGTCGCGAGCGGCGCCCCGGCCGTGTGGAGCGTTCCCCACGGCGCGTCGCCCCCGGCCGCCCTCTGCGCGGCGGCGAGAGCAGCACGCGCCACGTCGCGCGCCCACGTCGGGTGCCCCCACTGGTCGGACACGACGCGGAGGCGAAGGCGCTCGCCCGCACGGCGGAGCATCGTCGCCAGGAAGTTGGCCCGCGGCCCGCCGAAGACCCACGCCGTCCGCAGGATGAGGTGCCGGTCCAGACGCTCGCGGACGGCCGCCTCGCCCGCGGCCTTCGAGGCGCCGTAGACGCCGAGCGGGTCCGGCGGGTCGTCCGGGGTGTAGGGCGCGCCCTTCGTCCCGCTAAAGACGTAGTCCGTCGAGAGGTGGACGAGCGGGACGCCGGCCTCGGCGCACGCGGCCGCGACGTGCGCCGCCCCGTCCCGGTTGACGGCGAACGCGGCCCCGGGCTCTGCTTCCGCCCGGTCGACGGCGGTGTAGGCCGCGGCGTTGAGGACCACGTCCGGCCGCGCGGCCTCGACGGACTGGCGGACGGCCGCGGCGTCGGTCACGTCGAGCGCGGCCCGGTCCAGTCCGACGGCCTCGACGCCCGCGGCCTCCGCCAGCGCGACGACCTCGGCGCCGACCTGGCCGGCCGCCCCGGTCACGAGCACCCTCACGGCGTGTAGCGGACGTGGGGGAGGTCGTCCGGCCCGAGCGCCGCGAGGCGGGGAAGCGCCCGGTCCTTGTCGGAGAGCGTCGGCCGCTCGACCGGCCAGTCGATCCCGAGGGCCGGGTCGTCCCAGGCGACGCCGCCCTCGTCGTCGGGGCGGTAGACGTCGGTGCACTTGTAGAGGACGTCGGCCGTCTCGGAGAGGACGCAGAACCCGTGGGCGAAGCCCGGCGGCACCCAGAGCTGGCGGTGCGTCTCGTCGCTCAGATCGTGGCCCTCCCACCGCCCGAACGTCGGCGAGCCGGCGCGGAGGTCGAGGACGACGTCCCAGACGTGCCCGCGCGCGACCTCGACCAGCTTCCCCTGCGGGTAGGACCTCTGGAAGTGGAGGCCGCGGAGCGTGCCCCGCCGGCTCCGGCTGTGGTTGTCCTGGACGAACCGGGCGCCGACCCCGGCCTCGGCGTACCGCTCGGCGTGGTAGCGCTCGAGGAAGAACCCCCGGTCGTCCCCAAACACGCGCGGCTCGACGACGAGGACGCCCGGGAGCGCGGTCTCGCGGACGGTCATGGCGGGCGGGGCGGCGGTCACGAGCGGGGGGTCGGGACCGAGAAGATCGTCCGTCTCCGGTGCCCGCGTCCCGTCGGCGGTGGCCCCCGCCCCCTCCGCGGCGGTCTTTGCGCGCGCTCCACACGACCCCGTTGCCGCCCACCCACGGCCCGCCCTACCTTGGCCGCCCTGCCCGCCGGACTCGGCGCCTGCCCGCCCGTCGGGACCGGACTCCGTAGCTCAGTTGGCAGAGCAGCTGGCTTTTAACCAGCGGGTCGTAGGTTCGAGCCCTACCGGAGTCACGCCGCCGCGACCACGTTCTTTCTGCGCCTTGCGCACCCCGCCCGGGTGGTGAAATTGGTAGACACGCACGCTTGAGGGGCGTGTGGCTTAACCGCCGTGCTGGTTCGAGTCCAGTCCCGGGCACCGCAGCCGCCCCGTCGTCATGACGGGGCGGCTTCTTTTGTCTAGGCCCCCGCGCCGCTGGCGGTGCCCTCCGCCAGCCGGGCGCTACGCCGGCAGGGCGCGGCGAAGGAACCGGAGCCAGTTCCCCCCGAGGAACCCGTCTCGGGCCTCCGCCGGGACAGCCTCACCGAGCCGCCCGAAGTCGGCGCCCCGCGTGATTTCGGCGGGGACCTCTTGGAGCCCGAACCCGCCGTCGAAGTCGCTCCCCACGGCGACGCGGCCCCACCCGACAATCGCGGCCACGTGCTCGGCCTGAGCCGCCACGTCCGCCAGCGTCACGGCCTCTTTCGGCGCGTCGCGGGCCACGCCGTCGCGGAGGAAGGCGTTGCCGAGGACGAGCCCGACCACGCCGTCGCGCTCGCCGACGGCCCGGAGCATGGCGTCGGAGAGGTGGCGGTCGGTGGGCGTGATCGCGCGGGCGTTGCTGTGGCTGGCGAGGACGGGCCCGCCGAACGCGTCGAGCGCGTCCCAGAAGCTCTCCTCGGCGAGGTGGCTGAGGTCGAGGGCGAGCCCGGCCTCGTCGAGCGCCCACGCGAGGTCGCGGCCGGCGGGCGTGAGCGGGCCCGGCGCGTGCGTCCCGCCGGCGTAGCGCGTCCGCTGCCACGCCGGCCCGACGATGCGGACGCCCCGGTCAAACCAGGCGCCCACGTCGTCGGGCTGGCGGATCGGGTCGGCGCCCTCCATCAGGAGGACGAGCCCGAGCGTCCGGTCGCCGGCCTCCCACTTCTCGGCGTGCCCGTCGAGGTCGCCGCGCGTGCGGAGGACGCGGACGTGCCCGGCCTCCTCCCACCGCTCGTAGACCGCCAGCTGCTCCAGTCCGGCCCGCTCGGCCTCCTCCGGCGTCCGGTAGGCGTGCGCCCGCTCACGCGCCGTGAGCGGGTCGGCCGCGGGCGGGCGGACGGCCTCGGCGGTGAGCGCGAAGAGCGTGGCGAACGCGACGCCGACCTCGGCCCTCTGAAGCTCGGGGAGCGTGACGAGCACTTCCTCCCGCGTCCGCTTTTCCGACTGGCGGAGCACGTCGACGGGCTGCGTGAGGTCGCGGCCCTTCAGCACGGCGTTCGCCGCGAGGTCGAGGTGGCCGTCGACGTAGAGGGGCATGGGGTGTAGTGGAGCGTAGGACGTGGGGCCAGGACCGATGCTCGCAGGTGGGACTGGATCCTGGAGGCGCCCCCCGCCGACCTATCCCCGTGAACGGACGGGCCCCTGCCAGCGCGGAGCGTCCGCCCGACGGCCCCCACGCTCCACGACCTACGCACCACGTCAGAGGTGGCAGATGGAGCAGCCCGCGCCGTCGTCCTCGGCGTCGCGGACCTCGTCGAAGAACTGCTCCAGGAGCGTCACGTTCGGCCGCCGCTCGCGGACGCGGGCCGCCCGCTCGGCCTGCCGCCGCTTGATCTCGGCGACGCGATCGGGCTCGGCGAGGGCGTCCAGGCTCTCGGCGTCGCTCCAGGTGTGGCCGCCGTCGCGCTCATACGCCCGCGCCCTCTCGAACAGGTCCGGGTGGTTCTCGAGGAGCCCGACCCACTCGCTCCGCCGCTGGTAGAAGCAGAAGTAGCACCCGCTCCGGCTCCGCCAGTCGTAGTACGTCGGGAGGCCGAGGCCGCTCTCGGTCAGGATCCGGTAGACGTCGTCCTTGACGATCCCGTCCTCCTTGAAGGGGAAGACGGACGTGATGTTGGGCTTGGTCGAGATGTACCCCTCGCGGTCCTCGTCCGCCCGGATGCCGACGTAGCTGACGACCGGGTCGTCGCCGACGTAGCGCTCGTAGGGCTCGAGCTTGAGCTTCCGCGTGCACCACCGAACTTGGGACGACGGCAGGAGCCCGCCGTACAGTTGCAGGTGGTGGTCGAACGGCGTCTGCCCCGGCGGCGCCTCAGCGGCGAGCCGCTGGATCGGCCGGCCGAGGTAGGCTTCGAGCAGGCCGAGGTAGGCGTACGTCTCCTCCAGCTCGGTCCCCGTGTCGCAGAACACGTACTCGGCGGCGTCGAGCGGCGGCCGCTCCGGGAGGCCGGTCTTGCCCAGCACGCGGCGCCAGCGCGCCGGGTCGTGGAGGTAGACGGCGAGGGCGGACGAGTCCTTCCCCCCACTGAAGGCGACGATGTGGCGCGTGTCACTCATGCTCGGCAAGGTCGGGGTCGGCGGCGGTGCGCGCACGGAGAAGTCGGGCGGCAGCCCGGCCGAGGGCGGCGATCTGGGTGTCGGCCTGGACGTCGGCCTCGGCGAGGGCCTCCGCCAGCCGGTCGGCGAGGGCCTCGACCGTGCCGTCGTCCTCGGGGTGGACGTGGACGACCCCGTCGTGCTCGGCCTCCCCCAGCGCCTTGACACGGACGCGCACGCGGCGGACCGCCCCGCTGGCGGCGTCGTCGGGCGCGTCTCCGGCGAGGTCGAGGGCGAGCGGCTCGGCGGCGTCGAACGCCCGGGCCGTCTCGGCGAGCGCGCGGCGGAACCGGCGGGCGTCCTCGTCGCCCCACTGGGCCGGCGGGCTCTGGGCGAGGAGGGCGGCCA
>CAZDFV010000088.1:0-10786 GCA_964504495.1 uncultured Rhodothermales bacterium
CTCCAGTGGCCCCTCCGCGCCGACCCCGTCGGCCGGCCGGTCGTCGTGTCGGGGGGGCGTGGGCATGGGGCGGGGCGGCGGCCGGGGCGCGGGGCGGGTCGACGCCGAAAGTAGCCAGGCCGCGGCCTCCGCCGCCCCGCGGCGCGGGGGGATACTTTCCCGCTCGTGCTCGACGTCGACTTCCCCCCGTACCGTCCGCCGCGCCCGCTCCGGAGCGGGCACGTCCAGACCGTCCTGCCCTCGCTGTTCCGGCGCGTGGGCGGCGTGGCCTACCGCCGCGAGCGGCTCGACCTCCCCGACGGCGACTTTCTGGACCTCGACTGGGCCTTCGAGCGCCCGCCGGAGCGCCGCCAGCGCGTCGCCGTCGTCGCGCACGGGCTGGAGGGGAGCACGGGCCGGGCCTACGTCCGCGGGATGGCCCGGGCCCTCGGCGCCCGCGGGTGGACGGCCTGCGCCTGGAACATGCGCGGGTGCTCCGGCGAGCCCAACCGGACGCTCCGGGCCACGCACAGCGGGGCCACCGACGACCTCGACGCCGTCGTCCGGCACGTGCTCGCGGGCGGGCCCGAGGCCGTCGCGCTCGTCGGGTTCAGCCTGGGCGGGAACGTCACGCTCAAGTGGCTCGGCGAGGAGGGGGCGGGCGTAGACGGCCGCGTGGTCGGGGCGGCGGCCTTCTCCGTCCCCGTCGACCTCGCCTCGGCGTCGGACGAGATGGCCCGCTGGAGCCGGCGGGTCTACATGCGCCGGTTTCTCCGGTCGCTCGCGGCCAAGGCTGCGGAGAAAGCCGGGCGGTTCCCCGAGGCGCCCGACCCGGCGCCGATCGCGCGGATGACGACGTTCCACGAGTTCGACGCGCACGTGACGGCCCCGGTCCACGGGTTTGAGGGCGCGGCCGACTACTGGCGGCGGTCGTCGGCGCTCCCACTCCTGCCCGAAGTCCGCGTCCCCACGCTCCTCGTGCAGGCCCGCGACGACCCGTTCCTCTCGCCGGCCTGCTACCCGACCGCCGAGGCCGCGGCGAACCCGTCCCTCCGCCTCCTCACCCCGGACTACGGGGGGCACGTCGGGTTCATGGCGGCCGGCGGCGAGTTCTGGTCCGAGACCGTCGCCGCGCGCTTCCTGGAGGCGGCCCGGGAGGCGGCCCAGGACACCGCCCCCGCACCGCGACGAGCCGGCCGCGGCCGGCGCTAGCCCTCCGCCGCCTCCGCCAGCCGCTCGGCGCCGCCCTCGACGGCGTAGAGGAGGAGGAACCGGCGGAGGAGGTCGTCGGCGTCCGGCGTCGGGCGGAGCGTGTCGAGGATGGCGCGGAACCGGTCGTCGTCGGCCATCTCGCGGTAGTACGCCCGGTACTCGACGAGCCGGGCCCGCTCGGTCGTCTCGTCCAGCTCCGAGTGGAACTGGGTGCCGTAGATGGGGACCCCGTCGAGCCGGAACGCCTGGTAGGGCGCCCGGTCGTTCGCGGCCAGCTCCGTCGCGCCCGGGGGGAGCGTCGCCACGCGGTCCTGGTGGCCCATCTGCGTCCCGAACACGGCGGGGAGCGTCGAGAACAGCGGGTCGTCCCGGCCGGCCTCCGTCAGGCGGACGGGGTGCGTCCCGATCTCGGTCCGGTCCGGGTCGTAGACGACGGCCCCGCCGAAAGCGCGCGCGACGAACTGGTGGCCCCAGCACGACCCGAACAGGGGGGTCTCGCGGTCGGCGCACGCCTGGCAGAGGTCGACGAGGCTCGGGGTCCAGGGGAAGGTGTCGGTCACGGAGTAGGCCCCGGCCCCGCCGATCATGACCGCGTCGACGCCGTCGAGGAGGTCCGGCGTCATGGGGTCGCGGAGGGCGTCGGTCACGACGAACTGGCCGGGACGGAGCCCGGTCCGGGCCCGGAAGCTCGCCTGCTCCTCGGCGATCACGGCCGGCCGGCGGCGGACCTGGACGAGGCGGACGCGGAGGCTCTGGACGTCGGGGGCCATGGCGGGGGCGGGGGCGGCCCGGAGTCTACGAGCGCCCGGCGGCCGGCGTCCGCCGCCAGCGGCGCGCGGCGGGGAGCCGGCGGGTAAGCCGTCCGCCCGGAGCCGCGTCCAACGGCCGACGTTCATCCACACCCCCCCTCTCCCCGCATGGCGCAGACTGAAACCATCGTCCTCGGCGGCGGCTGCTTCTGGTGCGTCGAGGCCGTCATGAAGCCGCTCCGCGGCGTCCGGCGCGTCGTCTCCGGCTACGCCCAGGGGCACGTGAAGAACCCGACCTACCGCGAGGTCTGCTCTGGCCGGACCGGCCACAACGAGGTCGTCGAGGTCACGTTCGACCCCGCCGAGGTCTCGCTCCGCGACCTCCTCCACGTGTTCTTCGCCACGCACGACCCGACCACCCTGAACCGCCAGGGCGCCGACGTGGGCACGCAGTACCGCTCGGGCGTCTACACCGCCTCCGACGCGCAGCGCGAGACGGCCGAGGCCGTCGTCGCCGAGCTCGAGGCCGACGGCGTGTTCGGCGCCCCCATCGTGACCGAGATCGAGCCGCTCGACACGTTCTACCCGGCCGAGGACCACCACCAGGACTACTTCGAGCGGAACCCGGCGCAGCCGTACTGCGCGGCCGTCATCGCCCCGAAGGTGGCGAAGCTCCGGGCGCACTACCTCGACAAGCTGGCGGCCCCGGCCTGACGGCGGGGCCCCCGACGTCTGCGTTTGGCCGACCGCCGCCAGCGGGCCGGACCGGCGAACCCGGGGTGAAGAGGGCCGTACGGGCGCGCGCCGTCTTGCGCGCCGGCCGGGCCCGGCTCTACCTTCGGCCCGCTCCTTACGCACCGCCAACGCGGCGCCGTCCGCGACCTCGGTCGCCGGAATGTCGGGAGACATTCCTCGGTAGCTCAGCGGTAGAGCATGCGGCTGTTAACCGCAGGGTCGTTGGTTCGAATCCAACCCGGGGAGCAGCGCTCACGCGCACGGCCGGCCTCTACACCGCGTAGGGGCCGGCCTTTTTTTGCCGCGCAGGCGGGCGCGACGTCGGGGAAGACGGAAGGGGCGGCGCGCTTTCCGGCAGCGCCCTCGACGGGGGACCCCTGAGGGCGGGGCCGGGCGGGACCGGGACCTCGTGAGCACAACGATTTCCCAACGGGGCCGGCTTGACCGGGTGGCTATACATGTGTAGATAGGGAGTCGGAGGGCTCCCGCCCCCCACCGGCTCACATCCACCACCAAGACTATGAAGACTTACACGCCCCCCGCTATCGTCGAGTACGGAGACGTCGCCGACGTCACGGCCGACAGCCGTGAGAACAACACGGACGACACGTTCTTCAGCCTGAACGGACCCCAGGACGGCCTTGGCGGCTCGTTCGACGTGTGCGTAACCGAAGACGACGTGCGCTGCCTCTAAGGCGCAGCCGTCGGACCAAATCGACGAGCGCCCGCTCCGGACGGCCGGGGCGGGCGCTCGCCGTTTCGGGGGCGTCTGCTAGGGCCGCCCGCCGGGCTCGGCGCCCGGCTCGACGACGTTGTCCGTCCGGTCCGCGTCGAGCGTGAACGCGTCCGGGTCGATCTCGACGCGGACGACGGCGCCGGCGGGGAACCGGAGCGTGGCCTCGGTCGCGCCCGCCAGCCACCGCTCGACGGGGACCGTCTGCTCCTCCGTCCGGCCGTCGGCGTAGGTCACGCGGACGGGCGCGGGCATCGGGGCCCGGCCCTGGTCCTCGACCGTGACGACGACGGCGTCGCCCTCGGCCTCGACCGACGCGACGGCGTGGTCGACGGTCCAGGTCTCGAAGAGCGTCGGCGTCCAGAGCCAGTCGAGGTCTTGGCCGAGCGCCGTCTCGAACGCGTTGAGCAGGTCGTACGGGTACGGGTGCTTGCCCACCCACGCCTCGCCGTAGGCGTTGAACGCCTCGTAAAACCGCCCCTCGCCGACGAGCCCGCGGAGGGCGTGGAGGAGGACGGCCGGCGTCGAGTAGCTGGCGACGACGCGGGCCGAGCCCTGGACCGGGTCCACGTCGCGCGTCCCGCCGCCGATGGGGAACCGGTCGTTGTGGCGCATGGGCGCGACGGCCAGCCCGGTCCCGGCGAGCGCGTAGTGCGACTGGCGCCCGCGGTCCCAGGCGTCGATCACCGGCCGGTCCTCGGCCGAGCCGTCGAAGAAGGCGGCGACGCCCTCGTTGGTCATGAACGACGTGAGCCCCTCGTCCATCCACGTGAACGCCTTCTCGTTGGCCCCGACCATCATCGGGTACCACATGTGGGCGATCTCGTGGTAGGTCACGCCGAAGAGGCGGGCGTCGTCGCGGTCGCCGCCGATGAGCGTCATCATGGGGTACTCCATGCCGCCGCCGATGAGCCCCTCGACGGCCGTCATGTGGGGCCAGGGGTAGGGCCAGAGGGTCTCCGAGAGGTGCTCGACGGAGAACCGGGAGAACTCGGCCGCCCGCTCCCACGGGGCCTCGTACGGGCTCTCCCCGGCCGGCCGGTAGAGGGCGTTGATGAGGACGCGGTCGGTGGGCTCGCCGTCGCCGTCCCGGTCGACGAGGGCGCGCGTGGCGTCCCACACGTAGCGGTCGGAGAGCGCGAACGCCACGTCGCGGATGCCGTCGGCCGCGAACCGCCAGACGAGCCGGCCGTCCGTGCTCGACGCCGTGGCCGTCCCCCGCTCGGCGGCGGAGACGACCGCGACGACCGCGTCGCCGGCGAGGGCCGCGTCGAGCCGCTCCCGCGTCCGGGCGGTGAGGACCTCGTCGGGGTTCTCGAGGTCGCCGGTCGACCAGAGGAGCCAGCCGGCGGGCGCGTCGATCTCGAGGCGGTAGTCCCCGTAGCCCATGTAGTGCTCGCCGAGGCCGAGGTAGGGGTCCGTGTGCCACCCGGCGACGTCGTCGTAGACGGCGACCTGGGGGTACCAGTAGCCGACGTAGAACACCTCGCCGTCGGTCCCCTGGCGGTAGGTCCCGGTGTGGGGGGGGATCGGGTAGCTCCAGTCCACCTCGAGCGTCACGGTCTCGCCGGGCGCGAGCGGGTCGGCGAGGCCCAGCGTGAGGACGGTCCCGTTGACCACGTACGTCCCCGGCGCAGCCGCGCCGCCGTAGCTCCCGGGCGTCTCCGCGGGCGACACGTCGCGGGCGGGCTCGCCGTCGACGAGGAGCCGGTCGAGCGTGAGCCCGCCGGTCACGGCGACGGGCCGGTTCCGCGGGACGCCCGGGGCGTGGACGTTCTGGCGCAGCTTGAGGACGAGGAAGGCGAGCGAGTCGGGTGAGTGGTTCGTGTACGTGACGGTCCCGGCCCCGTCGAGCGTCCGGGCGTCGGTGTCGACACGGGCGCGGAGGTCGTAGTCGGCCGTGTTCTGCCAGTAAGCCGGGCCGGGCGCGCCGGCCAGCGTCCGCGTGCCGTTCGCGACGGCCTGGAGGAACGGCGGCGGCGGGGTGACGGGGTGGGGGAGGACGCGCTGGGCCCCGGCGTCGGCGGCGAGGCCGAGGGCGAGCGCTAGCGCGGCGAGCGTACGGGTGGTCATGCAGACGATAAAAGGGGGGGGGGAACCCAACGGACGGGCCCGTCCGTTCGCGCCGAAGGCGGTGGTGCAGACGCCGTGGAGACCGGCCGGCCGGCTGGCGGCGCGTGGGGCCGCTCGCTAGATTTGACCCGCCGCTGCCCGAGTGGCGGAATTGGTAGACGCGCACGATTCAGGGTCGTGTTCCCTCACGGGAGTGCTGGTTCGATCCCAGTCTCGGGCACGTAGAGAGCGAGAGGCCGCTGTCCCACAACGGGATCGCGGCCTCTCCTGTATGGGCTGAGCCGGACGCACGACACCGCCGGACGCGCGGGGCGCGCCGCCGGCGGTCCGCTAGCGGTCCGCTCCGCCAGCCGGGCGGGCACGGACGGCGCGGGAGCCGCGTGCGCGGGCCGGCAGTACGAGCCGCCCCCACCGACGCGCCCCATGGGCTCCTCCCTCCGCCTCGGCCGGATCGCCGGAGTCGACATCTTCCTCCACTGGACCTTCGGGCTCCTCATCGTGGGGGCCGTCGGGTTCTACGTCCTCACCGGCCGGCCGGACCAGGCGGCGGCCGGCGTCGGGCTGATCCTGGCCGTGTTCGGGTGCGTCGTCCTCCACGAGCTCGGCCACGCGCTCGCCGCGCGGCGCTACGGGGTCCCGACGAAGGACATCACGCTGTACCCGATCGGCGGCGTCGCCCGGCTCCAGCGCGTCCCCGAACACCCGACCGTCGAGTTGGTGATCGCGATCGCCGGGCCGGCGGTGAACGTGGCGATCGCCGTTCTTCTCTGGGTCGGGCTCGCCGTGGCGGGCCGGGGCGTCGGGCCGCCGACGGGGCTGGCGGAGCCGGCGGGCGCGTTCGGGTCCAACCTGTTGTGGGCCAACGTCGTGCTCGTCGCGTTCAACCTGCTCCCGGCGTTCCCGATGGACGGGGGGCGGGTGCTCCGAGCGCTCCTCGCCTACAGGCTCGACTACGCCCGCGCCACGCGCATCGCGGCGGCCGTCGGGCAGGGCATGGCGATCCTGTTCGGGTTCGCGGCCGTGCTCGGCCGGTTCGACCCGGTCCTGCTCTTTATCGCCCTGTTCGTCTACCTCGGGGCGCAGCAGGAGGCGTCGGCGGCGCTGATGCGGTCGGCCATCCGCGGGATCTCGGTCCGGCAGGCCATGCTCACCGACTTCACCACGCTCGGCGTCGGCTCGACGCTGGCCGACGCCGTCGAGCGGCTGTTGGCGGGGAGCGAGCAGGACTTCCTCGTCCTCGGCCCGGACGGCTACCCCGCCGGCGTGCTCACCCGGCGGCGGTTGGTGCAGGCGCTCGCGGAGGAGGGGACGGGCGGCCGCGTGGCCGACGCGATGGAGCCGGTCGGGGCCGGCGTCGAGGTCTCGGCGATGCTGACCGAGGCGCTCGAGGCCATGCAGGAGTCGGGACGCCCGCTCCTGCCCGTCACCGAGCGCGGGCGCGTCGTCGGCGTGCTGACGACGGAGAACGTGGCCGAGCTCATGATGCTCTCCAACGCCGTCCGCCAGCGGACCGGGGCCCGGCCGACGGCCTTCCGCTCGGCCGGCACCTGACCCGCGCCGCCCGCTGGCGGTGAGGACGGGCGGGGCGCCGGGGGGACTTCAGCCCGGCGCCCAGGCCGTCCCAGCGATGTGCGGGCGGACGACGCCCGGGGCCGGCCCCGCGAACCGCTCGACCTCGACCGAGGCGAAGCCGGCGCGGCGGATGACGGCCTCGGTCTCCCGGTTCGGCCGGCACCCGTCGGCGACGAGCGACCACGCCGGCCGGACGGCGTCCTGCACGCACCGCCAGCCCGTCCCCGCCGGGGCCGCCACGTGCTCGACGAACACGAACGGCCCGCCGGGGCGGAGCACGCGGAGCGCCTCCGCGAGCGCGGCCTCGACGTCCGGGACGGAGCACAGGACGAGCGTGCAGACGACGGCGTCGGCGCTGGCGTCCGGGAGCCCGGTCGCCGCGGCCGTCCCATCGGCAAACTGGACGGGCCGGCCGAGCCGGTCGGCCTCGGCCTGGAGACGGGTGCGGGCGTACGGGTTCGGCTCGACGCCGACCCAGCGGACGTCGGGACCGAAAAACGAGAGGTTGGCGCCCGTCCCCGGACCGATCTCGACGACCGTACCCGCGAGGTCGCCGAGGAGCGCCCGCTTCCGGTCGCGCATGGCCCGCTCGTACGGGCCGGACCCGGCGGTGAGAAGCCACGCGAAGAGGCGCTGGCGGAGCGTGCCGGCGGGCACCTATGCGCCCGCGAGCGCTGCCAACTCCGCCTCGAACGTGTCGGCCGTCGCCTCGGTGATCGCCATGTCCCAGGCCGGGTACCGCCGGCCGTCGACGGGGCCGCGGAAGTGGACCTCGAGTGCGTCGTGACGCGGGTCGGCCGTGATCCGGGCGAAGCAGGCGTCGAGCGCGGCCTCCGGCCCCTCGACCCACTGGGCGAACCGGACGACGCGGGCCTCCTCCTCGAGCACGACCAGCTTGCCGGTCACGCCGTAGTGGGCGTTCCACCGGCGGGCCGCCAGCAGCAGCGACGCGATCTCGCCGTCGCTGAACGCGACTGTCGGCGTCGAGACGTACGCGATGGCGTGGAGCGGGTCGGGCTCGACCCCGACGACCTCGGGTTCGGGCACGGCGCTAGCGGGCGTCGGTGGCGGCGGCCTCGGTCGTGGGCTGCCCGTCGCCGTCGGGGGCGTAGAGCTGCTCGACGTAGTCGCGGACCATCCTGGCGGCGCTAAAGCGGTCGCGCGTGGAGGCGACGCTCGCGCGCATCATCTCGACCCACCGCTCGCGCCGGTCGTAGTACGTCGGGACGACCTCGTCGAGAAGGACGCGGTAGAGGCTCTCCAGGTCGTGGGCGTCCTGCTCCGCCTCGTCCGGGCTCTCGAACCCGTCGCCGATCTGCCACCCGTTCACGCCGTGCTCGGCGGCCTCGGGCCACCACCCGTCGAGGACGCTCAGGTTGAGGACGCCGTTCATGGCCGCCTTCATCCCGCTCGTCCCGCTCGCCTCCTTCGGCCGGCGCGGGTTGTTCAGCCAGACGTCCACCCCGCGCGTCATGGCCCGGCCGATCGGCATCCCGTAGTCCTCCAGGAACACGACGCCGCGCGGGTACTTCCGCGACATCTCGACGAGCCGGGCGACGAGCGCCTTGCCGCCCTCGTCGGACGGGTGGGCCTTGCCCGAGAAGACGAGCTGGAGCCGGCCGCTTTCGAGGAGGGGCGCGATCCGCTCCTCGTCCTCGAAGATCAGGGGCGCCCGCTTGTAGGTCGCCGCGCGCCGTGCGAACCCGATGATGAGGTTCTCCGGGTCGAGGGCCTGGCCCGTCCGCTCCTCGACAAAGTGGGCGAGGGCCCGCTTGTTCTCGAGGTGCGCGGCCCAGACGTCGCCGTCCTCGGCCGCGTCGAGCACGTCGGCGTCCACCCACGTCCCGAGGTGGACGCCGTTCGTGATGGGGAGGATGTCGGGCCGGCCGTCGACGAAGTCCCACATCCGCTCTGCCGTCTGGGCGTGGAGGGCGGCGACGGCGTTCGCGCGGCGCGCGAGCCGGAGCGCGGCGACGGTCATGTTGAACGGGCGCCCGCCGAGCGCCGCGAGCTGGTCGTCCGAGAGGGGCGGGTCGGCGACCTCACGGAGGCGGCTGATCGGGTGGCTCTCGTTGCCGGCCAGGACCGGCGTGTGCGTGGTGAAGACGATCTCGTCGCGCGTGGCGGCGAGGGCGTCGTCGTAGCCCGCGCCGGCTTCCGTCTTCTCGCGCACGAGCTCGAACGCCGCCAGCAGGGCGTGGCCCTCGTTAAAGTGGTACAGGTCGACGTCGAGGCCCAGCGCCCGGAGCGCGCGGACGCCGCCGACGCCGAGGACCACCTCCTGCGCCACGCGGTCGTCGGGCGAGCCGCCGTAGAGCCGGGCCGTCGTGTCGCGGTGGGGGTTCCCCTCCAGGTCGGTGTCGAGGAGGTAGAGCGGGACGTTCCCGAACCCCTCCGCCTTCCACACCTTGCACCGGACGGCGTCGCCGCGGATCTGGACGGTGACCTCGACGCCGGTGTCCTCCAGGAGCCCCTCGGCCGGGTTGTCCACGTAGTCGTCCACCTGGCGGCCGTCCTCGCCGATCGACTGGCGGGTGTAGCCCTGGGCCCACCGGATGCCGAGGGCGACGAGGGGGACGCCGAGGTCGTGCGCGGCCTTGAGCGTGTCGCCGGCCAGGATGCCGAGGCCGCCGGCGTACGTGCGGAGGCGCTCGTCGAGCCCGTACTCCATGCAGAAGTACGCGACGCGGGGGGAGTCTGTCATCGGGGGGCGGAAGCGGAGTTTTCTGGAGGCGGAAGGTACCGACGGCGGCCGGGGACGGGCCGCACCTCCGACCGCGCCCGTGCGCCCTACGACGACGGTGCCGGGAGGGGGCGGCGCGGCCGGAACGCGGGGCGGACCCTTGTGTAGGGGGGAGGGACGCCCCACCGTGCGACTCCACCCACCCCCGCCCAGACGACCGAGCCGGCGACCCCATGCCGACCGCGCAGACCGTGATGACAGGCCGGGAGCGGCCGTCGCGTTCGGGGCCGTGAGGGTCGCGGCCGCCCAGACCGTCCCGTACCGGCTCCGGCTGGCGGAGCCGGTGGTCTGGAACGGAAGGCGCCGCGACGTGCGCGAGGGCGTCCTCCTCCGCCTCGAAGGCGACGACGGGGCGGTCGGGTGGGGCGACGCCGCCCCGCTCCCCGGCTTCAGCCGAGAGACGCCCGCGGAGGCCCGCGCCGCGCTCGACGCCGCCGCGTCCGCCCTCGTCGGCCGGGACCTCGACCCGCGCTCGCTCGCTCGTCTGGACGTGCCGGCGTGGGCCGCGCTCGACGCCGCCGCGCTCCCCTCGTCCGCCCGGTTCGCGCTCGACCTCGCCCTCCTCGACCTCGCCGCGCAGGCCGCCGGCCGGCCGCTCCCCCAAGCCCTCCACCCCGACCCGGCCGTGACGCTGCCGCTCAACGGACTGCTGATGGGGGAGGGGGACGCCGTCGTTGCTCAGGCCGGGGCGCTGGCGGCCGCCGGCTACGCCGCCGTCAAGCTCAAAGTGGGCCGCCGGCCGGTCGGGCAGGACGTCGAGACCGTCCGGGCCGTCCGGGAGGCGCTCGGGCCACACGTCGCCCTCCGGCTCGACGCGAACCGCGCGTGGGCGCCGGCCGAGGCCCGGGCGTTCGCCGAGTCCGTCGCCGACGTGGGCGTCGCCTACGTCGAGGAGCCGCTCCGGGACCCCGCCGGGCTCCCCGCGCTCTGGGCCGACACCGGCCTGCCCGTCGCCCTGGACGAGACGCTCCAGGAGCCGGGCGGGCCGGC
>CAZDFV010000089.1:0-10713 GCA_964504495.1 uncultured Rhodothermales bacterium
AGCCCGCTGCGGGCGGCCTCGACGTGGCGGCGCCAGGCCCAGATGCACCGGTGGATGTCCGTCGTCGCCTCGAACTCGGCCGCCCGCTCGGGCTCGATGTAGAACCGGGCGGCCCCGTAGGCGTGGCCGCCCGGCTCGCGCCGCCCCGACCCCGCCTGCGAGCGCTGGAGCCACGGCTTCTTGCTGTGGGAGAGGGCGGCGTCCCGGCCGTCCCGCTCGATGTAGACGAAGACGGCGCCGGGGAACGCCCGGGCGAGGAACGGGACGAGAAAGCAGTTCCGCGGCGTCTTCTCGGCGAACCGGAGGTCGGCGTCGAGGTGGGCCCCGGCCAGGCACCCGTAGACGGCCCGGTAGAACCGCCGGGCCCGGGCGAACCCCCACGTTCCGTCGTAGACGAGCCGGGCGGCGTACTTCGTCGCCACCGGCTCGTAGTGGTACGAGAGCCCGGGGAGCGCGGCGAGGCACGACCCCAGAAACGTGGTCCCGGACCGGGGCGAGCCGATGACGAAGACCGGGCTGTCCAGGTTGGGCCGGGCGATCCGGGCGGCCCGGGCCGCCGAGGGCGGCCGGCCCGACCGCTCGTACTGGCGCCGGGACTGGCGGGCCGTTCGGAGGGCCAGCCGGGGGAGCGCCCGGGCGAACGAGGGCGGGCCGGGGTGGGCGGGCGTCGAGCGGGCCATGCTCCCGTGGACGGTTCCTGTGAGCGGAGTCTGAGCGGAGGTTACGCGACGGGCTCCCGCACGTGCGGGGCGTCGGTCGCGGGGGCATCGGCGGCGGGCGGCCTGACGGCCGACCTCGGTTGTACCAGTCGCACCGTCTCGGCCACCTCGCGGACGACGGCCGGAGCGAACAGCCCGATCCAGACGGCGTACACGGTCGCCCCCACGCCGACGGCAACGGCCAGGAGCGCGCCCGGCGCGAGCGCCGGCCCCACGGCCAGGCGGAGGGCCACGACGGCCGCGGACATGACGAGCGACCCGCTGAACGCCACGGCGAGCCGCCGGAGGTACACCCCGTACTCGAGCCCGATCAGGAGGCGCATGACCCACGCGGTCACGGGGAAAAAGGCGTAGACCCGGATAGCCAAGGCCGCCGCGACCGCCACGATCCCCCAGTGGACGGCGATGGCGAACGCGGCGACGTTCACGACGCCACGCCCGACGGAGAGCCGGAGGCCCCAGGACGCCCGGCCCATCCCGAGGAGGACGTCCCCGTTGAACGCCGTGATCGAGACGAGCGCCCCGCCGACCGCCAGGAACTGCATGACCGGCACGCTCGGCGCCCACTGCTCCCCGAACACGACCGGGAGCACCTCGGGCGCCGTCGCCGCCAGCCCGAAGAAGACGGGGAACGAGGCGAACGCCGTGTACTGCGTCGCCTTGTAGAACGCGGCGCGGGCCCGGGCCGGCTCCCGCTGCATCCGCGAGAAGACGGGGAACGCGACCTGCCGGGTCACGCTCGTCAGGACGTCGAGGAGCGTCCGCAGGATCCGGTAGGCGACCGTGTAGTACCCGAGCGCGACGGGGCCGAGGAAGTACCCGATGAGGAGGTCGTCGGACCGCCGGTTCAGGAAGTTCATCACGTTGATCCCGACCACGTTCGACGAGAACGCGAAGAGGTCCCCGAAGTGCTCGCGCGAGACCTCGGTGCCGGGCCGCCACCCGCTCGCCCGCCACAGGACGACGACCTCGACGGCCTTCCCCACGAGCTGCTGGGCGACGAGGCTCCACACGCCGTACCCGCCGAACGCCATCGACACGCCCACGACGCCGCCCACGGCGTTCGCCGAGAGCGTCCGGACGGTGAGGGCCCGGAACGCGAGGTCGCGCTTGAGGACCGCCGTCTGCACCCCGTTCAGCGCCGAGAGCAGGAACGCGAGCGAGAGCACGCGGACGACCGGCGCGAGCGCCGGCTCCCCGAAGAGGGCCGCCACCGGGCCGGCGCCGAGCACGCCGAGCAGCGTCATGACGACGCCCATCCCCATGTTCGTCCAGAACGCCGTGTTGAGGTGGGCCGGCTCCAGGTCGTGACGCTGCACGACGGCCTCGGCGAACCCCTGGTTGACGAAGACCTGGACGAAGCTGACGAACACGGTCGCCAGCGCGACGAGCCCGAACGCGGCCGGGTCCAGGAGCCGGGCCAGGACCAGGAAGATGACGAACGCGAAGAGCTTCCCCCCCCACCGGTCGAGGAACGACCAGAGCAGCCCGTTGACCGCCTGATCGCGGAGGCTCATCGGGCCGCAGCGGCGACCGGGGCCGGGCTGGCGGCGGCCGGGGCGTACCCGAGGGCCCCCAGCCGGTCCCCGCAGACGGCCTCGATCCGGGCCAGGTTGGCCGGCCCGAAAAACTCGTCCCACCCGACCGACCGGTTCCCGCGCGGCTGGTACTGCGCGTCGACGGCGTCGGCGATGTCGTTCCGGAGGGGGAGCCCGAGCTGGACGGCGAGGTCGGTCACGGCCCCCTCCTTGTCCCGGACGAAGTCCTCGTAGCGGACGAGGGCGAAGCGGTCCGGGGCGCCCAGGTACACGTCGGCGATGCGGGCCCACCGGGCCGCCAGCGACTCGACGTAGGTCTCTCCCTCGATCCCAGCCCAGCGCCCGTCGACGACGAGCCGCCAGAGGCCGTTGACGTCGCGGTCCCACCCCGGTTCGAGCCGGTCTCGGTGGCCGGGCAGCCCGAGCCGGTCGAGCACGCTCCGCACGTTGTCCCGGGGGTCCCGGACGATCATCACGAACCGGGCCTCGGGGAACGCCGCCGCCAGCCCGGGGTGGAGGAGCGAGAGGTGGGGCTCCTTTACGACGGCCCGCGAAAAGTCGAGCCGGTGGCGGCTCGTGAGCGACCGCACGCCGTCCGGCCCGGCGTGGGCCGCGCGGAGCGCCGCCGGCGAGAGGTACCGGAAGTCGAGCGTGGCCGAGACGCCGGCCCGGCGGGCGAGGAGCGCGGCGATCGCCGTCGTCCCGGCCTTCTGGTTGCCGAGCACGAGGACGGGCCGGCGCTCGGGCCGGGCCAGCCGGCCGGCCGAGAACCACAGGGCCCGCTTCGCGAGCGAGAGGGTGCGGCGCCCCCGCCCGGGACCGGCGGCGGCGGCGCCCGTCACAGGACCCGCGTCAGCCGCTCGACGGCGAGCACGACCACCCCGACCGCGCTCACAACCTGGAGCGCGTCGCGCCACCCGAACCGCCGCCGCGTCACGACCTCGACGGCCACGACGTCCCCGTCGGCGAGCGCCGGGTACGGGGGGCGGACCGTCCCGTACTCGAGCGAGTCGACGTGGACGAGACGTCGGCCCGACCCGTCTGGGCGGTAGAGGCGGAGGACGGCGTCGGCCTCGACCCCCTCCCGGTCCGGGAGCCTCAGGATGCCTCCCGTGAGGGCGTACAGGCGGCCGAGGTCGGTCCCCTCGCCGACCTCGTACAGCCCGGTCTGTCGCACGGCGCCGAGCACCTCGACCCGGACGGTCGCCGCACCGGGGGGGACGAAGTAGTGGTACGTGCCGGCGTTCGTCCTCGTGTCCTCGACGCGGCCGAGGGCCGCTCCGTCTTGGGCCTGCGCCACGCCGCCCGCCGTCCAGACCACGAACGCGGCGACGAGGCAGGCCAGGCGCCTCGGGCGGCTGGCGGAGCGGGCCGAGCGTGCAATGCGGGGCACTCGGACGGGGGAGGGGGGGCAGCAAACGTCCACAGCTAGGGGTCTCGTCGCGTCCGGCAGCGCGTGCTGAAAGGGACAGGGCCGCGGCACCGCCCACGACGCGCCGGGGCATGGGCAGCGGCGCGCAATCTACTCCCCGCCAGCGGGGGGGGGGGTGACTCGTGGCTGACGGTCCGGTTGCAGATGACTAACAGAGGGTTATGGACGAAAGGAGCATGCGTACTAAAGCCTGGGGCTTACGCGGTGTGCGCCGGGGGACCTCCGGCTATGCCCGTGTGAACCTCCATCTTCCCCCTAGTCCCCGTAGGCAGCGCCCCCAAGATCAACCTTCCGAAGCCGATGCCCGCCACCGCGCCCCCCCGTCGATCAGCCCGCAGAGGCGGACGAGGGCTCTGCGAGGCCGTCCGGTCGGCGACCTCGGCCGCGCCCGAGCGGCTGGCCGTCCACCGGGTCGTGGAGGCGAGCCACCGGCTCGCCCAGGCCTACCTCCACACGAAGCGCCGGCGGGGTCAGCTCCAGTTTACCGACCTCGCGGTCGAGGACCTCGCCCTCGACTGCGTCGCCGACCTCTTCGCTCGGGACGAGGACGGGACGTTCCCCGTGCTCAAGACGTACTTCGGCGAGGCGACGGGGAGCGACGAGGAGACGCACGTGGCCCTCCGCCGGCTCGTGTTCAGCAAGGTCAACGAGAGCCTTTTCCGCCGCTACCGGGAGGCCGACCCGGGGCTCGCCAAGATCATCCGCAACGTGAAGGACGCCGTCGCGGCGACCGAGGGCCTCTACGTCGAGCGACGGGGCCGGCGGAGCTGGGTCCGCGTCGGGGCCGAGGGGCGCGGCGCCGGTGACCGGCTCCCGATCGCTCCGCCGGAGCTCCTCGAAGCGTTCTTCGGCGCCGCCATCGACCACCGCGTCCAAGTCCGCGACCTCGTCCGGTGCTTCGTCTCGTTCGTCGACGGCCACCCGCACTACGACCGGGGGTACCCGATCACGGCCTTGGCCCAGGCCATCCGCGCCGCGTTCACGTGCGTCGGGGTCGCCGACGCCGACGCCGGACCGGCCGACCCCGTTTTCCACACGTTCGAGGTGGACGAGGCCATCCGCTCGGCCGTGGAGCGGGTCGGCGCCGAGAAGGAGGCCCAGTACGTCGGACGCGGCAAGGTCGACGCGGGCCTGTACGGCGCGTACGTCCAGGCCGTCCGCGTTCAGCTCGAGGGGCAGTACCTCAACGGGGCCGAGCCCGTCTCGAACTACGAGGCCCTCTCCCGGCAGGTCCCGGACCTGGAGGAGGGCGCCTACCGCCGGGACCACCGGAACGTCGTCGAGTACCTGGGGAAGTTGGCCCGGGCGCGGATCGCGGAGCGCCTCAGCGAGGCGGCGTAGCTCCGCACGGACCGGATTCCGCACACATAAGAGAACGGGACGACCCCCCGTTAACCGATCTGGCTGCCCCCGTGCAGCCGTCGACCGGGGGGCAGGCTCATCCGCCCGGTCGGCACGCGTCCTCGCTCCGCCCGCCCGTGCTCCGCGACCACCGCGCCTCCCCTCGCCGACAAGTAGGGACCCCGCCGCCTCCCCGGACCGTCCCTCTCCACCGACGTCCCCCGACGGTGGGGCGGTCCGTGCCCTGCTCGCTGTCGCCAGTTGGCAAGTACGAGGCCGGAGCCCGCTCGTTCTACGAGAACGTTTATGCGGAGCTGGAAGCCCTTCCGGCCAGGCCGTCCCCGGCCGTCGACGCCTTCGTCCAGACGCTCTACCCCGAGACCTAGGGCGCGACGGACCCGCGGTGGGGCGGACTGTCGGAGGGGCGCTGCTCGCCCCGGAGTGGTCCGGCGCCTAGCGCGCCCCGCTGCCCCGACCGGGCCGCGCTGACCGACGGCCTTTCGTGCCGTCCGCTCCGGTACTCCGTAGGAGACGCTCTCGTCCAAGACCGCTGCGGCCCCGGGATGGCTGACGGACGGCTGGGGCTGACACGACGAGGCTAAGGGGGGCTCCACCACGCCCCCCCCCGGCGCCGCAGCACGGCCTGCTGGCCGCGCGCGCCGTCCAGCGTGCCGACGGCCCCAGTCCCGTGCTCTGAAAGGGGGCGGGGTACCGACTGTGCCGCTAGCCCGAACGTGGGCGACGACGGGGGACCGAGCGGAGGCGCCGTCTCGCGGCGACCGAGGAGGAACCCCGCCCGCCTCCGTCCCGACCGGAGCGACGCCTACGCCTCGGCGGCCCTCGGCGCGGACGCGGAGCCCCGATCCGCCGGCGGCGGGGCCGCTCTCAGAAGCAGCCCGCGGTGCTCCGGGCCGACGTGGCCCTGAGTGGGCGGCTTAGACGCCCGGCTAAGGGCGCTCTGCCCCTGCGATGTCCACACCCCGCCGCCGCTCTACGCACGAGTAGAAGCTCGAGGCTGTCGCCGCCGGACGAGCCGGCAGCGTCGCGTAGGCTCAACGCGGCCACTATACCTGTGCCGCCCCGGTTCGGCGGCCACCCCTACGGAGCGCCGACCCGGGGGGGCTGGAACGGCACTACTCGGCGGCCGGCTGGTGGTACGCCGAGTAGTGCCGTTGCCGGTACCCGTACGTGTGTTTGTACCCGGGAGCCGTCGGGTCGAACCGGTTGAGCACCACGCCCAGCGTGCGGGCCCCGGCCTCCGAGAGCTCCGTGCTCACCTGGTCGAGCGCCTCGACATCCGTCTGGCCGGCCGAGGCCACGAGGACCGAGGCGTCGCACAGAGTAGAGAGGAGGACGGCGTCGGAGGCGAGGAGGAGGGGGGGGGTGTCGAAGACGACGAGGTCGAACGTGCCCCGGAACGCCTGGACCAACTCCTGCGTCCGGCCCGACGTGAGGTACTCGAGCGGGTCGGCCACCGGCTCCCGGACCGTCACGGCCCAGAGCCCCTCGACCCCGGTCGCCGCCCGGTCCATGCTGGCCGCGGCCTGCCCGGGGGCGGCGATCAGGTCTTCGAGCGCGAGCGTATCGCCCAGGCCGAGGTACCGCCGGACGCTCGGTCGGCGCATGTCGGCGTCGACGATGAGCGTGCGGCGCCGGGCCCGGGCCGCCGTCAGCGCGAGGTTGAGCGCGGTCGTGCTCTTCCCCGCCCCGGCCTCCGCGCTCGTAACGAGGACGGTCTGGACCACCCGGTCCGGGAGGCCGAGCTGGATCCGCGTGTAGAGGTGGCGGTACGCCTCGGCCGCGGCGGAGAACGGGGCGGTCAGCGCCACCAAGTTCTTGTTCACCTCCCGCCCGTCGACCTCCGTCCGTGGCCCCTTGCCGGGGAACGACCGCCGGAGGAGCGGGGTCATGTCGGGGACCGTGCTGAGCACTTGCAGCCCCCGCTCCCGGACCTCGTCGGGCGTCCGGAGCCGGGTGTCCAGCTTCCCCCGGACGACGGCGGCCCCGAGCCCGAGGAGCAGCCCGAGCAACCCGCCCAGAGTCAGGTTCCGGCCCGTACGCGGCGGGACCGGGGCGTCGGGGACCTCGGCCGCGCGGAGCAGGCGGAGCGAGCCGATCTCCGACTCGCCGGCGATGACCGCCTCCTGGAGCAGCCCGTCGAGCCGCGCGTACCGCTGCTCGGCGGCGGCGAGCTCGCGCTCGAGCTGGCCGAGCCCGACCGTCTGGCCCGGGACCCGGCCGAGCCGGCCCTCGTTCCCCCGGATCTGGCGGCGGAGCTCGGCGATCTGCGTTCGGAGCCCGCTGATGGCGATGCGGTCCGCGGCCACCTCGCGCTCGAGCGAGGCCGCGTAGCCCACGCCGGACTCCGGGTCGTCCGGGTTGCCCCCGGCCGCGAGCCCCTCCGCGACGTACCGCTCGGACAGGTCGGCCACGCGCTGCCGGAGCTCCTCGATCTGGCGCCGGACGGGGGCGATGGCCCGGGCCCTGGGGTCCCCGGTCGGGACGGCCCGCAGCTCCGGGTTGGCCCGGTACGCGTCCTCCAGACGCGCCTCGAGCCGCCCCAGCTGCTCCTCCGCCGCCGCCTTCTCGCGGCCGACGCTCGAGGCCAGCCGGCGGGCGAGCGCGGGCCGGACCCGGTCCAGCTCGCGCTCCTTCGCCTCGAGCGAGGCCTCCTGGAGCTGGAGGTCGATCAGGGCCCCGGACAGGCGGGACTCGAGCTGGGACTGGTTCGAGATCGCCGTCGAGACCTCCTGGTCGAGCCCGACGGCGCCTTCCCGACCCATGAAGCCCTCGAGCGCGGACTCCGCCCGAGCCAGGTCCTGCGCCGCCTCGGCCACGCGCTCCTGCAGGAACTCGCGGGACTGCCCGACGCGCCCGCCGCCGGACGACCGGGCGTAGTCCACGGCCGCCTCGGCAAACGCATTCGCCAGCAGGGCCGCCTCGCCGGGGTCGGTCGAGGTCGCGGCCACGACAAACGCCTCGGGCCCCTGCGGCACGATGTCGATCCGGTCGCGGACGCGTTCGGCGAGGTCAGGGAGGGGGGGGGGATCGTCTCCCAATCCGAGGACCGGAGGGCGCGCGCCGGCCCCCTCCGCCCGGCCGACCTCGACGACCCTCTCGGCCGCCCGCTCGGCCACCTCCGGCGCCTGCTCGAGGATGAGGAGCTGAGTCGTCGGGCTCTGCCGGACGGGGTCCGACACGAACCCGAAGTTGATGGCCTCGCTGTCGGGCGCGGTCCCCTCTCCCTCCAGGATGAGCAGGCTCGCCGCTTGGTAGACGTCGGGCTGCCCCAGCGAGTAGAACGCCGTCAGGCCGACGACGGCCGCAAAAATGAGGGCGACGATCCACTTTTGACGGCGGAGGGTACGCAGGGCGGACTCGACCCCTCGCTTCATGGCCCCGCGGGGGGCCGGGGGGACGAGGAGCGGGCCCGGCCGTTGAGCGGTGTGGCGTCGGTCGGGGAGGAGGTCGTCCGGGCGCATGGGGGGAGGTCTGGGCTCGTTCGGCGGCGGCATCGGGCCGCGTTCCACCGCTTCGGGGCGCGCTGGGGGAGTGTACGGTAAGGTCGAGAGCCCGACGACGTAGGGAGGGTGCGATGAGGCTCGTCCCACACTCTCGTCGCGGCTCCGGTCTCACGCGGACGAGGCCGTGCCTGAAGTCTCGAACCTGTAGCCCCGGACCCGCCAGCCGTGGGCGGGCCAAAGAAAATGGCCTCCCATTCTGCCAACGGGGGCAGACGGAACGAGGCATCGGACGACAGCCACCCAAGGCACGGTCCCCACCCGAATGACCGCGACCAGCGCCGGCCGCCCCCAGGCCACCCTGCCCCCCGCCGCGACGAGCCGGTACATCCTCGGCTCCCGGGTCGACGCGACGAGCTACGACGGCGCGACCCGGCAGATCCTCTCGTGGGCCTATGAGGGTCGGTCCGCCTACGTGTGCGTCACGAGCGTCCACGGGCTCATCGAGGCGAGCGATGACCGGTCGTTCCGGGCCGTCCTCAACGGTGCCGACCTCGTTACGCCCGACGGGATGCCCGTCGTGTGGGGGCTCCGCCGGCTCGGGGCCGCCGAGGCCACCCGGGTCTACGGCCCGAACCTCACGCTCCATCTGTGCGAGGCGGCCGCCCGCGAGGGCGTCCCGATCGGCCTGTACGGGGGGACCCCGGAGAGCCTCGACCGCTTCGCCGCCTTCCTGGGCCGGACCTACCCGGACCTGGAGGTGGCGTGCCAGATCGCCCCCCCCTTCCGGCCGCTGACCCCGGAAGAGGACGCCGCCTACACGGAGCAGATCGCGCAGTCCGGCGCCCGCATCCTGTTCGTCGGGATCGGGTGCCCCAAGCAAGAGCGGTGGATGGCTGACCACGAGGGCCGCGTCCCGGCCGTCATGGTCGGCGTCGGGGCCGCCTTCGACTTCCACGCCGGCCAGGTCCGGCAGGCGCCCGCCTGGGTGCAGCAGTCGGGCCTGGAGTGGGCGTTCCGCCTCTCGATGGAGCCGCGCCGCCTGTGGCGTCGGTACCGCCGCATCGTCCCGTTGTTCATCGTCCGCTTCGGCGGCCAGCTCTACCGGCACCGCGCGGCGGCGTAGCCGCCAGCGACCCGGTCCCCCCCGTCCTATGCCCACGCGCGTCCTCGTCACCGGAGCCGGCGGCTTCATCGGCCACCACCTCGTCAACCACCTCAAGGCGCGGGGCCACTGGGTCCGCGGCGTCGACCTCAAGCGGCCCGAGTTCGAGCCGACCGCGGCCGACGAGTTCGACGTCCTCGACCTCAGGCGGTGGGACGGGGCCCTCGAGGCCCTCCGCCCGGCCCCGCCCTCGGCCCCCGGCGGGGGCGGCCCGGTCGAGGACGTCTACGCGCTCGCGGCCGACATGGGCGGGATGGGGTTCATCTCCTCGAACCACGGCCTCATCCTCCACAACAACGTCCTCATCAACACGCACACGATCGAGGCGGCCCGGAAGGCCGGCGCGAGGCGGTACCTCTACACGTCGTCGGCGTGCGTGTACCCGGAGCACCTCCAGACCGACCCCGACGCGGCCCCGCTCAAGGAGGGCGACGCGTACCCGGCCGCGCCCCAGGACGCCTACGGGTGGGAGAAGCTGTTCACCGAGCTCCTCTGCCGCTACTACGCCGGGGACTACGGGATGGAGACCCGGACGGTCCGGTTCCACAACGTGTACGGCGAGAAGGGGACGTGGGAGGGGGGCCGGGAGAAGGCCCCGGCGGCCATGATGCGGAAGGTGGCCTACGCCAAGCTCCTCGGGGGGAAGGAGGGGGACCCCTCGGCCAACGGGGGCGCCCCGACCGTCGAGGTCTGGGGGGACGGGGAGCAGACCCGGTCGTTCATGCACGTCGACGACTGCGTCGAGGGGGTCTACCGGCTCATGAGCTCGGACCACCGGGCGCCCCTGAACCTCGGGCGGGACCGGATGGTCACGATCAACCAGCTGGCCGACGTCGCGGCCGGGGCGGCGGGGATCGCCGTCCGGCACGAGCACGTGGACGGGCCGCAGGGCGTCCGGGGCCGGAACTCGGACAACTCGGAGCTCCGGGCGGTCCTCGGGTGGGAGCCGGGGATCGCGCTCGAGGAGGGGGTGGCCCGGACGTACGCGTGGGTCGAGGGCCAGGTCCGCGCCAAGCTGGAGGCCGAGGGGGCCCTCCCGGCCGGCGACGGGGCCGAC
>CAZDFV010000090.1:0-10688 GCA_964504495.1 uncultured Rhodothermales bacterium
CGGCGTCCGAGGCGGCGCGGCGCCGCGTGCGGGCGTGGTCGTGGTCCCGGACGGTCGCGGCCTACGAGGCCGTCCTCGCCGACCGGCCGCCCCCGCACCTCCCCCAGCCCGAGCGGCCCCTCGCTCAGAACCTGGCGGGGGCCTAGCCGTCAGAGGCCCGCCCCGCCCGGCCTGGCCGCCTGGCTTGAAGGTTGCCGGCCGGCTGACGATACCCGCCCCCCCCCTCCACACCCCGCCCCCGTGTCGTCGCCGCTCGTGTCCGTCTGCGTGGCCGCGTACAACGCCGAGCGGTGGCTGGCCGAGACGCTCGCGTCGGTCGAGGCCCAGACGTACCCGTCCGTCGAGGCCGTCGTCGTCGACGACGGGTCGACCGACGGGACGCTCGCCGTGGCCCGTCGGTTCGAGGGTCCGGGGGTCCGGGTGCTCACGCAGCCGAACGGCGGGGCGTGCGCGGCGCGGAACCGGGCGGTCGCCGCGGCCCGGGGCGCCTACGTCCAGTTCCTCGACGCCGACGACGTGCTCCACCCGGAGAAGATCGAGCGCCAGGTCCGCCGGCTCGAGGCCGAGCCCGGGGCCGTCGCGACCGGCCCGTGGGTCCGGTTCGCGGGCGACGTGGCCGACGCCGACCACGACTGGCGGGGGCCGGACTTCCGCGACTTCGAGCCGGCGTCGGACTGGCTCGTCCAGTCGTGGTCCGGCTGCGGGACCATGCCGACGGTCGTCTGGCTCACGCCGCGCGCGATCGTCAAGGCGGCCGGGCCGTGGAACGAGGGGCTCCTCCGGAACCAGGACGGTGAGTTCTTCACCCGCGTCCTCGTCCACGCGCGCAAGGTCGCCTTCTGCGACGGCGCCTGGAGCTACTACCGGGCCTCCGGCTCGGGGAGCGTGAGCGCCCGGAAACACGAGGCCGCCCTCCGCTCGCTCTACGACGCCAACGCCCTGTGCGAGCGGGCGCTCCTCGCGCACCGCGACGACGCCGCAGCCCGGCACGCCTGCTCCGGGCTCTGGCAACTGTTCCTCTTCACCGCGTACCCGGCCGTCCCCGACCTCACGCGCCGGGCGGAGGACCGGATCCGCCAGCTCGGGGGGATGTACCAGGAGCCCGGGCTCTCGCGGCCGTTTAAGTCTGTCCGCGACCTCGTCGGGTGGAAGCCGGCGCTCCGTCTCCAGCGCCTCTACGACCGCCTCCGCTACGCGACCTAGCTGCTGGGATGTTGCCCTCGTTCTTCCTCGCCGGAGCGCCGAAGGCGGGCACGTCGACGCTCGATCATCACCTGCGCTCGCACCCGGACGTGTTCATGAGCCGGGTCAAGGAGCCCCACCACTTTTCCTGGGAGGACGACGGGTGGCCCCGGTGGGCCGTCAAGGACCGCACGGCGTACGAGGCCCTGTTCGCCGGCGCTCGCCCCGACCAGCCGCGCGGGGAGTCCTCGACCTGGACGCTCTACAGCCGTGGCGCCCCGGCGCGCATTGAGGCGGCCGTCCCCGACGCGCGGTTCGTCGTCCTTCTCCGGGACCCCACCGACCGGGCGTACTCGAACTGGGCGTACAACGTCGCCTCGGATTTCGAGACGATCCGGACGTTCGAGGGCGCCCTCACCGCCGAGCCACGGCGTGTCGCGGAGGGGGGCCCGTGGCACCACCACTACGTCGCAGCCGGCCGCTACGCCGAGCAGGTCGAGCGGTACCTGGAGCGGTTCGGGCGCGAGCGCGTGCTCGTCCTGCTGTTCGAGGAGCTCCAAGCCGACCCGGCGGCCGTCGCGTCCGAGGCGTACGGCTTCCTCGGCGTCGACCCGGCGTTCCGGCCGGACGTCGAGGTGGTCCGGAACCGGACGACCGTGCCCCGCTTCGGGTGGGTCCGCGCGTTCACGAGCGGGTCGGGGTCCGTCAAGCGGGCGCTCAAGTGGGCGCTCCCGGCGCCGCTCGCCGCGGGTCTCGGCCGGCGGCTCAAGGAGGCGAACGGGAAGCCCCCGCCCCCGCTGGCTCCCGAGGTCCGGCGGCGGCTCGACGAGGCGTTCCGTGACGACGTCGAGCGGCTGGCGGGCCTCCTCGGTCGCGACCTCTCCTCGGTGTGGCTAAAGAGCACGGTCGCCGCCTGAGATGACCGGCTCCCCCGTCCGGTTCGACCGCGCCGAGGCCGCTCCTGCCGAGCGCCCCCTGACGCTCCTGTTCGCGTGCGGCGCCTCGTACGTCTCTGGGATGGAGGTGGTCGAGCTATCGGTCATGCGCGGGCTGGCGGCGCGCGGGCACCGCGTCCACGCGCTCGTGAACGGGTGGAACGACGGCGACTTTATCGGACGGCTCGAGGCCGCCGGCATCCCGTACACCGTCGCGTTCCTGGGCAAGGTCACCGCGCGCCGCCCGGACTGGATGCTCGACACGCTCCGGCACCTCCCCCGCGCCCGGCGGGACGTCCGGCAGCTCCTCCGCGACCTCCAGCCCGACCTCGTCGTCCTGTGCAACCGGGACCCGGTCCTCCTCCTGGTGGGCCTCCTCCGTAGCGTCCCGACGGTGTTCCACCTTCACGAGCCGATGGCGCCGACGTGGGTCCGGCGCCTGAGCCGACGGGTCGACGGGTTCATCGCTGTGTCGGGGTTCATCCGCGACCGGGTGGTGGCGAGCGGGGTGGCGACCGGGCGCGTCCGCGTCGTCCACAACGGGGTGGACCGGGCGGCGCCAGCGCCCGCCGCCGGCGCCCCGCCCGTCGTCGGCGTCTGCGGTCAGGTCGGCGCGTGGAAGGGCCACGACGACCTCGTCGCGGCGCTCGCCGTCGTCGCCAGCCGGGACCTGCCGTTCCGGCTCCGCATCTACGGCAAGGGTGACGATCTGTACACTGCGGCGCTCCGAGCGCGCATCGCGGGAGCCGGTCTCGCGGAGCAGACCGAGTGGATGGGGTTCGAGCGCGACCCGGACCGGATGTACGCCGGGATCGACGTGCTCGCCGCACCGAGCCGGTTCGAGGAGCCGTTCGGGATGACGCTGATCGAGGCCGGTGTCCGCGGCCTCCCCGCCGTCGCCACGCGCGTGGGCGGGATGCCGGAGGTGGTCGCCGACGGCGAGACCGGCCTGCTCGTGCCGTCCGAAGCCCCGGCCGCCCTCGCCGACGCGCTCGCGGCCCTCCTCGCAGACGCAGACCGACGCCGGGCGATGGGCCGGGCCGCCCGGGCCCGCGTCGAGGCCGCCTTCCTGACCGACCACACGGTCAGCCGGTTCGAGCGGGCCGTGCTCGACGTCGTCGCTGCCGGGGAATGATGGAGCACGTCGCAATCGTCACCGGCGCCCACCTCTGCCGGAACCCCCGCGTGGTCAAGGAGGCCGACGCCCTCGCCGAGGCCGGCCACCGCGTGACCGTCCTCCGGCCCACGCTCGACGCCGCGCTGGCGGCGCTCGACGCCGAGCTGGCCCGGGGCGCCGGCTGGTCGCTTCAGCCGACCGCCGACCTCACCGCCGGGCGAGCCGGACCGTTCCTGACCCGAGCTGTCCGCCGCGGCGCGACCGAGGCCGTCCGCCGTGGCGCCGAGCTCCCCGACGCGCTGGGCTACGGCGTCCGCCGGACGCTCCGCCAGGCCCGCGCCCTCGGGGCCGACCTCTCCATCGGCCACCAGGAGGTCGGCTTGTGGGTCGTTAACCGGCTCGCCGCGGACGGCCTGCGCGTGGGCGTGGACCTCGAGGACTGGTACTCCGAGGACCTCCTCCCCGAGGCTCGCCAGTCGCGGCCGCTCGGGCTCCTCCGCCGCGAGGAGGCCGCGGCCGTCCGCCGCGGCGGCCACGTCACGACGACGTCCGGGGCCCTGGCCGGGGCCCTCGCCCAGACCTACGGCGGCCCGACGCCGACCGTCGTCTACAACGCCTTCCCGTTCTCGGACCGGGCGGACCTCGACGGCGAGCGGCGGGACCGGGCCGCCGGCGACCCCGACCGGCTCTCGCTTCACTGGGTCTCGCAGACGGTAGGAGAAGGGAGGGGGCTCGAGGACGTCCTCGACGCCCTCGCCCACGTCGAGCCGCCCGTCGAGGTTCACCTCCGGGGCGCGTGCGCGCCGTCCGTCGAGGCGGCGCTTCGGGCGCGGCTGCCGGACCGACACGCGCTGTTCATCCACGACCTCGTCCCTCCGCGCGAGCTCCTGAGCCGGATCGCGGAGCACGACGTAGGGCTCGCCCTGGAGGCGCCCCGGCCGCCAAGCCGCGACCTCACCGTCACGAACAAGATCCTCCACTACCTCCTCGCAGGGTTGCCCGTTATTGCAACCGGCACATCAGGACAACGAGAGGTCGCACAGAAGGCTCCAGGTGCCGTCTCCGTGTTCGCGCCGTCCGACGTCCGCGGGCTGTCCGAACAGGTCACGGCGCTCGCCGCGGACCCGGGGGCCCGGCGGGCGGGGGCGGCGGCGGCGCTCGCGGCGGCCGAGCGGGAGTTCTCGTGGGAGGTCCAGCGGGCGACCCAGGTGCGGTCGGTGCGGGCGGCGCTGGCCGACTCGCCGCGTGAGGTCCGGGCCGGACTCAGCAAAGGATCATGAGCGGGCCCGCTCCAGAGCGCTATCGTGCGCAGCGTTGGCTACCCCGCCCGTGAAGCGCGTCCTCATCGTCTCCCCCCGGTTCGTGCCGTCGAACGCGGCCGACATGCACCGGGCGCGCCAGGCGCTCCCGTACCTCCGCGACTACGGGTGGGACCCGACCGTGCTGGCCGTCGCGCCCGACGAGGTGCAGGCCCCGCAGGACCCGCTCCTCGCCCGGACGATCCCGGACGACGTCCGCGTCGTCCGCGTCGGCGCCGTCCCCGTCCGGCTGACGCGGCGGTTCGGGGTGGGGAGCCTCGAGGCCCGGGCGCTCCTCGCCCTCCGCCGGGCCGGCAGCCAACTCCTCACGGCCGATCCGTTCGACCTCGTCTTCTTCTCGACGACGGCGATGGGGGTCACAGTCCTGGGGCCGCTGTGGGCCCGGCGGTTCGGGGTCCCGTTCCTCATCGACTTCCAGGATCCCTGGTACAGCGAGTACTACGCCACGGCCGGCGTCCCCCCCCCGGGCGGCCGGGCTAAGTACGCCGTCGCAAACGCGCTCTCGAAGCGGCTCGAACCATACGTGCTGGAGCGGGCGGCGGGGGTCGTCTCCGTCTCGCCGGCCTACCCACGAGACCTCGCCGCGCGGTACCCGTGGTTCGACGGCGGCCGCGCGACTGTCCTCCCGTTCGGGGCTCCAGCGGAGGATTTTCGGATGCTCCGCGAGCGGCCCGTCTCCAACCCCGTCTTCGACCCGGGGGACGGGCTCCGGCATTGGGTCTACGTCGGCCGGGCGGGGCACGACATGGCGTTCTCGCTCAAGGCCGTCTTCACGGCCCTCGCCCGCGAGCGGGAGGCGAACCCCGGGGCGGCCCGGGACCTCCGTCTCCACTTCGTGGGGACGTCCTACGCCGCCGGAGACGAGGGCGAGCAGACCGTCGCGCCCGTCGCCGCTCGGTGCGGCGTGGCCGACCTCGTCGAGGAGATCCCCCGGCGGATCCCGTACTTCGAGGCCCTCCAGTGCCTCCTCGACGCCGACGCCCTCGTCGTGCCCGGCTCCGACGACCCCGGCTACACCGCCTCGAAACTGTACCCGTACGTGCTCGCGCGCCGCCCGCTCCTCGCCGTGTTCCACGAGGCCAGCACCGTCGTCGGCGTGCTCCGCCAGGCGCGGGCCGGGACCGTCGTGACGTTCGGGAGCGACGACGCGCCGGGCGACGTGGCGGAGCGGGTCCGGGCAGCGTGGTTCGATCCTTGCGCCTACGACGAGGCCCCGCAGACCGACTGGACCGCGTTCGAGCCGTACACGGCCCGTGAGATGACCCGGCGGCTGGCGGGAGCCTTCGACGCCGCCACACGCCCGGTCCCGTAGACACCCCCATGCTCCCCACGTTCATCGGGATCGGCGCGCCAAAGGCGGGCACCACCTGGCTGGCGAACGCGCTCGACGACCACCCCGGCATCTGCATGTCGGAGCAGAAGGAGCCCGACTTTTTCGGGTACATGTACACCGGGCACACCCTCGACTGGTACGAGGGGCTGTTCCAGTGCGACGGCGCGCCCGCTGCCATCGGCGAGTTCTCGACCGGGTACCTCGCCGACGAGGACGCCCCAGGCCGCGTCGTGGCCGACCTCCCGGACGTCCGGCTGATCGCCGTCCTCCGCGACCCGGTCTCGCAGCTCTACTCGCACTACTGGCACCTCCAGCGCCAGAACTTTCACCGCTGGAACGGGCAGGCCGGACAGATCCCGTTCGAGAGGGCGCTGGAGAAGTACGAGGACCTCCTCGTTCGTCCGGCCCGGTACGCCGAGCACCTCGAGCGGTGGCTCGGGTACTTCCCGCGCGAGCGGTTCCTGATCCACCTGTTCGACGACGTCAAGGCGGACCGGGACGCCGTGCTCCGGGAGACGTTCGCGTTCGTCGGGGCCGACCCCGACTGGCGGCCGGCGACGGCCGACGACACGGGGACGACGGCCCGGCAGGGGACATCTCCCCGGAGTGCACTCGCTGCTCGCGTGAGCGGGCGCGTCTACAGCACCCTCAACCGCTACGCTTACATGCCCCTAAAGCGGACGATCGGGGAGGAGCGGGCGATGGCCTTGAAAGACCGCCTCCGGGTCCGAGCCGTTCTGGAAGCCGCGTTCCGCAAAAAGGGGTACCCGCCGATGGACTCCGAGACGCGGCGCCAACTCGCCGGACGGTTTGATGAGCCGAACCGCCGACTGGGCGAGATCATCGGTCGTGACCTCAGCCACTGGGGTCGCTGAGGCTACTATGTCGCTCACTCGTCTTTCCGTTATTGCAACGCACCCAGTTCAATACACCGCCCCACTCTTTC
Organism: uncultured Rhodothermales bacterium; assembly: GCA_964504495.1. Classification (GTDB taxonomy): domain Bacteria; phylum Bacteroidota; class Rhodothermia; order Rhodothermales; family Rubricoccaceae; genus Rubrivirga. The sequence goes on from CAZDFV010000090.1 coordinate 6,833, forward strand.
GCGAACTGGCGGCCCACGATGCTCTCGACCTCCACGTGTTCTACGGGTGGGAGGGAGCGGCTGAGGGGGCGACTCACGACCCCGGGTTCGGGACGGCCTTTCAGTGGGACGTTCCGCTCCTCGACGGATACAATCACACGTTCGTCGAGAACGAAGCCGACGACCCCGGGACGCACCACTTTGGCGGACTGCAGAACCCCGGCCTCGTCGACGCCGTCGCGGCGTGGGGCCCCGACGCCGTCCTCGTCTTCGGCTGGAACTACCGGAGCCACCTCCGGGCCCTCCGCGCCTTCCACGGCGACGTCCCCGTTCTCTTCCGCGGCGACTCGACGCTCATCGACGAGGGGACGGGGCCGAAGGACCGTGCTCGGACACTCCTCCGCCGCCTCTTCCTCCGGTGGGTGTACCGTCACGTCGACGTCGCCTTGTACGTCGGTAGGCACAACCGGGACTACTTCCGGGCCCACGGGCTGGGGGAGGACCAACTGGTATGGGCTCCCCACACCATCGACAACGCCCGGTTCGCGGAACCCGATGGGGGTGCCCTCGCTCGCGAGGCGGCGACCTGGCGGGGCGACCTGGGGCTCGGACCGGACGACCGCGCCGTCCTGTTCGCAGGCAAGCTGGAGCCGAAGAAGGCCCCGGACATCCTTCTCGAGGCCTACCAGCAAGCGTTCCCGTTGGGCGCTGAGGGGCCCGCCGTCCACCTCCTGATCGTGGGGACCGGTCCGCTCGAAGCGGGCCTGCGCCAGTCGGCGGCCGGCGACCCGCGTGTCCACTTTCTCGGGTTCCAGAACCAGTCGCGGATGCCGGTGGCCTACCGCCTCGGCGACGTCCTCGCGCTCCCGTCGCGGGGCCCGGGCGAGACGTGGGGGCTGGCGGTCAACGAGGCCATGGCGTGCGGCCGCCCGGCCGTTGTGACCGACCGCGTCGGGTGCGCCCCGGACCTCGTCCGCGAGGGGGAGACCGGGGCCGTCGTCCCCGCCGGCGACGTCGGCGCGCTGGCGGCCGCGCTGCGGCGCGTGCTCGTGGAGGACGACCCCGCCCGGATGGGGGAGGCCGCGTCGCGCCTCATCGCCGGCTGGTCGATCCCAGAGCAGGCGCAGCGGACGGAGGCCGCGGTGGTCCGGGCCGTCTCCGGCTAGACCGCCAGCCGGACGTCTTCCTACCACCGAGGGCAGGCCAGCCCTCCATCTCCGCCAGGTGAACCCCGAACGAACCGCCGTCGCACACGTATTGGAGCGGCCCGGCCGTCGTTACCCTCGACCCGTCCGCTAGACCCCTCGTCGTGCCCATGATCGCTGCCGCCGCCGACCCCGCCGAGTGGGACGAGACGCCCTCTCATCGGTCGTGGTACGTCCGGCCGGAGGGGGCCGTGTGGGGCATCCTCGGCGTCGGCGTCGCGCTCTCGCTCCTGTCGCCGAACCCGCTCCTGACGGCCGGCGCGCTCCTCGTCCTCCCCGTCCTGATCACGCTGCTGTGGCGGCGGGGCGAGATGCCGGTCCTCCTGTTCGCGGTCGCGTTCCAGTGGGTGCAGGTCTCGGCCAAGGTGTTCCACGCGAACCTCCTGGGGGTGGACGTGGTCCAGATCGCCGTGACGGCGACCGTGGAGCGGGCGATCTGGATGGGGCTCCTGGCCCTCGTCGTGCTCGCGCTCGGGATGCGGCTCGCGCTCCGGGGGGCGGGCGCGCCGCGCGGACCCGAGGCCGAGGCCGAGGCCACGTACATCCCGCTCTCTCGGGCGCTCTCGTTCTACGTCGTCACGGCGCTCGTCGGGCTGGCCGCGAACGGGGCCATGTGGATCGTCCCCGGCGTGGCGCAGATCGCGTACGCCGTTGAGGGCATCAAATGGATCGGGTTCTTCGTCCTCGGGTACGTCGTGCTCTCGCAGCGGGAGGGGTACCTGTTCCTGGCCGCCGCCACGGCCTTCGAGTTTGTCCAGGGGCTCGGGTTCTTCTCCGAGTTCAAGACGGTCGTCTTCGTCCTCGGGCTCGCCGTGTTCACCGTGTTCAGCCGGTTGAGCGGGCGGACGGTCGGGATCGGACTGGCTGGTGTGGCCGCGCTCCTCGTGCTCGGGAGTGCGTGGACGGCGGTGAAGATGGAGTACCGGGCCTTCCTCAACCAGGGGTCGGGGATGCAGGAGACCCGGGTCTCGCGCGACGAGCAGTTCGACGCGCTCGGCGACCTCGTTGGCACCCTCACCTGGGCCGACCTCCAGGACTCGCTCGACCCGCTCCTCGCGCGTGTGGCCTACGTCGACTTCTTCGGCGTCGTCATGGACTACGTGCCCACCGTGGTGCCGCACCAAGACGGACAGGTGTGGGGCGCGGCGGTCCAGAACCTCGTCCCGCGCCTGCTCTACCCGAGCAAGCCCGTGCTCGATTCGGACTCTGAGCACACCATGCAGTTCACCGGGATGAACATGGCGGGGGCCGAGTCGGGGACGTCGATCAGCCTGGGCTACGTGGCCGACAGCTACATCGACTTCGGTCCGGTCGGGATGTACGGGGTCATCTTCGTGATCGGTCTGCTCTGGGGGGGCGTCTACCGCTACTTCGTCACGCGGAGCGGGAGCGCGCTGCTCGGGTTCGGGTTCGCGATGGCCGCCCTCCTCTTCACGTATCAGTACGAGATCGCGGCCGTCAAGCTGCTCGCGGGCGTCGTCGTCAAGTTCTTGGTCCTGGCCGTCCTCCTCCGGTTCCTCGAGGGGCCGATGCGGGAGTGGCTCAGGATCACGGAGTGGGACCTGAACGAGGCCCCGGGCGAGGCTCCCGAGGCGCCGGCCGAGGCCCATGCCTGAGGTCTCCCCCCTCGTGGCGCCGGCTCCCCGGGCGGAGGCGCCGGCGGTCCGGGCCGTCCATACCGTCGCCAGCCTGTCCGACGCCCACGGCGGTCCCAGCCGGAGCGTGACCCGTCTCTGCGACGCGCTCGTCCGCGCGGGCGTGCCGACGGCGATCGTGACGGGCCTATCGGACGGGGCCGAGGTCCTACCCCGCGAGTCTGGCATTTCTGTCCGCCGCACGCCCGCGCCCGGTTGGCAGGCCGCGTTCGGGGGCCGGGCTGCGTTCGGGGACACCGTCCGTGAGGCTGCGGGGGCGTCCGCGGCTGTCGTCCACGACCACGGGCTGTGGCTCCCCGAGAACGCTGCCGTGGCTTACGCCGCCCGTCGCGCCGGAGCCCCACTCGTGGTGGCGCTGAAGGGGATGGCGTCTCCGTGGGCCCTGCGCCACCGGCGGCTCAAGAAGAAGGCGGCGTGGTGGGCCTACCAGCGCCGCGCGCTCGCCCTGGCCGACGTGCTCCAGGTGTCGTCGTCCGGAGAGGTCGAGGACGTCCGACGGCTCGGGCTCGGGGCGCCCGTGGCCCTCGTTCCGTACGGCGTCGAGCCCCCCCCCGAGGCCGTCGAGGCCGAGAGGGGACCCGTCGAGGCGGGCCCACGCCGAGCCCTGTTCCTCTCGCGGATCCACCCGGTCAAAGGGCTCCCCCTCCTCGTCGAGGCCTGGGCGCGCGTTCGGCCCCAGGGCTGGGAGCTCGTCGTCGCCGGGCCCGACGAGGGCGGCCACCGGGCGGAGGTCGAGCGGCTCGTCCGCGAGGCGGGGCTGGACGGCGCCGTCTCGTTTACCGGACCGGTCGCGGACGGGGAGAAGTGGGCGCTGTACCGGTCTGCGAGCCTGTTCGTGCTTCCGACACACACGGAGAACTTCGGGATCGTCGTCGCCGAGGCGCTCGCGGCGGGCGTGCCGGTGCTCACGACGCGCGGCGCGCCGTGGGCCGCCCTCGAGCGCGAGCGGTGCGGGTGGTGGACGGACGTCAGCGCCGACGGCGTCGCCGGCGCGCTGGCGGAGGCGACGGCGCTCCC
>CAZDFV010000091.1:0-10639 GCA_964504495.1 uncultured Rhodothermales bacterium
CCGTTCGAGGCGACGGCCTACGTGCGCCGCCAGCGGCTCGCGCTCAGCGCCCTGGCAGCGGCGGTGGCACAGGCGGCGGCGCGTCTGCCGCCTGCGGGCGCGTGGGACGCCGGTCGCTGAGCCCGGTCGCCAGCCGCGTGCGGGCAACCGGACCCAAAAGTGGGGCCCAAGGGCGGGCGCAACCAGCGCGGCTTAATCACAACCGATGGAGTGGGACGGTAGCACTCGCGACCGCCTTCTCCAGGGGTGTCGGGCAGAACGACGTCTGCTGGCGCACTCAGCGTTGGACCCCTTCCGATAACGCTCGAAGGACGACGGCTGGCTAGCCCCCGCGGTCCCAGTCGCGCCCAGCGGCCCGTCCGGGGGGCAGCGTCCGAGCTCCTGACGGTTCTTGCGCGCCCGCCTCTTCACGGCGGCGGCCGGACGGAGCCCGCTCGCGAACGCCTCGGGTGCGGCCCGGAGCGCAGAGAACACGTCCTCGGGGAAGTCGAGCTGGATGGGCGCGGGGGCGCCTGCGGGGGACCGGGCGTGGACGGGCGGCCGTCGCGGCGGCCCGGGTCCGAGCGCCGAGCCGGGCGAGCGCGTCGCCGCCCAGCCGCTCGGCGGCGGGGAAGGCCTCGCGCTCCTCGAAGCGGACGTGGGCCGCGAGCGCGTCGGCGACGGCACCGAGCGGGCCGTCCCACGATGGAGCCTCGGCCGCGACCTGCTCGACGAGCGCGCGGATCTGGCGGTGCTCCTCGACCATCCGGGCCGCTAGCGGCGCGGCGCCGTCGTCGAGGACGGGGAGCACGAAGGCCTCCTCCTCCTCGAAGTGCGGGACGAGGTGGTCGCGCCAGAACGCCGCGACCTCGACCGCCAGCGGCGCGGGGTCCTCGTCCGCGCGTCGCGCGCGTCGGAGGCGGGCGGCGAAGGCGAGCCCGGCGTGGTGGTCGTGCGAGAGCGGTTCGAGGGCGGCCGAGCGTTTCATGCGGCGCTGAGCGTCGGCCACAGGCCGAGCTTGACCTGGAACACGCCCGCGATCTGCTCGGCCCGCGCCTTGATGAGGTCGGCGCGGGGGCCGGAATAGAGCCCGTCGACGGTCCCGAGGAACCGGCCGACCCAGTGCGCGAAGTGCTCGCGGTCGAGCCCGGGCATCCGGGCGTGGGGGTCGAACGGCCGGCCCCGGTAGGCGCCGGTCTGGAACACGACGGACGACCAGAACGAGACCATCTTGGGCAGGTGCGCCTCCCAGTCGAGCCCGGCGAAGAACGGGCCGAGCACGGGGTCCGCCTCCATGTCGCGGTAGAAGGCGTAGACGACCGCGCGGACGTCGGCCTCGGTCTCAATGTCGGGGAGGGCGGGCATGGAAATCGGAGTGCGCCCGGACGGGCCGTGGTGGGAACGCCCGTCCGGGCGCGGTGAGACGCTAGGCGGCGACGACGCGCATCGTCCCCTGCATCATCATGTAGTGGCCGGGGAACGTGCAGACGTAGGTGTACTCGCCCTCGGCCGGGGACGTGAACTCGACCGTGACGGTCTCGCCGGGCGCCGCCATCGCCGTGTGCGCGAGGATCTGGTCGTCGAAACCGGCCGGGATGTAGTCGGTGTCGGCCGCGCTCATGGCCGCCTGGCCGACGTCGTTCACGCTCGCGTTCATGGCGAGCACGACGACGTTGTGGCTCATGGCCGGGTTGGTCGCCGTGTTCTGGAACGTGAGCCGGACGGTCTGGCCGGGGTGCACGGTGATCTCCGTCTGCTCGTACTCCATCGTCTCGCCGACGGGCGTGATCGTGGCCTCGAAGGCCGGACCGTCGTAGGGCGCGACTTCGGCGGCGACCTCGGCGGGCGGGGCGTCCGTGGAGGTCTCGGTGACGGGCGCTGCCGTCGGCACGCTGGCGGTCTCCGTGGCCGGGGCATCGTCGCCGCCGCAGGCGGAGAGGGCGAGGCCGAAGGCGAGCGCGAGGGCGGGGATGCGGGGGGTCATCATGGGTGGGGGGTGAGGGTGGCCGTCGAGGCCGGGTTAGCGAGCGGTGTGGAGGGCGGCGACCGCCGGGGCGGGGTCGGTCCCGAGCCCCTCCTGCTGGGCGACGACGTCGCCGCCCGCGTCGAGGAGCGTGATGAGGTTGGAGTGGGCGATGGTGCCGTTCGGGTCGGCCCGGTAGTGGACGCCGAGGACGGCCGCGAGCGTCCGGACGTCGTCGTCCGTGCCGCGCAGCACCGTCCAGTCGTCGCCCATCCCGTGCATGGCGCGGAAGGCCCGGAGCTTCTCGGGCGTGTCGCGCGCGGGGTCGAGCGTGACGAGGACGTAGCGGAGCGGGACGCCCGCGGCCTCGCCGATCTGCTTCATGTCGTGGACGATCATCGGGCAGGCCGTCCCGCAGTCGGCGTAGACCATCGCGAGCGCGACGGGCGTGCCGCGGAGGTCGGCGAGCGTGAGCGTCTCGCCGGTGTCGGTCCCCCACGCCGCGTCGACCTGGTAGACCGAGGCGTCGGAGAGGGGCGCGTCGCCGGCGGGCGGCGCGGCCGACTGGCAGGCCGCGAGCGTCGCGGCGGCGAGGGCGAGGAGGAAGAGGCGGGGCATGGTTCGGAGGATCAGGCGTCCGCGGCGAGGCGGAAGCCGAGGTTGGGGACGGCGTAGCGGGCCTCGAGGCCGCCGCGGAAGCCGTAGCGGAGGAAGGCCGCGTAGTCCTCGAAGTCGGAGGCGCCGACGGCCCCGGCCGCGCAGAACCGCCGGCTGTCGGCGTCGCGGCTCTGGCGGGAGTCGGCCGTCACGAGCGCGCTCGCGACGTCGTCGGCCCACTCCCACACGAGCCCGTGGAGGTCGCGGACGCCCCACACGTTCGGCTCGCCCTGCCCGACGTCCGGGAGCGGGCTCGGCGTCGGGCGGGAGTAGCGGGCGAGGATCGTCGCGCGCCAGGCGGGGTCGTCCCGGCCGTCGGCCCGCGTCGCGCTGGCGGACGCCGCGTACTCCCACTCGTCGGTCGTCGGGAGCCGGGCGCCGGCCCACGCGGCGTAGGCCCGGGCCGCGAACCACGACACGTTGACGACGGGCGCGTTCGGCGGGGCGTCCCCGAGGTCGAGGTCGCCGGCCCAGTGGCCCAGGTAGCCGTCCTCGGCGAAGAGCGGCCGCACGCGCGAGCGCCGCCAGTCGGGGTTCGCGGTCGCGAAGGCCAGAAAATCGGCGTTCGTCACCGGGCGGACGGCGAGGCGGAAGTCGGCGACCTCCACCTCGGCCTCGCCCGTAGCCGTCTGGTACAGCGGCCGGAACGTGCCCCCCCGCACCGCCGCCATCTCGACCTCGGGCACCTCGGCGGGCAGCGCCTCGGCCGGGGCGGCCTCGACGGGCCCGCCCTCCTCCACCTCGGCCCCGAGGCGGGCGGCCTCATCGGTCGAAGACCCGACGAGCACGGCGCGCGGGACGGCCAGCGGCGCCAGCGCGATGGCGACGAGCGTCAGCAGGACGACGAGGGGGGAGGGCATGGCCGTGGGGGCGACGGGTCCGGAGGGTCAGGCGTCGGGCGTGTGCCGGAGGATCTCCGGGTGCCCGTCCCCGGTCACCTCGAGGATCCCGACGGCCCCCTTGTTGAAGGCCCGGAAAAGGGCGTGGTCGACGAGCGTGTAGCGGCCGGGCGTGTCGAGGAGGAACTCGACGATCGTCGAGCCGCCGGCCGGGACGCCCGTCGTCTGGACGTTCCCCTGGTTCACGGCCGTCCCGCCCTCGCCGTAGACCCGGTCGAACATCTCGCCGATCACGTGGAAGCTCGACGTGAGGTTGGGCCCGCCGTTGCCGACGAAGAGCCGGACGGTCTCGCCGACCTCGGCCCGGAGCGCGTTCTCGCCCGTGAGCGCGCCGACGCGCCCGTTGAAGACGACGTACTCGGGCTCCTCGTCGACGGCCTTCTCCAGGTCGAACGGCTGCAAGCCCGGCTCGCCCATCTTCCCCGTGGTGTAGAACTCGCTCTGCATCACGTAGAACTCCTTGTCCACCGGCGGGAGGCCCTCGGCGGGCTCGACGAGGATCAGCCCGTACATCCCGTTCGCCACGTGGAGCCCGACCGGCGCCGTCGCGCAGTGGTAGACGTAGAGGCCCGGCTTGATGGCCCGGAACTCGAACGAGGTCGCGTGGCCGGGCACGACGAGCGACATCTCGGCCCCGCCGCCGGTCCCGGTGACCGCGTGGAGGTCGATGTTGTGGGGGACCGTGCTGTCGTCGGCGTTGGCGAGGTGGAACTCGACGAGGTCGCCCTCGCGGACGCGGACGAACGGGCCGGGCACGTCGCCGCCGAACGTCCAGAACGTGTACTCGACGCCGTCGGCCAGCTGCTTCGTGAGTTCGACCGTCTCCATCCCGACGACCACGCGCGTCGCGTGGTCACGCGTGATGGGCGGCGGGACGTTCGGGGCCTGGGTCAGGACGGCGACCTCCTGACCCACGATCTCGGGGAGCGTGATCTCGGAGGAGAACGCGTCGTCGGCCGCGGGGGCGGCCCCGCCCGTCCGGAAGGCGGCGAGGCCGAGGAGGGCCGTCAGCGCGACGGCCGCGATCGTGAGGAGGATGGGGCGGGTCATGGGTGCGGGGGTCTTATTGGGACCTATGGGTCCTAATTAGGGTGAAAAAAACTCAGGCGGCCTCTCGCGCGAGGGCGAGCCTGAAGTCGCCGGCCCGGGTGCGGGCGGCGGTGTCCGCCAGCGTCGCGCCGGCGAACATGGCGTGGACCTGCGTGCGGGCCGGGACCCACTGGTCGTGGAGCGGGCACGGCTTCCGGTCGCCACAGCCCGGCAGCCCGAGGACGCACTCGGTGAAGATGTCGGCGCCGTCGACGGCGAGGACCACCTCCTTCAGCGTGATCCGGTCGGCGGGCCGGGCGAGGGCGAGCCCCCCCGCCGGGCCCCGCATCGACGTGAACACGCCGGCGCCGGTGAGGTCCTGGACCGTCTTGGCGAGGAACGGGCGGGGGACGTTGAGGGCCTCGCTGATCTCGCGGACGGCGACGTAGTCGGTCCGGTCGGCCGCCGCCAGGTAAAGGGCGGCCCGGATCGCGTACTCGCAGCGCTGGGAGAGGAGCATGGCAGGTGAACGGGCCTATCAGGACTTTGTTGTCCTAAATATAGAGTCCCGTACCCGCCCCCGACGCAGAAGGCCCGCCCTCACGCCGACTTCACGCTCGCGCGTCGCCAGCCCCCCGAGACCGTCCGGGACGACGGCCGACGTGCAGGCTGAGGACGAGGCCCACCGCCCGCTGACCGATCCGGGCTCGGGACGGGACTCCCACAGGGGTAGGGGAGGCCCTGCGCTTCTGACGACGGCGTTTCTAGCACGTAGGGTCGAACTGCCCAGGAGGCACCCAACGCCGGCCTGCGCACTTCGGAACGGGCAGGCACGGACCCGTGCGCCTAGCGGTCAGGGGGACCCCGGCGGCGTCCTCGACCTGCTCGGCCACGGTCGGCGCGAGGACGAGCAGGACCGTGGCCCCGACGGTGGGGACGCGGTGACCGAGCGCGACGACGATCCCGATCGGGCTCGCAACGGGGAGTGAGGCGGCCGTCGTGAGTCCTCGCGTTCGGTTCTCCCTCCGGTCCCCGGACACGATCCCGACCCCGAGGAGCCCGAGCCCAACCGCAATCGCTGGAACCGCCCGGACCAAGTCTGACTGGACGGCGCTTCCAAGGGCGAGGAGGCCCTCGGCGGGTGCCAGGAAGTCGGCGGCGACGACGGGGCGGGGGGACGGCGCGGGCGGACTCGGCGGCGAGCGACCTACACCGCGTCCGGCGTCTGCGCTACGTCCCACGTCGGCGCGTTCCGCACCTGGTCGAACGAGAGGGCTACGGCCGAGACGATGTTCGAGAGGTGCGACGAGGTCCGCCCGACGATCCGGGCGCTCATGGCGAGCACGGCCGCCGCGTTCGGCGTGAGGTCGGGGTCGGACGCGATCTGGCGGATGGCCTCGGCCACGTCCCCCTTCGTCTGGGCGTGCTCGTCCATGACCTCGCGGGCCAGCGCCGAGTTGCCGTCCAGGAACGCCCGCCGGGCGCGGGGGAACGCCGAGGCCACCCGGTCGCGGAGGCCCGCGAGCCGCTCGACGTGCGGCCCCATCCGGGGGGCGTCGGCGAGCTCGGACACCTTCGCGAGCGTCTTGGCGAGGTCCCCGCACCGCTCGGCGTCCTGGACGACGGAGACGAGGAGCAGGCTGAACGAGGTCTCGTCCTGGGGCGCGACGGTGACGTGCTCGAGGACGGACCGACGGACGGCCTGCTCGCCCTCGTTCACGCGGTCGTCGAGGGCCGCGAGGTCCGTGCGGAGCGGCTCGTTGTCGAGGAGGCACGCGCTCGCGGCGGCGAACATCTCAGCGGCCGTGTCGAGCATGGCGCCGAGGTCGCCGACGGCCCGGTCGATGAGGGGGGGGCGGGCTCCGGTGAGGAAGCGGAAGAGGTGGAGCGGGTTCTGCATAGCGGTGGGGCGACCCAGCTGCAGGGCGAGGCGGGATCGTGTGTTACCGAATTGTTACACACGACAGGCGGGGCGGTGCCCGGGGCGCTCACTCGGTGTCCGCGGGAGGCGCCGCGAGCGACGTGGTCAGGACGCCGCCGAGGGCGGTGAGGTCGCGGACGGCCTTTCCGACGGCGTCCGACCCGACGGGGGTGCCGGGATCGCCCGGTGTGCGGGAGGCGAGGAGGATCGGCTCCTCCGTAGCCCGGTCCTCGCCCTCACCCACAGCCTCGGCGAAGGTCTATGCCCCGGCGGTGAGGACGACGAGCGCGAGGTCGTGCCGTCGGCGGAGTGCGGCGAGCGCGTCGCGGGCGTGGCTGGGAAGCCGGGCGAGGATCGTGCGGACGTCGAGCGCAGTCCGACCGGGGCCTGTCTCGTGATTCGAGGAGCCGGAGGTAGCGGACGGCGAACGCCAGCCTGACCACGGCCAGAACGCTCCGGGCTAGCTTCTCGTGCCGCGTCGCGACCCGCCGGTGCTCCTCCAGGTGGCCCAGCGCCCGCTCGACCACGTTCCGCTCACGGTACGCCGCGTGGTCGTAGCGGAGGCCGGAAGTTCGGGGCGGGGCTGGCGGGTGGGGGTTCCGGAGGGCGGTTGCGTAGCCTCCACTCTAGACCCGTTACGGAATCTGCGGCCAGGCTCGCCCTCAAGAACGTTTTCCGCCACCTCCACCGCCAGCTCAAGGCCCGGGCCGAGCGGGACCGCCGGAGCCCCAGCCGCGAGGCCATCCTCCTCCCCAAGGAGGAGGTCGGGGCCCCGGCCCCCGGCGGCGCCCTCGCCCGGGCCGGCGCGCTCCGTGAGCGGCTCGCCGACCGCGGCGTGTGGGTCACGGCCGACGAGGTCCTGGCGGCCGTCGACGAGGGGCGCCCATAGCCGGCTGGCCCATGACCGTCGCCGACTCGAACCTCACAGCGTACCCCGTCCTCCGAGGCGAGCGCGAGGTAGGGCGCAGCGGGGGGGCACTCCTCGTCGGAGCAGTCGGTCGGGTAGGCGGGGCAGTCGGGCACGCGCCGAACCTCCCCGGCCGAGTCGCTGACACGCCCTAGGCGGTCGCTCCGTCCGGCCAGAGGACCCCGAGGTTTTCCCCCGTCGACACCACGGCCGTCCGCACGTCGGCGTCGGCGCCGAGGGACGCGCGCAGAAAGAGCGGCCAGCTCTCGGGGCTCCAGAAGTGGACATGTCCCCAATAGGCGGTCCCGTCGGACCGCATCCCGTAGGCGGGGTGCTGGTCCTCCCGCCCGTTCGGCACGGTCAGGACGAGGGCGCCGCCGGGGGCAAGAAGCCCGGCCAAGTGGCGGACGGCGGCGGCCGGGTCGACGAGGTGCTCGAGCACCTCCGTACAGACGACGACGTCGAACGGGTCCTCCGCCTCGAACAGGTCCCCCGCCTCGAACAGCGAGCCGTCGGTGACGGTCGCGCCGGGGCAGAGCCGGCGGGCCAGCTCGTTCATCTCGGCGAACGAGTCGAGGCCGGCGAGCGCGGCGGGCGTGCGCGTCCGGGCGAGGTGACGGAGGAGGAAGCCCGTCCCGCTCCCGGCGTCGAGCACGCGCCGCCCGTCGAAGACGACACCCGCCGCCTCGGCGGCCCGGACGGCCTCGTGGAAGAAAGCGATCCGACGGTCCGAGAGGTAGTCGCGGAGCGCCCCGACGTCGGCGAGGTCGGAGCCGGCCGGCCGGCCGGCCGCGAACGCCGCCAGTTCCGCCCCCAGCTCGGCCGCCTCGTCCGGGTCGACGGCGGGGACCGGATCGGCGGGTGGACGCCGACGGACCTCCAGGCCGAGCGGTCGGAGGAGCCGGTTGACGGCGGCGCGGGCGGGGTCGGAGGGGCGCACGGTCTAGGACGGAAGGTGGGCCTCGACGAGTCGGGCGACGGCGCCGGACCGGCGCGACCGCTCGTAGAGGGCGTGGAACCGCTCGACCGACTGGCGGACGCCGCCGTCGGTCAGGACGCGCTCCAGCGTCCGCTCGATCTCGGTCTCCGAATCGGACTTGCGGCCCCGGACCCCGAGGCCGTGGTAGGCGAGGCGCGCCGCGCACCCGTCCTGGTCGCTCAGGCCGTCCGAGTAGACGGCCATCGGGACCCGGAAATGGAGGCACTCGTGGATCGTGTTGATGCCGCCGGGCACGACCGCCGCTTCGGCCGCGTCGAGGAGGCGGAGCTGGGGGGCCCACTCCAGCGCCGTCGCGTTGGGGGGGAGGGCGCCGAGCGCCTCCGGGGCCGTCTGCCCACCGAGGCCCACGACGAGATGCCAGTCCGGGCGACGAGCGAACGCGCCGGCCACCTTGCGCAGGAACGCGGCGTCGCCCTTAGCCATCGAGCTCGCGGCGGCGTAGACCAGGCGGGTCCCGGCCTCTCGGCACCGGGCGACCACGGCCTCCGCCCGTCCCTCGACCTCGGGCGTCGCGTGGACGTCGTGCCGGTCGGCGTGGACCATGGGCCCGACGTAGTGGAGGGCGGGTCGTCGGCGCTGCGGGAACTCCAGCTCGGCCAGCGCCATAGCCAGCGTCGGGAGCGTGCGGTACGCGAACGGCGGGGGGAACGGCACCTCGACCCACTCGCGCTGTGGGAAGCCCACGCGGCGGGCGGCGTGGCGGAGGACGTCGCGCCGGTCGAGCCGGCCCCGAACGCGCCAGCCGAGCTGGCGGAGCGCGCGCCGCGCCCGGCGACCGGCCCACTCGGCGCGGACCGCCAGCGGGTGTCCCCGGAGGTCCCGCCCGGGGACCGTCGCGCTCCCGAGCGGGGGCTGGCCGGTCCCGGGCCACAGCGAGAACCACGGGCTGAGCAGCACGGTCGGGAGCCCGACCTCATGCGCGGCGAGCACGGTCTCGTGCATCTCCACGTCGACGAGGGCGAGGTCCGCGTCGAGGTCTCGGAGGGCGCGCGCGTGGCCGTCGAGCTGGAGCGCCTCGACGCCCGCGTCGAGGCGAGCCCTGCGCGACGCCAGGCGACCGGCGGTCCGCCCCAGCCGGCCCGGTCGGTCCGGTCCGGGCGTCTGCGCCGGGGCGGGCGAGGCGACGAACGGCGGGAGGGGCACGAACGGGAGCCCCTGCGCCCCGACCGCGTCGCCGACGGGCGACCACGACAGGTAAGTCACGCGGTGGCCGGCCGCCTCCAGCCGGCGCGCCAGCTCGAAGCTGGCGTGGAGGACGCCCGTGAGCCCGGTCGTGACGCAGAGGACGTGGGCCATCGGCTCGGGGTCAGGCCGTGTCCAGGCTCCGGGCCCCAGGGTCCGTCCCGGGGCGGGGGCGCCCGTCCTCCTGGAGCGAGGCGCGGACGCGGGCGGCCAGGGTCTGGACGTACGGCTCCGTCAGCATGTCCTCGTGGTTGCCCGGCACCGCGTGGACCGTCAGGCCCCCCCCGGCCAACTCGGCCCACACCGGGATGTGCCACCGCTTGGCGACCCGGTTGGTCCACGCGCTGCTCCGTACGAGCGTGACCGGCCCGGCGTACGGGGCCGGCCTGTAGGCGTCCCACGCCTGCTGGCAGGCCCGGAACGCGCGCCACTCGCGGAGCTCGCGGGGCCCCGCCGCCGCCTGCCTCCCCCAGGTCACGAGCTGTTGGAACGGGGCGAGCACCTTCGGCCCGTGCACGGCCAGATGGGCCGGCAGCTCGCGGAGCGTGTCGAGGCTGGCGATGCGCCGGAGGACACGGAGCGGCCGGCTCTCCGGACGTCCCGACGCTGCGCGTTCCGAATCGGAGGTCATGGCGTGTCGGGGGGCGCCCTCGAACGACGAGTCGAGCACGAACAGGTGCGACACCTCCTGGCCGGCGTCGGTGAGGAGCCGGCCCATCTCGAGCGCCACGGCGATCCCGAAGCAGATCGAGAGGAGCGCGTACGGGCCCTCCGGCTGGACCGACCGGACCTCGGCGACGTAGCGGGCGGCCATCGCCCGGACGTCGGCGAGCGGCTCCTCGTCGCCCTCGAGACCGACGGCCTGGAGGCCGTACACCGGCTGGTCGGGGCCGAGGTGGTGGGCGAGGAGCCGGTACGGGAGCACCTGCCCGTCGTACGAGTGGACGCAGAAGAGCGGCGCCCGCGTGCCGCCCGGCCGGATCGGCACGAGCGACGTCCAGGTCCGCTCGGCCTCGGCGCCGTCGCGGAGGGCGGCGGCCATGCGCGCCGGCGTGCCGCCGTCGAACAGGAGCGACATCGGCGGCGCCGCCCCGAACGCGCG
>CAZDFV010000092.1:0-10590 GCA_964504495.1 uncultured Rhodothermales bacterium
CTGCCCAGCCTCGCGGAGGTCGTCGACCTGGGCGTCGGTGAGGACGGCTTCGACGTCGGCGGCGGCGGACCAGAGGGCGCCTGGCACGGGCTCAGCGTAGCGGGCGGCGACGGCGTCGAGCGCGGCCTGCTGGTCGGCGCTGAGGGTGAGGGCGGAGGCGACGCGGTCGAGGCGGTCGCCGAGGGCCGGGCGCTCGGGCTGGGCGTCTGGGGCGTGCGCGATGAGGAGGCCAGCGGCAAGCGCGAGAGCCGCGCGGCGGGCGAGGTAACGTGAGCGGGTCATGGTGGCGGTTGAGTGTGGGGGGACGACCCCGAACGGTGTCGGGAGCCACGGTACGGCGCTCCCCTCCCGGTCCGTCTGCCCCTCCCGCTGAAGCCGTACACCCGATGGACGGCCGACACAACTCCGCCACATCCGCCACAGCCCTGCCGCGTGCCGGGCCCGAACGCGACTGCGGAGAGGCCCCGTCGCGACGTCTCTACAGCCACCCCATCTCGCGGTACCAGGCCACGGTCTCGGCCATCCCCTCGTCGAGCCCGACCCGCTGGCGGTAGCCGACGTCGCGCGCGGCCTTCTCCGTCGAGCACGTCCAGGCGTAGCGGGCGGCCTCGGCCTTGTCGCGCGTGAGCGGCGGGAGCGTGCCCGCGAGCCCGCCGACGCGCTCCGCCAGCGCGCCGGCCGCGCCGATCAGGGCGGCCGGGACCGGTAGCCTCAGCGTCCGCCGGCCGAGCGCGGCCTCGACGGCGGACCGGACCTCGGCCCACGAGTACGCCCGGTCGCTCCCGACGAAGTAGGTCCCGCCCGACGCCTCCGACGCCTCCGCGAGATCCACCATGCCGCGCGCGAGGTCGCGGGCGTGGACGAGCGACAGGCGAGGCGCATGGGCGTCGCCGACGACCGGGAACAGGCCGCGCGCGGCGCCCCGGATCATCTCAAAGATGTCGGCCTCGCGCGGGCCGTAGACGGCCGGCGGGCGGACGACGGTCGCGGCGAGGTCGGGGAACTGGCGGCGGACCTCGGCCTCCATCCGCGCCTTGCTCCGGCCGTACATCGAGATCGGGCGGGGCACGTCGGCCTCGGTCGCGGGGATCGGCGTGCCGTCGGGGCGGACGCGGTTGGGGCCCATCGCCTCCAGGCTGCTCGTGACGAGGACGCGGGCGCCGGGCGCGGCGTCGCGGACGGCGGCGAGGAGGGCCAGCGTCCCGTCGACGTTCGCGCGGTCGAGCGCGGCCTGGTCGCGCGCGCGCGTGAGGCCAGCGACGTGGACGACGGCGTCGGCGTCACGGACGCCCTGGCGGAGCGCGTCGACAGTCGACAGGTCGCCCCGGACGGTCTCGACGTCGAGCCCGTCGAGCCCGTCGAGCCATTTCGGGTCGCGGCGGACGAGCGCGCGGACGCGGTAGCCGCGGCCCAACAGCTCCTCGGCCACCCAGCTTCCGACGAACCCCGTCCCGCCGGTCAGGAAGGCGGTGCGGGCGGGGGCGTCGGACATGGGAGCGCGGGAGGGCAGCGGCCCTACGCCCGGCGGCGGCGGCGGGTCCGCTGGCGGCGGAGGTCCGCCAGCGGGGCGGGCGGCCTCAGGGAGTGCCCGAAACGTGGGCTCGGCGGATCACGAACGCGCCGGCCGCCCTACAACGCTGCCCGTCTCCCCCCCTTCCGAATGGACGTCGCCTCCTTTTTCGCCTTCCTCATCGGCGCCTCGCTCGGCATCTTCATGGCCGTCATGCACTGGCGCGGCAAGAAGTCGGGGAAGGCGCTCGGGATCACGCACGGGCTGTGGAACCTGTCCGGGATCGTGCTCCTCGCCGTCGGGCTGGCGATGGTCGACGCGACGGTCGGGTGGTGGATCCTGGCGGCGTTCCTCGTGACGGCGGCCGGCGGGCTCTACCTGTTCAGCCGGCAGGTCCGCGGCGAGCCGTGGCCGAGCCTGGCGATCATCGCCCACGGCGGGCTCGCGCTCGTCTCGATCGGCCTGCTCGGGTGGTGGCTGTTCGCCGCCGAGCCGCTCGCCGACGAGGGCCGCGACGGCGACGCCCCGGCCCAGACGACGGACAACGAGAGCATCCCGACCGAGGCGCTGACGGAGTAGCCCGGCCGGGCCGGCCGCCAGCGGGCGGCGTGCCTCCGACGAGGCGGAGACGAAACGGTGGCGCCCGTCGGTTTCTCGGCGGACCTTTGCCGCGCCCCTCTCCCCTCCCCGATGCGACTCCTGCTCCTCCTGACCGCGCTGGCGGTCCTCGCCGGCTGCACGCCCGGCGTCCAGGTCCTCGACGCGCCCGAGGCGCCGCCCTCGACCGAGCCCGACTTCGCCCCGCTGAGCGACGCCGAGCTGGCGGCCGTCCGCGACGCCGAGTTCGAGGTGCCCGTCGTCTACGACTCGCTCGAGAACGGGCTGAAGGTCGTCCTCTCGCCCGACGACTCGGCCCCGACGGCGACCGTTGCCGTCTACTACAACGTGGGCTTTCGGATCGAGCCGCGCGAGCGGACCGGGTTCGCCCACCTCTTCGAGCACATGATGTTCCAGGGCTCCGAGCACCTGGGGAAGAACGAGTTCATCGGGCTCGTCCAGCGCAACGGCGGCGTCCTCAACGGCTCGACCCGGTTCGACTTTACGAACTACTTCGAGATCGTCCCGGCGAACACGCTCGAGACGATGCTCTGGGCCGAGGCCGACCGGATGCGCGGGCTCGACATCACCGAGGAGAACTTGGAGAGCCAGAAGGGGGTCGTCTCGAACGAGGTCCGCGTCAACGTCATCAACCAGCCGTACGGGGGGTTCCCGTGGCTCGACCTCCCGCAGGCGGCGTTCGAGAACTGGTACAACGGGCACAACTTCTACGGCGACCTCGCGGACCTGGAGGCGGCCACGCTCGACGAGGTCCAGGCGTTTTTCGACGCGTACTACGCGCCGAACAACGCCGTCGTCGTAGTCACGGGCGACATCGACGAGCGCCAGACGATGGCGTGGATCGAGCAGTACTTCGGCGGGATCGAACCCGCCGACGTGCCCCCGATCCCCGACCTCACCGAGCCGCCGCAGACGGCCGAGAAGCGCGTGACCCGGGTCGACTCGCTGGCGAACCGCCCGGCGCTCGCCTTCGGGTACCACATGCCGCCGCGGAACTCGCCCGAGTACTTCGCGATGGGGCTCCTCAACGAGATCCTCCTCGCGGGCGACGACAGCCGTCTCCGCCAGGCGCTCGTGAACGAGGCCGGCGTGACGGCCAGCGTTGACGGCGGCGTGAACTGGCCGCTCGGCAACCTCTTCAACTACAACGGGCCGATGCTGTGGTCGGCGTCGCTCGTCCACGACCCGGAGACGGACCCGGAGGAGATCCTGACGATCATCGACCGCGAGATCGACCGCGTCCAGCGCGAGGGCGTCGACGGCGACGTGCTGGCGCGCGCCAAGGTCAAGCTCCGGTCCGGCCTCTACGACACGCTCGACGGGTTCGGCCGGGCCGACCTGCTCGCGTCCTTCGCCCTGTTCGACGACGACCCGGCCCGGGTCAACACGCTCGTGGACCGCTTCGAGCAGGTCACGCCGGGCCTCCTCCGGCGGACGGCCCGCCAGGTCCTCCGCCCCGAGAACCGGACCGTCATCCTGCTCGAGGCCGCCGGCGGGGGGTCGTAGTGCGCGGGACGTGGCTCCCCCAAAGTCCTCCCCCTGGACAGGGGGAGTCCGCGAAGCGGGAGGGGGTAGACCGGACGAGCGCGAAGCCTCGGCACCGGCACCGTCTGGTCCGCTGGCGGAGGCGTTCCGCCAGTCTGGCGAGCGCAAAGCCCCGGCCGATCAACCACCCCTAGCCCCTCCTGTCTAGGAGGGGGACTTCTTCTGTCTCTTTTTTGCTCTCCCTGATGCTCCGCCCCATGCTCCGCCCCCTCGCCCTGCTGGCGCTCGCCGCGCTCGTCGTCGCCGGCGCCTCGGCCCAAGACTTCCCCTCCACGCCGCCCGCGCCGGGCGAGCCGCAGCCGTTCGAGCTACCGGAGGGCCGGACGTTCACGCTCGACAACGGCCTCGACGTTACGCTCCTCCCCTACGGGAGCGTACCGAAGGCGTCGGTCTACGCCGTCGTCCGCGTGGGGAACGTGGACGAGGGGCTGGGCCAGAACACGACCGTCGACCTGGTGGCCGACCTCCTGACCGAGGGGACCGCCAGCCGGTCGGCCGAGGCCATCGCGGAGGCCGCCGCGCGGATGGGCGGCACCGTCACGGCCGGCGCCGGGCTCGACCAGACGACGGTCGGCGGGCGCGTCCTGAGCGAGTTCACGCCCGACCTCGTCGACCTCGTGGCCGAGGTCCTGACCGAGCCGGCGTTCCCCGAGGACGCCTTCGAGCGGGCGCAGCGAAACCGGCTCCGGGGCGCCGCGGTCGCCCGCAGCCAGCCGGGCACGCTCGCCCTCGCGACGTTCCGGCGCGCGCTCTACGGCGAGCACCCGTACGCCACGACCGTGCTCCCCGTCGTCGAGGACATCGAGGCGGCCACGCCGGAGAGCGTCCGCGCGTTCTACGACGCGACCGTGGGCCCGGCCCGGACGCACCTCTACGTGTTCGGCCGGTTCGACGAGCAGGCCGTCGAGCAGGCCGTCCGCCGCGCCTTCGGGACGTGGGACGCCGACGTCGAGGCCGCGATGCCCGCGCCGCCCGAGCCCACGACCGGCCGCCGCGTGGTCTTGGTGGACCAGCCCGGTGCCGCGCAGTCGAACGTCTACGTCGGCCTCCCGACGGCCGACCCGTCCGTAGACCCCGAGCAGTACGTCCGGCTCGAAGTCACGAACGCCCTCCTCGGCGGCTCGTTCGGCTCGCGGATCACGCGCAACATCCGCGAGGACAAGGGCTACACCTACAGCCCCGGCTCGTCGGTCTCGACGCGCTACCGCGACGCCTACTGGGCCGAGCAGGCGGCCGTCGTGACCGAGTCGACGGGCCCGGCCATCCGCGAGATCCTCTACGAGATCGACAGCCTCGCCACGTACCCGCCGAGCGCGGAGGAGCTGGAGGGGATCCAGAACTACCTCGCCGGCACGTTCGTCCTCCGCAACTCGAACCCCGGCGGGCTGGCGCAGTCGCTGGCCTTCCTCGACCTCCACGGGCTCGGCCGCGACTACCTCGAGGACTACGTCGAGCGGGTCTACGCCGTGACGCCGGAGGACGTGCAGGCGACGGCCCGCGACCTCATCCGCGGCGCCGACGCCACGATCGTCGTCGTCGGCGACCGGGCCGTCGTCGAGGACCAACTGGCGGCGTTCGGAGACGTCGAGGTCGAGACGCTGGACTGACGCGGAGGTACTCGGTACGGGGTACCTAGCACACAGCCGCCCGTCGTGAACTCGGACCGTACCTCGTACCCGGTACCGCGTACCGACCCGGAGGGTGTCGTCGAGCATAGGGCGCTTTCCCCACGCTCCGCGCTCTACGGACGACGCGGCTCGGCCGTCGGCGCCGCCAGCGCCCAGAGCGCGACGTAGCCCAGCGTCAGCATCCCGCCGAACACGAGCGTCATCACGGCGACGGTCGGGTCCAGGGTGAGCGCCGACCGGGCGATGTCGCGGCCGAGCGCGCCGGGTGCGGTGAGCACGTCCCACGAGTTCCACCGGAGCACGCGGCCGAGGTAGATCCCGAACGCGCTGAGGAACAGGACGGCGACCGAGATGGCCCACGCGAGGGTCGCGCTCCACCGCCGGGCGAGCACGCCCTGGACGTCCGCCAGCGAGACGTAGCCGGCGAGCAGGCCCACGCCGGCGCCCGAGAGGAGCATCGCCAGGTCGTACCAGAACGGGACCGGAGGCCGCTCCCGGAGGTGGACGAGGTCGGTCAGGATGTACGGGGCGTTCGGGAGGAACGCCAGCCACACAGCCCCGAGCGAGAGGAGCGCCCACGCCGACGCCCCGCGCCCGTCGAGGCGGACGAGCGCCGTCGAGGCCAGGAGCGGGACGGCGGCGAGGAACAGGTTCCACGGAAGGAACAGCCCGAACCCGTCGCCGGTGAGGGCGAGGCGGACGGTGAGGAGCACGGCGACCCACCCGGCGAGGAGACCGGCGAGGGCGAGGCGGCGGCGGGGGGAGGCGAGCACGGGCGGCTGGAGCTTTAGAGTGCAAAGCGCCTCAACGACGAGTCGCGGCGGCGGTTGCGTCTCCACAAACGGTGCGCCCAAAAAAGGGCGCGGCAGTCGGAGCCACCGCGCCCGCTGCTGGCGGCCTCCGCCAGCGGGCCGCGTCTAGCGCTTGCCCGCCGCGTCGTCGCGGTCGTCCACGCGCGCCGGGGGCGACGTGGCCTCGACGGCCGTGAGGTCCTCGAGCACCTTGTAGCGCCGCGTCGCGCCCTCGGGGACGAGGTAGCTGTCGCCGGCCCCGCACGTGACGGTGTCGTCGCCGACGTGGACCTCGACGCGGCCCTCGACGACGTAGCCGACCGTCTCGTACGGGCGCGTGTGGGGGTCGCCGTCCGTGCCCGCACGCTCCGACCACAGTCGCATGGCGAGGGAGGTCCCGGAGACGAGGTAGGTCTGGCCCATCTCGCCGGTCGGCGAGGCGGAGGAGTCGATCTTCTTGACGGAGTGGTCGGCCATGAGGAGGGGGGTTGGGGAAGGGACCGGTTGAATCGGGGCGGGGCGGTGGAGTTTCGACGGCGCGCCCGACCGGAGGCTCCGCCGGTGGGCACCGCGGCGCCGGCGGCGAGTCCGACCGGCCCGCACGCGTCCGCTCCCATCCCCCCTTTCGACGTCCTGATCGTCGGGCTCGGCCCGGTCGGCGCCGCGCTGGCGGCGCTCCTCGGCGCGCGCGGTCTCGGCGTGGTCGTGCTCGAGCGAGAGACGAGCCCGTTCGGCCTCCCCCGCGCCGCCCACCTCGACGGAGCGGCGCTCCGCATCTTGAGCGCCGTCGGCGTGACGCCCGAAGGCCGCCCGCTCGATGGGTTCGACCTCGTGGACCGGCGGGGCCGGCTCCTCCTGCGCGGGCGCCCGGCCGAAGCGCCGCCGGCCGGCTTCCCCACCGGCCGCCTCATCCACCAGCCCGACGTGGAGCGGGCGCTCCGCGCGCGACTGGTGGAGACGCCGGGCGTCGAGGTCCGCCTTGGGCACACAGTGGAGGCGGTCGAGGCGGACGGCGAGGGCGCGATGGTACAGGGCACAGGGCCGGACGGGTCGTTCGAGATTCGAGCCACACTCGCAGTCGGGTGCGACGGGGCGCGGAGCCGCGTCCGCGAGGCCGTCGGTGCGGTGATGGGCGGCGGAGGGTTCCGGCAGGACTGGCTCGTCGTCGACGCGCGTCTCCGGCGGCCGGGGCTCGCGCTCCCCGACCGCCTCCGGCAGATCGCCGACCCGCGGCGCCCGACGACCTACGTCCCCTTTGCCGACCCGCGGCGGCGGTGGGAGTTCAAGGTCATGCCCGGCGACGACGCCGACGCGCTCCGCCAGCCCGCCGGTCTCCGCGCGCTCCTCGCCCCACACGTCGACCCGGACGCCGTCGAGACGGAGCGGGCAGCCGTCTACACGTTCCGCGACGCCGTGGCGCGTCCGTGGCGGCGCGGCCGGCTCGTGCTCGCGGGCGACGCGGCGCACCAGATGCCGCCGTTCCTGGGGCAGGGGCTGGGCGCCGGCCTCCGCGACGCCTGGGTGCTGGCGCCGCTCCTCGACGCCGTCGCTCGGGGCGGGGCGCCGCTCGGTGCGCTCAATGCCTACGAGGCCGAGCGGCGTCCGCACGCCGAGGCCGTCGTCCGCCAGTCGGTCCGGCTCGGGCGGCTGGCGACGCTCCCGGACCCGCTCGCCGCCGTACGGGATCGGCTCCTGCTTGCGGCCGGGCGCGTGCCCGCCCTCCGCCGCCGGCTCCTCGACGTGCGCGGCTAGTCTGCGCAGACGTCGCAGGGGCAGTAGTCGCGGAGCGCCTCCCACCGGAACAGGCCCGACCCGTGGCCGTCGCCCCAGACGATCTGGAGCGCGTAGTGCCCGGCCGGTCGGAGCTCCTTGACCTCGTACGTCATGAGCGCCGGGAGCTGGAACACGACGGGGTCCACGGGCTCGGCCATCTGGCCGTGGCCGCCACGGCACTCGGCGCACGGGCAGGCCCGCCGGAGCCCCTCGTACGAGTACGTCGAGACGTGCCCGTCGGCCCACTCGACGGTGAGCGCCTGGGCCTCAGCGTCGGCCGCCAGCCGGACGGGTCGGGGAGGGCTAGACGGGCCAGGCATAGCGGGTGGGGCCGCACGGCGCGACGAGGCGCTCGCCCTCGGCCGTCGGGAGGTGGTGGAGGTCGCGGGTCCACTCTTTACGGGCGACGCAGGCCGCAGCGTATGCCGAGACGGCGGCGTCCCATTCGTGGTCGTTCGCCGTCCGCACCGGGAGGCCGACGAGGGCAGAGAGATCGGCGTCCATCGCCTCCGGTTCCGTCGTGTACCGATAGCGCCGGCCCCGGAGCGCCCAGTGGAGCACCTTCGGGTGGGTCTCGGTCACGGGGAGGTCGGGCTGGCGGCGCCGGAGGGCGGTGAGGACGGCCATCCCGCTCAGCCCCATCGACCCGTAGAGCGCGTTGGGGGAGACCACGCTCGGCCGGACCTCCGGGTGCTCGGCGCGGAGCCATCGGTCGGCCGGCCGCCAGCCGCTCGGCCCCGTGCTCCAGCACGTGAGCGTGTCGACGCCGACGCCCGCCAGATCAGCGACGGCCTCGACGCGCTGCAGAACGGCCTCGGCGTCCGCCAGCGTCCCGACGTCGACCGCGACGGGCCGGCCGTCCGCGACGGTGAGCGCCGCCAGCCCGTGGCGCCCGTTGCCGCCGGGGTCGTAGCCGACGAACGTCCCCGTCATCTAGAGCGAATGGCAGGTTGGTACGCGGTACGGGGTACGCGGTACGGGGTACGCGGTACGGGGTACACGGCACGTGGCAGCCCGTCGTGACCTCGGACCGTACCTCGTACCCGGTACCGCGTACCGATCCGAAGGGTGCTCTAGAGGAACAGGTCCGGGGCGAACTCGGTGGTGCCGGGCGTGACGGCGTACTCCGAGAGGTCGGTCTTGCCGGCCCGCTCCATGACCTCGTCGTCGATGAAGAAGTGGCCCGTGGTCGAGGCGGGCTGCGTGAGGATCCAGTGGGCGGCGTCGCCCATGATGGCCGGCGTCCGGCTGGCGGCGATCATCTGCTCGCCGCCGAGGAGGTTGCGGACGGCGGCGGTCGCGATCGTCGTGCGCGGCCAGAGCGCGTTCGCCGCGATCCCGTCGTCCTTCAGCTCCTCGCCCCAGCCGAGCACGCACATCGACATCCCGTACTTCGAGATGGTGTAGGCCACGTGCGGGCCGAACCACCGCGGCTCCATGTTGAGCGGCGGGCTGAGGACGAGGACGTGGGGGTCGCGCCCAGCCTTTGCGCTCGCTTTGAGGTGCGGGAGGGCCGCCTGCGTCGTGCAGAACGTGGCGCGCGTGTTCACCTGCTGCATCAGGTCGAACCGCTTCATCGGCGTCTCGGCCGTGCCGGCGAGGAAGATCGCGCTCGCGTTGTTGACCACGATGTCGATCCCGCCGAAGGTCTCGGCCGTCTCCTGGATCGCCTCCTGCACGCGGCCCTCATCGCGGGCGTCGACCTGGAGGGCGAGAGCCTGGCCGCCGGCCGCCTCGATCTCCTCGGCGGCCGTGTGGATCGTCCCGGGCAGCTTGGGGTGCGGCTCGGCCGTCTTGGCGGCGACGGCCACGTTCGCACCGTCGCGGGCGGCCCGGAGCGCGATGGCCTTGCCGATGCCACGGCTGCCGCCGGTGATGAAGAGGGTCTTGCCGGAGAGGGTCGCCATGCGTCGAGGGAGAGGGGGTCCGGAAGGTAGAGGCGCCACGCGCTGGCGGTGCCCTCCGCCAGCGGGGCAACCTTCCGCCCGTGCCCCTGCTCCCCCGGTTCCTCGCCACGCCCCGGCTCCGCTCGGCGGCCCTCCCGTTCGCCGCGAACGGCGTGCTCTACGGGACGTGGGCGGCGCGCATCCCCGAGATCCAGGCGCGGACCGGGCTGGGCGAGGGGGCGCTGGGCTTGGCGCTCCTCGGGCTGGCGGTCGGGCTCGTCGTCTCGGCCTCGGCGGCGGGGCCGCTCGTGGCCCGGCTCGGGGCGCACCGCGTCACGCTCGGGGCGCTGGCGGCGTTCGCGCTCGTCGTCGTCGGACCCGGGCTGGCGGTCGGGTTCGCCAGCCTCGCCGTCGCCCTCGTCCTCGTCGGGCTGACGAGCGGGCTCCTGGACGTGGCGATGAACGCCTGGGCCACCGAGGCCGAGGACGCGACCGGGGTGGCGATCCTCGGGGCGTGCCACGGGATGTTCAGCCTCGGAGCGATGGCCGGCGCCGGGCTCGGGGCGCTCGCGGCGGCGCTCGACGTCTCGCTCGCGCTCCACTTCGGGACGACCGGCGTCGGATTCGCCGGCGCCGCGCTCGCCCAGGGCTGGCGGATCGACCGGACGCCGACGACGGCAAGCGTCGCCAGCGCGTCGGGCGGTCCGGCCGTGGCGCTGCCGGTGGGGCCCGTCGCCGGGCTCGCGTGGCTGGCCTTTGCCGGGCTCGTCGTCGAGGGCGCGATGGCCGACTGGAGCGGCACCACCCTGGCCCGGCTCCACGCACCACCCTACCGCGCG
>CAZDFV010000093.1:0-10552 GCA_964504495.1 uncultured Rhodothermales bacterium
GCTCGGCGGCCGGCCGGGCCCGGGCCGCCGCCTACGCCGACGGCCTCCGGCTCCCCGCGCTCCCCCCCGTCGACGGCGTGGTCTCGCGGGGGTTCGACGCCGCCCGCGGCCACTTTGCCGTGGACTTCGCCGCCACCGAGGGCACGCCCGTCCGGGCCGTCGCCGCCGGGTTCGTCGTCGCCGCCGACTGGACGCACGACGGGGGCCACACGATTGCGGTCCAGCACCCCGACGGCTACCTTTCGGTGTACAAGCACAACGCGCGCCTGCTCAAACGGGTCGGCGAGCGGGTCCGGGCCCGCGAGGTCCTCGCGCTCAGCGGCGATACGGGCGGGGTCACGTCGGGCCCGCACCTCCACTTCGAGCTCTGGCGCGACGGGCTCGCCCAAGACCCGGCCGCCCTCCTCCTCATGCCCGACCGCCCCGGCCGCCCGTAGGCCGGGGGCACCCGGAGGGCGCGGGACGCGGAGCGCCCCTGCCCCCACCCGCCAGCGCGTCGCATGGCCCTGTTCCGCCCCTCCCCCACCCCGCCCCCCTCCGGCATGGCGAAGTCCCGCCCGTCGGCCCCGTCCGACGGGGCCGATCAGCACAACATCATCGGCGCCTCGACGACGCTCGAGGGCACGCTCCGCGCCCGGGGGAACGTGAACGTGGCGGGGACGGTGACCGGCGCCGTCGAGGTCGACGGCCGGACCGTCGTCGCGGCCGGCGGGCTCGTCGACGGCGAGGTCGTCTCGACGAGCGCCGAGATCGCGGGGACCGTCAAGGGCCACGTCACCGTCCGCGAGCGGCTCGTGCTCAAGGCCGACGCCGTCGTCGAGGGCGACATCCGGACGGACAAGCTGATCGTCGAGGACGGGGCCACGTTCAACGGGCGGTGCGAGATGGGCGCCGCCGACCGCCCAGCCGGCCGGCCCGCCACGCCGCCCGACCGGCTGGCGGACCTCCCCGGCGAGCCGGACGCGGAGGCGCTCGCCGAGGGCGCAGCCTGATGCCCCCGGCCGACCCGCCCGACGGCACGGACGGCTGGGACGACGAGCCCGACGCCTGGGAGGAGACCGACCGCGCCTGGGAGGCACGGTGGTCCGACGACGACCCGCCCCCCGACGAGACCGCGCCCCCCGACGCCCTCGACCCGGTCGCGGAGCGGACGGACTCGCCCCCGCCCTCCGGCTACCGCCCGCGCCGGGCCACGGCCGGCGGCACGACGGGCGCCTACGGCGACGGGATGCGGGCGGCCGGGCCGTACCTGGGGCTCGGCCTCCAGATCGGGCTCGCGATGGTCCTCTTCGCAGGGGGCGGCATCCTCGTCGACCGCTGGCTGGACTCGTCGCCGTGGGGCGTGATCGCCGGCGTGGCGTTGGGGATGGTGGGGATCGTGGTCCTCGTTCTTCGGGTGGCGAGGGAGGGGGCGTAGGCGGCCCGCCGGGGCCCCCGCTTTGCTCCGTCTTCACCCCGCCTTGAGCGGGCCTCAGCGCGTGCCCGGCTAGCTTGGCGGCCTTCCGTTCCGGGCCCCGCCCGATTCCCCGCGTCGTCCCCCCGATGAGCCCCGCCGCCAGCCTCCTGCTCGGCGCCCTGTTGGGCGCGGCGAACGCGGCGGCGGCGTTGTGGTCGGCCCGGCGGGCGACGGCGCTCGCGCCGAACCGCGCGCTCGCGTTCGTGCTCGGGGGGATGGCCGCCCGGATGGGCCTCACGCTCGCCGCGATCGCCCTCGTCCTCGTCCTCGTCCCGCTCCACCGCGGGGCGTTCGTCGGCGGGCTCGGGGTCCTGTTCGTGGCCGGGCTCGTCGCCGAGTGCGCGCTCGTCCTCGGCCGCCCGGCGGCCCCCGACGCCTAAGCTCCTATGCGGACGCTCCGAATCGCCCTCGTCCTCTCGGCCGTCGCGCTCGCGGCGGCCCCGGCCCAGGCCGCCGAGGGCGCCAAGCTGGACGCCGTGGGCCACACGGCCGACGGGAACTACCTCGACTTCGAGCCCGCCGGCAAGATCCAGCTCCCCCGGCTGTTCGTCGTCCGCGGCGAGGACGGCCTCCGGCTGGACGCCTACTGGACCTCCAAGGCCGCCGTCGCCTCGGGCGACTACGCGGTCGTCGGGCCCAGCGTCACCGCCGAGCTCGAGGACGACGACCTCGTCGCGCCGGCACCCGAGCCGGCCGAGGCCCTCCCGGTCTACAAGTCGGAGCTGGCGCCGGCCGAGGGCGAGATCGTCGTCGACCTCTCCATCACGCGCCACTTTGTGTGGGCGCTCCTCGCGATCGCGATCGTGCTCGCCCTCTTCCTCCCGCTCGCGGCGAGGTACCGGCGCGGCGTCGGCCGCGACACGGCCCCGCGCGGGACGTTCCAGAACCTGATGGAGACGGTCGTGATCTACGTCCGCGACGAGATCGCGCGGCCGAACATCGGCGACAAGCACGAGCGGTACCTCCCGTACCTGCTCGCGTCGTTCTTCTTCATCCTCGTCGCCAACCTCATCGGCCTCGTCCCGTTCGGGGCGACGGCGACGGGGAACGTCATGACGACGGGGGTCCTGGCCATCTTCACGTTCGTCATCACGCAGGTCGCCGGGACGAAGGACTACTGGCTCCACGTGCTCTGGCCGCCCGGCGTGCCGTGGTTCGTCAAGCCGATCCTGGTCCCGATCGAGATCCTGGGCCTGTTCACGAAGCCGTTCGCCCTCGCCGTCCGCCTGTTCGCCAACATGGCCGCGGGGCACCTCGTGATCCTCAACCTCATCGGCCTCATCTTCCTCATCGGCGCGATCAACACGACGGCCGGGTGGATGACGTCGGTCCCGGCCGTGCTCCTGACGGCGGGCGTCTACCTCCTGAAGGTGCTCGTCGCCTTTATCCAGGCGTACGTGTTCACGCTGCTCTCGGCCCTCTTTATCGGGATGGCGACGGCCGAGCACGAGCACGAGCACGACCACACCGAGGACCACGGGCTGACGCCCCACGACCTCGCCGTGTCCTCGTCGAACGGCTACGCCGAGCCGCGCAAGGTCCACGACCGGACGGTCGGGACCGAGGAGGCGCTCTCGCCGGCCTAGCCCCCCACTCACTCCGGGCGCCGAGCGCCCTGTCTGTCCCCCCACCCTCACCCACCCCCTGACATGGACCCCCTCGGATTCGGCTACCTCGCCGCCGGCCTCGGCGCCGGCCTCGCCGTCATCGGCGCCGCCCTCGGCATCGGCCGCCTCGCCGCCGCCGCCCTCGAAGGCTCGGCCCGCCAGCCGGAGGCGGCCGGCGACATCCGGACGACGATGATCATCGCGGCCGCCCTCATCGAGGGCGCCACGTTCTTCGGCCTCGTCGTCTGCATCCTCATGGCGACCGCCACCTAGCCGGGCGGGGGGCGCCCTCGGCGCC
Organism: uncultured Rhodothermales bacterium; assembly: GCA_964504495.1. Taxonomy (GTDB): domain Bacteria; phylum Bacteroidota; class Rhodothermia; order Rhodothermales; family Rubricoccaceae; genus Rubrivirga. The sequence goes on from CAZDFV010000093.1 coordinate 3,362, forward strand.
CCCACGTCCAGCGCCGCAGCGGACCCCGCACCCGCCCCCCGCCTAGATGCCGCTCCTCCTCGCCGCCGACCTCCTCTCGTACAACGCCGGCTTGGCGTTCTGGATCACGATCGCCTTCGGGCTCATGTTCGCCATCTTGGCGAAGTACGCCTTCCCGGCGATCCTGGACGGCTTGAAGGAGCGCGAGAGCACGATCGAGGAGTCGATGACGCGGGCCGAGCGGGCGCTCGCCGAGGCCAAGCAGCTCCAGGCCGACAACGAGGCGGCCCGCCGTGAGGCCGAGGCCCAGGCCCAGGCCATCCTCCGCGACGCCCGCGACGAGGCCGAGCGCCAGCGCGCGACCGGCGTCGAGGAGACGCGGGCCGAGATCGCGCAGATGCAGGACCAAGCCCAGCGCGACATCGAGCTCCAGAAGCAGCAGGCCCTGAACGAGCTCCGCGACGAGGTCGCCGGGCTGGCCGTCGGGGCCGCCGAGAAGATCCTCCGCGAGAACCTCGACGCCGGCCGCCAGCGCCGCCTCGTCGACGACTTTATCGCGGACCTCCCGCAGAACTGAGAGGGATGAGAAAGGGATAGGGGATGGAGGGATCCGCTCCCTCATCCCTCCCATCCCTCCATCCCGCATCCATCCCCCGCATGTCCCCCGTCGCCCGACGCTACGCGCAGGCCCTGACCGAGGAGGCTCAGACGAACGGCCAGCTCGAGGCCGTCGACGCCGACGTGGCGCTCTTGACCGAGACGCTCGACGGCTCGCGCGAGCTCCGGGCCGCGCTCACGAGCCCGGTCGTCCCGCACGCCAAGAAGGGGGCGGTCCTGGAGCGGCTGTTCGAGGGGCAGGTCTCGGCCCTCTCGCTCCGGTTCCTCCGGCTCCTCGTCGACAAGCAGCGGGACGGCGACATCCCCGAGATCCTCGACGCCTACCGCGCCCTCCGCGACGAGCGGACGGGGACGGTCGAGGCCACGGTCCGCACCGCAGCCCCCCTTTCAGCCGAGGAGCGCGACCGGCTCCAGACGGCCCTGGAGACGCGCGCCGACGCCCGCGTGCGGATGCGCGTCGAGATCGACCCGTCTCTTATCGGCGGGCTGGTCGTCCGCCTGGGCGACGTGGTCCTGGACCGGAGCGTGAAGCACCAGCTCGAGACGCTCCACGAGCAGTTCGCCGAGCGCGCCGCCGTCAGCCTGAACTAAAACAGCCCATTGCGTGTTGCGTATTGCGTGCCTGAGATGACCGACGCCGCAACGCACGACACGCAACACGTAACACGCAACAGAACATGGCAACCGCGATCCGCCCCGACGAAGTGACCGCCGTGCTCCGCGAGGAGCTGGGCGGGTTCGACGCCTCCACCGACGTCTACGAGGTCGGCACCGTGCTCCAGGTGGGCGACGGGATCGCCCGGCTCTACGGGCTCTCGAAGGTCCAGGCCGGCGAGCTCATCGAGTTCCCCGAGTCCGGCGTGACCGGTATGGTCCTGAACCTGGAGGAGGACAACGTCGGCGCCGTCCTCTTCGGCGAGGCCAACACCGTCAAGGAGGGCCACGAGGCCCGCCGCTCCGGCCGGATCGCCTCGATCCGCGTCGGCGAGGGGATGCTCGGCCGCGTCGTCGACCCGCTGGGGAACCCGCTCGACGGGAAGGGCCCGATCGCGGGCGAGACCTTCGAGATGCCGATCGAGCGGAAGGCGCCGGGCGTGATCTACCGCGAGCCCGTGACCGAGCCGCTCCAGACCGGCATTAAGGCCATCGACTCGATGGTGCCGATCGGGCGCGGCCAGCGGGAGCTCGTCATCGGCGACCGCCAGACGGGTAAGACGGCCGTCCTCGTCGACACCATCATCAACCAGAAGCGGACGCACGCGGAGGGCGGGAAGCCGGTCTACTGCATCTACATCGCCGTCGGGCAGAAGGCCTCGACCGTCGCCACGCTCCAGGCCGCGCTCGAGCGAGATGGGGCCATGGACTACACGGTGATCGTGAACGCGCCGGCGTCCACGCCCGCGCCGCTCCAGTTTATCGCGCCGTTCGCGGGCGCCTGCATCGGCGAGTTCTTCCGCGACACGGGCCGCCACGCCCTCTGCATCTACGACGACCTCTCGAAGCAGGCCGTCGCCTACCGCGAGGTCTCGCTGCTCCTGCGGCGCCCGCCGGGCCGCGAGGCGTACCCGGGCGACGTGTTCTACCTCCACAGCCGCCTCCTCGAGCGCGCGGCCAAGATCACGGCCGACGACACGATCGCCCGCGACATGAACGACCTCCCCGAGTCCCTCGAGGGGATGGTCCAGGGCGGCGGGTCGCTGACCGCGCTCCCGGTGATCGAGACGCAGGCCGGCGACGTCTCGGCCTACATCCCGACGAACGTGATCTCGATCACGGACGGGCAGATCTTCCTCGAGTCGAACCTGTTCAACGCCGGCGTCCGCCCGGCCATCAACGTTGGGGTCTCGGTGTCGCGCGTGGGCGGGAACGCCCAGATCAAGGCGATGAAGAAGGTTTCGGGCACGCTCCGGCTCGACCTCGCGCAGTACCGCAACCTGGAGGCGTTCGCCAAGTTCGGGTCGGACCTCGACCCGGCCACGCAGCGCCAGCTCAGCCGCGGCGCCCGGCTCGTCGAGGTCCTCAAGCAGGGCCAGTACGAGCCGGTCCCGGTCGAGGAGCAGGTGGCGATCATCTACGTGGCCGGGAAGGGGCTCATCGACGACGTCCCGGTCGGGCAGGTCCGCGAGTTCGAGCGCGAGTTCCGGGAGGCCCTCCGGCTCAAGCACGGGCCCGCGCTGGCGTCGGTCGCCACGACCGGCCAGCTCACGGACGAGGCCGTGGCCGCCTTCGAGCAGGAGGCCCGCGACCTCTCGGCCCGCTACGCCTCGGTCGCCGCCTAGCCCGGCGGGTCCGCCAGCCGGCCCCGCCCCTCCGCACCCTCCCCCCGCATGGCGTCCCTCCGCGACATCCGCAGCCGGATCGGCACGGTCAAGAACACGCAGCAGATCACGCGGGCCATGAAGATGGTCGCGGCGGCCAAGCTGCGCCGGGCCCAGGAGCGCATCTTCACGACGCGGCCCTACGCCTTCAAGGTGCGCGAGATGATCGGGCACCTCCGCCAGCGGCTCGACGTCACGGCCCACCCGCTCTTCCAGGAGCGCGAGGAGATCGGCGGCGCGCTCCTCATCGTGGTCACGAGCGACCGCGGGCTGGCGGGCGCGTTCAACACGAACCTCCTCAAGGTGGCCGAGGCCACGATCGAGGAGCGGTACGCGGCCCAACGCGCGGCCGGGACGCTCCGGATCCTGGCCGTCGGGCGGAAGGCGCACGAGCACTTCGGCAAGCGCGACTACGCGCTCGTCGGCGACTTCCAGGGCGTGTTCAACGACCTCCGCTTCCCCATCGCCGGCGACGTCGTGGACCTCGCCATCGAGGGCTACGTGGCCGGCGAGTGGGACGTGGTCGAGGTCGTCTACAACGAGTTCAAGAACACGATCACGCAGAACCGCGTGGCCGAGCAGCTCCTCCCGATCCCGGCCGAGACGTTTTTCACGCCGGTCATGGAGGAGGCCGAGGACCTCGACACCGACGCCCACGACGTCGACGACATCGAGTACATCTTCGAGCCCTCGGCCGAGGTGCTCCTGGAGCGGCTGATCCCCGAGTACCTCCAGTACCAGGTCTGGCGCGCGCTCCTCGAGTCGAACGCGAGCGAGCAGGGCGCGCGAATGGTGGCGATGGACAACGCCACCACCAACGCGGGCGAGCTCCTCAAGGACCTCAAGCTGACGTACAACCGGGCCCGCCAGGCGGCGATCACGACCGAGATCATCGAGATCTCGTCGGGCGCCGAGGCCATGCGCCAGGCGACGGGCGGCTAGAGCCGACCGCCGCTACAGGCCGGAGGCCGGGAGTTGCTGTGCTCTCGGCCTCTTTTTTTCTTTTTTTGCTCAGCCCGCTGGCGGACGCGCGGCGCCAGCCGGTCAGAACCCCGCCGCGATCCCGTCCACGCGCGACTCCGTAGCGCCCCAATAGACCTCCTCCTCGGCGTCCCACAGCACGGCCTGGTAGCCGCCGTAGTGGGTCCAGTCGGCCTCGCAGAGCGTGTGCCCCATCGCCGCCAGCTGCTGGCGGACCTCGGCGCCGACGCCGGACTCCAGGGCGATGCACCCGCCGTCGGCCATGGGGCGCCGAAGGCCGGCCGGGGACGTGGACCCGATGTGCCGGAACCGGGCGGCGTCGCCGGCCTCCTGCGGGTTCATCCCGAACGCGACGTGGTTGAGGAAGATCTGGACGTGCCCCTGCGGCTGCATGTCGCCGCCCATCACCCCAAAGGCCATGTGCGGCCGGCCGTCGCGCGTGACGAACCCGGGGATGATCGTGTGGAAGGGCCGCTTGCCGGGCGCGTAGGCGTTCGGGTGGTCGGGCTCGAGCGAGAACCCCGCGCCCCGGTTCTGGAGGCTGAAGCCCAGCCCGTCGGGCACGTATCCCGTCCCGAACCCGGCGTAGTTGCTCTGGATGAGGGAGATCATGTTGCCGGCCTCGTCGCCGACGGCGAGGTAGATCGTGCCGCCCCGGCCGGCGCGCGGGTCGCCGGGGTCGAGCGTCGTGCTGGCGCGCTCCGGGTCGAGGAGCGCGCGGCGGGCGTCGGCGTACTCGCGGCTAACGAGGGCCTCGACCGGGGCCTCGGCGAAGGCGGGGTCGGCGTAGTAGCGGGCGCGGTCCTCGTAGGCGATCTTCTTGGCTTCGACGAGGTGGTGGAGGTACGCGGCCGAGTTGTGGCCCATCGCCTCCAGATCGTAGGGTTGAAGGAGCTGGAGGATCTGGAGCGCGGCGATCCCCTGCCCGTTCGGCGGCAGCTCCCACAGCGTGTGGTCGCGGAACGTGACGCCGACGGGCTCGACCCAGTCGGCCTCGTGGGCGGCGAAGTCCTTGGCGGTGAGGTGGCACCCGACGCGCTCGCAGAAGGCGTCGACCTCGGCCGCGATCTCGCCCTCGTAGAACGCGGCCCGCCCGCCCTCGGCGATCCGCTCCAGCGTCCGGGCGAGGTCGGGGTTGCGGAACCGCTCGCCCTCGCGCGGCGCCCGGCCGTCGGGGAGGAACGTCGCGGCAAAGCCCGGCTGCTCGGCGAGCGATGTGGACCGCGCCCACAGCGCGGCGATGTACTGCGGGACGGGCGCCCCGTCGCGGGCGTAGGCGATGGCCGGCGCCAGCACGTCGGCCATCGGCATCTGACCGAAGCGGTCGTGGAGGGCGAACCAGCCTGAGACGGCGCCGGGCACGGTGATCGAGTGGGGGTGGCGCGTCGAGATCTCCTCGGCCTCGCCCGCATCGACGCCGAGGTCGGCCCGGACGTCCGCCAGCGTGACGCCGCGCGGCGCCCGTCCGCTCGCGTTGAGGCCGTAGAGCTGCCCGTCCTCGGCGCTCCAGACAATCGCGAAGAGGTCGCCGCCGATCCCGTTGCCCGTCGGTTCGAGGAAGCCGATGGCGGCGTTCGCGGCAATCGCCGCGTCGAAGGCGTTGCCGCCCCGGCGCATCACGTCGAGCGCCACCTGCGTGGCGAGCGGGTGGCTCGTCGCCGCCATCGCGTGCGGGGCGACGGCCGCGCTCCGCTGGAGGAAGTGCGGGGGGAAGTAGCGGTCGCCGGGGCCCACGTCTGCGAGCGGGTGGTCCTGGGCGTGGACCGGGCCGAAGCCGAGCATGGCGAGGAGCAGGAAGAGGACGGGGCGCATCGGGACGGGGCGCGCGGGCGGCAGAGGGGCGGGCTCTCAGTATAGGCCGCCGCTCAGTGGCTTCGCGGTCAGGAGCCTCCAGCGGGCTGGCGGTGCGCGCCGCCAGCCGTTCACCGGACGTTCCCACGCGCGCGCTTGCCGAGTGTGAGCAGCGGCCCTAGCTTGGCGCTCCGGCCCGAGGCCGGCACCGGAGAGGTGGGTGAGTGGCTGAAACCACCGCTTTGCTAAAGCGGCGTGCCTCGAAAGGGGTACCGGGGGTTCGAATCCCCCCCTCTCCGCCCCGCGCCCCGCTGCCTGCCCCCGCGCAGGCGGGGGGCCGTCGCCGCCGGCGGGGCGGGGCCGTTTGCGCGCGCGGCGGGGCGTGTATGTTGGCGGGACACGGCCGCCGACCGCCATGCGCCCCCCCCGCCGCTGCGCCGCGCTTCTCCTCGGCCCGCTCCTCGGCGCCCTCCTGCTCGGGTGCCGGACGGCCGACCCCGAGGGCGCCGTCGACCGGTTCCGCTTCGCCTTCGAGGGCCGCGACTACGAGATCCTCGGCGTCGACGGCTCGGACCGGGGGTACAACGCGCTCGTCCGACGGGAGGGCGACCGGCTCGTCCTGAGCGCGGCCGACACGGACCAGGACGGCCGGCTCGACACCCTCCTTGCGGGCGCCCTCTCGCTCCCCGCCGCCGACCGGATCTACGCCGACGGCATCCGCCAGGCGCTGGCGGCGGGCCTGTACCGCGAGCGCCCGGCCGACCCGGCGGCCGAGGCGCCCCCGGCCGTCCTCGTCTTCACGCGGACGGCCGGGTGGCGCCACGCCTCGATCCCCGACGGCGTCCGCGCGCTCCGCGAGCTCGGCGACGCGCACGGGTTCCGCGTGGACACGACCGAGAGCCCGCGCGCCTTCACCGACGCCGGGCTAGCGCCGTACGCCGCCGTCGTCTTCCTCAACACGACCCTGGACGTCCTCGACGCGCCGTCCGAGGCGGCGTTCGAACGGTTCGTCCGGGACGGGGGCGGCTTCGTCGGCGTCCACGCCGCGGCGGATACGGAGTACGACTGGCCGTTCTACGGCCGGCTCGTCGGGGCGTACTTCGCCTCCCACCCCGCCGTCCAGCCGGGCGCCGTCGACGTCGTGGACCGGGCGCACCCCTCGACGCGCGACCTCCCGGCGCGGTGGGAGCGGACGGACGAGTGGTACGCGTACCGGGCGGCGCCCGAGGGCGTCCGCGTGTTGGCGGTCCTGGACGGGGCGACGGTCGAGGGCAGTCCGAGCCGCCCCATCGCGTGGTGCCACGAGCGGCTCGGCGGGCGGGCGTGGTACACCGGCATGGGCCACACGGCGGCCAGCTACACCGAGCCGGCGTTCCGGGCCCACCTCGCCGGCGGCGTCCGGTGGGCGGCCGGCCTGGCGCCGGGCGACTGCTCGGCGGACGGGTAGGGCGGCACGAGCGGGCCGGTCGGGTCCGTTCGGGTGCGGAGGCCGGGCCGGCGGAGG
>CAZDFV010000094.1:0-10534 GCA_964504495.1 uncultured Rhodothermales bacterium
GGGCCGCCCGGGCCCGCCGGAGGAGCGGGAGCGGGACGACGAGCCCGTCGAGCGCGTCGAGGTCCGCGAGTTCGGAGAGGAGCGCCGGGGCGACCCGCTCCTGGAGCGCGGCCCCGGCCTGCTCGGCTCCGGCCTCGGCCAACTCGCGGTACGGCGCCGCGAACGCGAGGGCCCGCCGCGCGCCCGGCCGCTCGAAAAACTGGAGGCCCTCCTCGACCACGTAGTCCACCTCCTGCTCGCTCAGGCCCAACCCGACGAGCTGGCGGAGCGCCTCCTGCACGACGCCGGCCCCCCGCTCGAGCCGCTCGGCCCGCGAGAGCGCCCGGCGCTCGACGACGACGTAGCCGCCGCCGCGCCGGACCTCGACGAGGCCGTCCTCAGCCAGCTGCTGGTACGCCTTCCGAGCGGTGTGGAACGAGATCCCGAGCTGGTCGCCGAGCGCGCGCGTGGACGGGAGCCCGGCGCCGGGCTTGTACCGCCCCGCCGCGATCTCATACCGGAGCGCCTCGACGAGCTGGTCGGCGAGCGGGAGCGGGGCGTCGCGGTCGAGCTCGATCACCGTTCGGGGTTCGGGGGGAGTGGGGAACGTTCCCCTCGCGGACGGGCAGGGCTGCTACGTTCTGTACCGCCTACACTAACGACACCCCGTCATCCCCGCGGAGGCGGGGATCTAGAGCGCTGAGGGCTACGCCGGCGCCCGCCACTCTGGACTCCCGCCTCCGCGGGGAGGACTCGGGAGGGGGGCCCGGACTAGGCCGGCGTGAACGCCTCCCCCTGCCGACGCCTCCGCGGGGACGACGGGGTCTGTTCGCTCGTCGGTGGGTACGAACCATCGAGAACGTAGCAGCCCCTCCTGGGCATGAAAGGGTACCTGGGCATGAGAGGGTAGGGGTGGTCGGCCGGCCGGAGCACCGCGCCCGCCCGGCTGGCGCCGGCCGCCAGCGGGGCATCCGAGCCGCGGACCGCCTACCCGCGGACCGCCTACCCGCCCTTCACCATCTGTCGGGCGGCGAGGGCCGCGCCGACGATGCCGGCCTCGTTCCCCAGCGCCGCCGGCTTCAGCCGCGCGCGCGTTTCGAGGTACCCGCTGAACGTGTCCCACTTGTCCGGCTTGCTCACGCCGCCCCCGATGATGATGAGGTCCGGGGCGATCAGGAACTCGTACATCTCGAGCACCGGCTGCACGCGCTTCTTGGCCCACCGCTCCCACGAGAGGTGGTCCTTCGAGCGGATCGAGTCGGCCGCGAACTTTTCCGCGACCCGGATGCGGCCCTTGGGGGCGTCGTACCGCATGTGCCCGAACTCCGTGTTGCGGACGAGCACGCCGTCGGTGAAGAGCGCGCTCCCGATGCCCGTCCCGAACGTGAGGAGCAGGACCGTCCCGTCCTCCTTCTTCCCGGCCCCGAACGTCATCTCGGCGATCCCGGCCGCGTCGGCGTCGTTAAGGACGGCGACGGGGACCCCGCAGTGCTTCTTGAACAGCTTCTCGGCGTCCGTCCCGATCCAGCCGTCGTCGATGTTGGCCGCCGTCTCGACCACGCCCTTCCGCACGCGGCCCGGGACGGTGCACCCGACCGGCCCGTCCCACTTGTGCTCCTTCATGATCTCGCGGACGACCTCGGCCACGGCCTTCGGCGTCGCCGGCTGCGGCGTCGGGATCCGGTAGCGGTCGGTGAGCAGGGCCCCCTTCTTTGTGTGGACCGGGGCGCCCTTCACGCCGGACCCGCCGATGTCGACGCCGAGGATCTTCTTGGGGGCCTTCGCCATGCGAGTCGGGAGGGGTGAGCGGGGCTGGCGGCCCTAGACTACGGACAGGTGCTCGACCGCGAACCACCCGCGCCCGTCCGCCCACCGCTCGGCGCGGCGGAGGCCGGCCCGCTCCGCCAGCGCCGCGAAGCCGTCGGCGTCGTACTTGTAGGAGTTCTCGGTGTGGATCGTCTCGCCCTCCGCGAACGCGAACGCCTCGCCGCAGACGGTCAGCGTCTGATCCCGGAGCGAGCGGAGGTGCATCTCGACCCGCCCCTCGACCTCGTCGTAGCGCGCCTCGTGGGCCCAGGCGTCGAGGTCGGCGTCGGCGCCGAGCTCGCGGTTCATCCGGCGGAGGAGGTTGAGGTTGAACGCGGCCGTCACGCCCCTCTCGTCGTCGTAGGCCCGGTGCAGCACGTCCGGGTCCTTTTTCTGGTCGACGCCGACGAGGAGCGAGCCGCCCGGCCCGGCCACGCGGGCGACTTGGGCGAGGAAGCGCTCGGCCCCGTCCGGCGTGAAGTTGCCGATCGTGGAGCCGGGGAAAAAGACGACGCGCCGCGTCGTCTCCGGCGGGAGGTCCGGCAACGTGTACGGCCGGGTGTAGTCGGCGGCGACGGGGAGGACGGGGAGGCCGGGGTGCTCGGCCCGGAGCCGCTCGGCCGTCTGGAGCAGGAACCCCTCCGAGATGTCGATGGGGACGTAGGCCGCCAGCGTCCGCCGCGCGTGGAGGGCGTCGAGGAGGACCTGCGTCTTGTCGCTCGACCCGGAGCCGTACTCGACGAGCGCCGCGTTCTTCCCGATGGCGTCGACGATCGCGTCGGCGTTGTCCTCCAAGATCTGCCGCTCGGTCCGCGTCGGGTAGTAGGCGTCGAGCCGGGTGATCTGCTCGAACAGCCCGGACCCGCGCTCGTCGTAGAACCACTTGGCGGGGACCGTCGGCGGGCGCGCCGCCAGCCCGGCGAGGACGTCGGCGGCAAAGGGGGACGGCTCCGCCTCGGCGGGCGGGGGGGACGGGGCGGGATGGGACACGGGTCGGGGGGAGGGGGCGGCGCGCCACTGGCGGGGGCGGCCGGCGGCGCTAGACGGACCGGGCGAGGCGGAGGCCGGTGAACTGCCACGTCGCGTCCGGCGGGAAGAAGTTCCGGTACGTCGGCCGGACGTGGCTCCGGGGCGTGGCGACGGACCCGCCACGGAGGACGAACTGGTTCGCCATGAACTTGCCGTTGTACTCGCCGAGCGCGCCCTCGACGGGCCGGTAGCCGGGGTACGGGCTGTACTGGCTGTGCGTCCATTGCCAGACCTCGCCGAACATCTGGCGGAGCCCGGCCGCCGGTGCGCCGTCTCCGCCCGCGGGCGGACCGGCCGGGGACGGGTGGAACCGCTCGCCCTCGACGAAGGAGCCGGGCGCCCTGCCCGTCCCATCCCAGACCGTGTGTGCGGCGACCTCCCACTCGAACTCGCTCGGGAGCCGGGCCCCGGCCCAGCGGGCGTAGGCGTCGGCCTCGAAATAGCTGAGGTGCGTGACCGGCTCGTTCGCGTCCACCGGGCGCATCCCGGCGAGCGTGTAGTGGGCGTAGCCGGTGGGGCTGTCCGCGTCGGGCTCCCAGTAGAACGGCTCCGTCCAGCCGCGCGCCTCGCGCTCGGCCCAGCCGAGCGAGAGCCAGAGCGGGGCGCGCTCGTAGCCGCCGTCGGCCATGAACGCCAAAAACTCGCCGCACGTCACGAGGCGGTCGGCGATCTCGAAGCCCTCGACAAACTGGCGGTGCCGCGGCCCCTCGTTGTCGAAGTGGAACCGCTCGGCGGCCGTCGCGCCGCCCGGCGTTTTTCCGATCTCGTGGAGCCCGGCCTCGAACCGCCGCCAGCCGACCTGCCCGGGGTCGGGGGCCGGCCGGTGTGCCCGCTCGCGGTAGGCCGGCCGGAGGGGGTTCACAGAAAACACGTGCTTGAGGTCGGTCACCATGAGCTCCTGGTGCTGCTGCTCGTGGTGGAGCCCGACCTCGACCACGTCGGCCACCCCGTGCGCGGCCTCGTCGAAGTCGGCCAGGAACTCGCTCATCGCCTCCGTCACGTGGCGGCGGTACGCGAACACCTCCTCGACCGTCGGGCGCGAGAGGTAGCCCCGCTGGGCCCGGCAGTGCCGCTCGCCGGCCTGGACGTAGTAGCTGTTGAACAGGAACGGGTACCGCTCGTCGTAGAGCGCGTAGCCGTCGGCGTGGGGCGTGAGGGCGAAGGTCTCCCAGAACCACGTCGTGTGCGCCAGGTGCCACTTCGTGGGCGAGACGTCCTCCATCGACTGGACGACGAAGTCCTCGGTGTGGAGCCCGTCGCAGAGCCGCTCGGTTTGGGCGCGGACGGCCTCGAAGCGGGCCGCCAGCGTGTCGGTGGTGGGGAACGTGTCGAGGGCGGGCATGGCGGCGGCGGTGGGGGCGCAGCCTACGCGCGGCGGCGGACGGCGTTCGCGGTTAGGGCGCAGTCTCCGTCACCACGTCCACCTCGTTCTCGAGCGTCCGGTGGACGGGGCAGCGGTCGGCGATCTCGAGGAGCCGCTGGCGCTGGTCGTCGTCGAGGTCGCCGTCGAGGCGGATCGTCCGCGTGAGCCGGTCGAGAAAGCCCTCCTCCGTCTCGCAGTGCGCGCAGTCGTCGGCGTGGACCTTCTGGTGCGTCACGGCCACGTCGACGGCGCGGAGGGCGATCGCCTTCTTGTCGGCGTAGAGCCGGAGCGTCATGGCCGTGCAGGCGCCGAGGGCGAGGCCGAGGTAGTCGTAGGGCGTCGGGGCGGTCTCCGTCCCGCCGACCGACGCGGGCTCGTCGGCGACGAGGTCGAACCCGCGGGCGTGCATCTGGGTGCGGAAGCCCGAGGCGCCGATGTGGGCACGGACGGTCGGATCGTCGTAGCCGCTGGCGGTCTCCTCGGGCGCAGACTCGCCAGAGGGGCAGAGGTAGCGGCCGGCCCACGCCGCCAGCACGTCGGCGACGTAGCGGGCGTCGTCGGGGTTGGTAAGGAGGTGGTCGGCGCCGTCGAGCGAGACGAAGCTCTTGGGGTGACGCGCGGCCTCGTAGATCCGCCGGGCCTGCTCGACCCCGACCGTGGCGTCCTGGGGCGCGTGGAACACCAAAAGGGCGCGCCCCAGCCCGGCGATCCGCTCGCGCATGGCCTCGTAGTTGTCCAGGTCGTCGAGGAACGCGCGGCGGACGCGGAACGGGCGCCCGCCGACCGAGACCTCGGCCGAGCCCGCCGCCTCGATCTCGGTCTCGTGGTCGGTGAACAGGTGCCGGACGTGGTCGGGGTCGCACGGCGCGTTGACCGTCGCCACGGCCCGGGCCGACGGGACGCGCTCGGCCGCCGCCAGCACGGCCGCCCCGCCCAGCGAGTGCCCGACCAAGAGCTGCGGCCCCTCGCGGATCTGGGCCAGGTGCCCCGCCGCCCGGACGAGGTCGCCCACGGTCGTCGAGAACGTCGTGTCCTCGAACGCGCCCTCCGACATCCCGAGACCGGTAAAGTCGACGGCGAGCGTGCCGATCCCGCGCGCCGCGAGCGCCGCCCCGATCCGGCGGACGGCGTGGAGGTCCTTCGAGCACGTAAAGCAGTGGGCGAACAGGGCGTAGGCGACGGGCTCGCCCCGCTCGGGGAGGTCGAGGCGGGCGGCGAGGGCGGGCTCGCCGGGGATCGTGAGGTGCTCGGAGCGGGACATGCAGGGGGAGGTGGGAGGTGGGGGCATCGTACGCGCGGGGGCTCCCCGTACGCCCCGCTGGCGGCGCGTCTCCTGAGCGCGGCGCTGGGAGAGACGCGGCGTAACCTTTCGGCGCGGCGGCGCGTGTGGCGATATGACCTGGCGCCCTCCGCCCGGCGCGCTAGCGCGCCGTTCATGACGCTGTACCCTTCTCTTGTCATCCTGAGCGGACGCGAAGGATCTCGACGCTGCCCCCCCCACGCTGTTGGCGCCGGGGCCTACGGCTGCGACACCGCGTCGAGATCCTTCGCTGCGCTCAGGATGACATCAACCTGCACTCTGCCCTAGCGTCCCGAGCGCCCCCGTTGCCGGCCTGTCTCCCCCTCCGACGTCCTATGATCCGCCCCCTCGTCCTCGCCGTGCTGGCGGTCGCCGCCGCCAGCGGGGCCCGGGCCCAGCACGAGCACGCCGCCCCCACCCCCGGCGCCGCGCCCGACGCCGTCGCCGAGACGTTCGTCGTGACCGGCCTCCGCATCGGCGAGGCCGACCCGCCGCCCGGGAGCGCCGTCGGCCGGGCCGGGCTCCGCTACGCCGACGGCGGGTACGTCGCCGTCGTCTACGGGCGGCCGTACGCCCGGGGCCGCCAGGTGTGGGGCGGCCTCGTCGGGTACGACGGCGTCTGGGTGGCCGGGGCCCACCGGGCGACCGAGGTCGTGACGACGGTCCCGCTCGTCGTCGGGGGCGCCCGGCTCGACCCCGGGGCCTACAGCCTGTTCGTCACGCCCCGCGCCGACGGACCGTGGACGCTCCACGTCAACCGGCGGCTCGGGATGCACCTCGCCGACGAGTACGACTCGGCCGAGGACGCGGCCGTCGCCGAGGCCGCCCCGACCACGCCCGCCGTCCCCGTCGAGGGGCTGACGTGGGCGTTCGCCGACGACGGCTCGGCCCTCACGCTCGCCTGGGCAGACCGGGCCGTCGCGTTCCCAGTCTCCCGCGCCGACCCCTGACGCCCCCGCCCCGCTGGCGAGGCGCGCCGCCAGCCGGCCGGGCTCCGCGACGGGCGAGGCGCGTAGGAGGGGCCCCTCTCACCCGCCCCCTCCGCCCGTGCCCCCCTCCCAGACTCACCTCGGCGTCGTCGGTCTCGGCGTCATGGGCCGCAACCTGGCCCTCAACGCGCTCGACGAGGGCGTCGACGTCGCCGGCTACGACCTCGGCGCCGACGCCGCCGAGGGGTTCCAGACCGAGGCGAATGGCCGGGCCGTCGCCGCGACGACCGACCTCGCGGACTTTGTCGCCGCGCTCCCGGCGCCCCGGAACGTCCTCGTCATGGTCCCCGCCGGCGACCCCGTCGACGCGGCGCTCGCGGCGCTCCGCCCGCACCTCGACGCGGGCGACCTCGTCATCGACGGGGGCAACTCGTTCTACGAGGACACGCAGCGGCGGCAGGCCGAGCTGGCCGAGTCCGGCCTCCACTTTTTCGGGATGGGCGTCTCCGGCGGCGAGGACGGCGCCCGCCACGGGCCGAGCATGATGCCGGGCGGCCCGCGCGGGCCGTACGACCGCGTGGCGCCGGTCCTCGAGGGGATGGCGGCGGAGGTGGACGGCGAGCCGTGCGTGGCCCACCTCGGCGCCGGCGCGGCCGGCCACTACGTCAAGATGGTCCACAACGGGATCGAGTACGGGCTGATGCAGCTCCTCGCCGAGGCGTACGACGTCTGCAAGCGCGGGCTCGGGATGGACAACGGCGAAATGGGCGACCTGTTCGGGACGTGGAACCGCGGGCCGCTCGAGTCCTTCCTCGTCGAGATCACGGCCGACATCCTCCACCACCCCGAGACCGTCGAGGTGCCGCCGGGCGAGGCGCCGGGCGACGAGGCCCCGCCGGAGGGGATGACTGGGACCTACCTCCTCGACTTTATCGCCGACACGGCCAAGCAGAAGGGGACGGGCAAGTGGACGAGCCAGGACGCCATGGACCTCGGCGTGCCCACGCCGACGATCGACGCGGCCGTGACCAGCCGCTACCTCTCGGCCCTCAAGGACGAGCGGGTCGCGGCCGCCGACCTCCTCGGCGAGCCGGCCGGGCGGATCACGGGCGAGCGCGACGCGGTCGTCCAGCAGCTCGGGAACGCCGTCCACGCCGCGTTCCTCGTGACCTACGCCCAGGGGTTCGCCCTCCTGCAGCGGGCGTCGGACGCCTACGAGTTCGGGCTCGACCTGGAGACGGTCGCGCGCGTCTGGCGCGGCGGGTGCATCATCCGGGCCGCCATGCTCGAGTCGTTCCGCGAGGCGTTCCGGGCCGACGACCTCCCGAACCTGCTCGTGGCGCCCGCTGTGGCGGACGAGCTCAACGGGCACCAGGAGTCGATCCGGGCCGTCGTCGCCGGCGCCGTCGGCGCGGGCATCCCGACGCCCGCGCTCTCGGCGTCGCTGGCCTACCTCGACGCCTACCGGAGCGCGTGGCTGCCGGCCAACCTCGTGGCCGCCCAGCGCGACTACTTCGGCGCCCACACGTTCCAGCGGGTCGACCGCGAGGGGGCGTTCCACGTGCAGTGGGAGCCGGCCGGGCTATAGGGCCCGGCGAGACGGCCCGCACGGCTGGCGGTCGCCGCCGGCGGGTCCCGGGCCGCCCCGCCCGACGGGCGGGGCCCCGGGCGGCATGACAATTGGGGCGGGGTGGGTTGCCGGTCCGGCGGTTCGCTCGGCGCCGCGTCGATGTTCACGAGGAACCCCTTGTTCCGCGATGCTCTACCGCTCGCGCGCGCGCCGCTGGCGACCGCCACCAGCGGGCACGACCTCCCGCTCCGGTGGGGCGAGACCGCCTCGTCGGAGGCCGCCCCCAGCGCCGTCTCGGGTAACCCGGACAGTGCCCGGCGGCGACGTACGTCCCCCGGACGGGCGGTCCGTCGGGCCGCCCTCGACGTAGCCGCGGCCGGTCGCCGCCGGCGGGCGCGCCGGCCGGTTGCGCCGGTTCTCCCTTGACCTTGTCCACGCTGCGCGGTACGCTCGCGCTTCACCGACGGCTCGCACATGCTCCGCACCCTGCTCGCCCTCCCGTTCCTCCTCGGCCCGCTCGCGCTGGCGACGGCCCCGGCCGCGCAGGACGTCCCGATCCGGTGGGGCCGGATCACCGACGAGGAGGTCGCCCTCGACTCCGTCGCCGGCGACCCGGACGCCGCCGCCGTCGTCCTCGGCGACGTCGGGTTCGCCGAGGTCCGCCTGGCGCCGGGCGGGGACGAGTTCGAGTTCCGGCTCCGGCGGCACCGCCGCGTCAAGGTCCTGCAGGAGGCGGGGTACGAGCAGGGCGAGTTCGCCCTCCGGTTCGGCGAGTCCAGCGAGGTCCGCGGCGTCAAGGGTCAGACGTTCGTGCCCGAGCCCGACGGCTCGCTGCGCCGCGTGAAGCTCGAGGGCCGGTCGATCATCGAGGACGACGTGTCCGACGGGGTCCGCGAGGTCCGGTTCTCGATGCCGGCGCTCGCGCCCGGGGCCATCTTCGAGTGGGAGTACACCTACGAGTCGGAGAACATCGTCGTCCCACCCGTCTGGTACTTCCAGTCGGACGAGCCGACGCTCGTGAGCGAGTACCGGCTCGAGGCCCCGGAGTACATGAGCTACATGTCCTACGTCCAGGGCGACCGCGTCGAGGTGGCCGGGACGGAGCGGCGGCGCGCCCGGTACTGGGAGAACCTGTTCGGGCGGTGGACGGCCCGCGACGTCCCGGCCCTCCGCGAGGAGCCGTACACGACGACCGAGGAGGACTACGTCCACAAGCTCGAGCTCCAGCTCTCGGGGACGTCGTTCCCGAACCAGCCCACGCAGTCCGTCCTGAGCTCGTGGCCCAAGCTGGCGGAGGAGCTCGAAGACCACGACGAGTTCGGGCGGCGGCTCCGCCGGAACGGCCGGGTCGAGGCGCTGGCCGCGAGTGCCGCGGGGACCGACGAGGAAAAGGCCCGGGCGCTCTACGACCTCGTCCGCACCGGCTACGTGTGGGACGGGACGGGCGGCATCTTCGCCGACCGCGACCTCGACGACGTGGTCGAGGCCCGGGGCGGCTCGGCCGGCGAGCTCAACCTGCTCCTCCTCGCGCTCCTCCGCGAGGCCGGCGTCCCGGCCCAGCCGGTCCTGATCTCGACGCGGTCGAACGGCCGGCCGATCAAGCAGTACCCCATCGTGGGCCAGTTCGACCACGTCCTCGTGCTCGTCCAGCCCGAGGGCGGCGAGGTCGCGCTCCTCGACGCGACCGACCCGCACCAGCCCTACGGCCGGCTCCCCGTCGAGGCCCTCAGCGGCGAGGCGTGGATCGCCGACCCCGAGGCCCCCGAGTGGCTCTCGTTCGGGCCGCCGACCGACACCGCGACGCTCACGATGGTCCAGGGGACGCTGGCCGACGACGGCCGGGTGGCCGGGTCGCTCACGCTCCGGCTGGCCGGCTACGACGCCCTCGACCTCCGCGCGCGCCTGGCCGACGAGGACGCCGACGCCCCGGCCGCCGCCGCCAGCGCCGCCGAGGAGGCCGCCGCCGAGGCCGCCGACGCCGCTGAGGCCGTCGATATCGAGCTCGTCGTTGTCAAGAACCTCGACGCCGTCGACGAGCCGGTCGACGTCGAGTCCACGTTCTCGACGGCCGCCGGCGACGTCGTGGGCGACGAGATCTACCTCACGCCGTTCGTGGTCATGCGGCTCGACAAGAACCCGTTCGAGCGGCCCACCCGGTCGTTCCCGGTCGACTTCGCGTACCCCTTTACGCGGACGTACGTGGCCGAGATCGAGCTCCCCGAGGGCTACGCCGTGGCCGAGCTCCCCGAGCCCGTCCTCATGCGGATCCCGAGCGGGGCCGTGGGCTACCAGCGGATGCTGGGCACGGCGGGCCCCGGTCGCGTCCAACTCCGGGCCGTCCTCCGCGTGGCGCAGGCCCAGATCTCGCCCGAGGAGTACCCCGCGCTCCGGCGGCTCTACGACGAGATCGTCGCGACCGAGTCGGAGGCGATCGTCGTGGCCCGGACCGCCGCGCCTGAGCCGGCCGCCGCCGCCGGGGACGCTGGCGGGGACGCCACGCCTGGAGAGGCCGCGCCCGACGAGGCCGCGCCCGACGAGGCCGCGCCCGACGAAGGGGC
>CAZDFV010000095.1:0-10408 GCA_964504495.1 uncultured Rhodothermales bacterium
GCCCGCGTCGGCGCCGGCGACGATCTCGGGGCGCCCGTCGCCGTCGAGGTCGCCGAGCACCGGGGCCGTCCGGCGGCGCCCACCCGGGACGGGTGCGGCCTCCTCGAACCGCGGCGCCGCGGCCGCCCCGACGTTCTGGAACACGCGGAGGTCGCCCTCGGCGGTTCCCACGACGAGGTCGAGGTCGCCGTCGCCGTCGAGGTCGGAGAGCGCCGGCGCGCTGTCCTGGCCGACGTCCTCGGGGAGCCCGATCTCCCGGGCGAACGCGGTGTCGGCCGCGCCCGGGACGCCCCGGCCCTCGGTCTCGAAGGCGGGGGCGTGCGCCGTCCCGACGTTCCGGTAGAGGCGGAGGCGCCCGCTCGAGGCGCCCGCGACGAGGTCGAGGTCGCCGTCCCCGTCGAGGTCGCCGAGCGTCGCGCGCCCGTACTGGCCGGCGTCGACGCCCGCGAACGCCTCGTCGGCGAGGTGGAAGTCGGGGGCCGCCGGCGTGCCGCGGTTCTCGAGGAGGGCGAACCGGCCGTTAAAGCCGCCGACGAGGAGGTCCGGGTCGCCGTCCCCGTCGAGGTCGCCGGCGGCCGGCCCGTAGGCGCCGTAGTCGTAGGCGAGGCTCAGCCAGTCGGCGTCCGCCAGCCGGAAGGCGGGGGCCGCGGCCGTCCCGGCGTTCTCGAACAGGACGAGGTTGGCCCCGCGCGCCTTGTCCGAGTCCAGCTCGTTGCCGACGACGAGGTCGAGGTCGCCGTCGCCGTCGAGGTCCACGAGCGCCGGCGCCGACCGCGTGCCGAGGTCGAGGCCGTCGACGAGCCGGTCGGTCCGCTGCTCGAAAGCGGGGTCGTCGGCGGTCCCGGTGTTCTCGAAGTAGAGGAGGTTGGCGGCCGCGGTCTCGCTCTGGAAGCAGAGCCCGCGCTGGACGCCGATCGCGAGGTCCGGGTCGCCGTCGCCGTCGGCGTCCCCGAAGGCCGGCGTGTTGTAGCCGCCCGACGTGAACGGCCGGTCGAGCGGGAAGCGGTCGGACACGAGCCGGTACTCGGGCTCGGTCTCGGTCCCGGTGTGGACGAAGTAGAACAGGCTGGGCGAGAAGAAGTCGCCCCAGAACAGCTCGGGGAGCCCGTCGGCCGTGAGGTCGACGAGGGCGATGGCGTTGGCGCCGTGCCGGCCCGTCGGCCGGCCGGCGGCGTCGCCAGCGGGGCGGCCGGCGTCGCCGAGGCCGGGTTCGGCCGGGACGATGCCGCCGTCGGGGCCGCCGCACGACGGGTCCTCCTCGTAGACGACGATGTCCTCGAACGTGTCGGTCACGAACGTGAACACGGGGAGGCCGTCCTCGACGCCGTCGAGGCGGTGGTAGGTGATCGTGCCGATGTCGGCCTTGCCGGCGAGGAGGTCGGCGTCGCCGTCGCCGTCGAGGTCGCCGAGGGCGGGGATCGAGGAGTCCTCGACGGCCACGGGCTCGCCCGCGCTCGTCGTCAGCCCGTCGGCCGCCAGCTCGTAGGTCGGGAACCCGTCGGGCGAGGCCGGGCCCGGCCCCACGTTCCGCCAGTAGCGGACGCGCCCGGGCGCCCCGCGCGTCAAGAGGTCGAGGTCGCCGTCTTGGTCGAGGTCGCCGAACGTGTGCCACGTCCCCGGCTCGACGCCGCCGAGCCGGTCGGTCTGCCACGTCCACCCGCCGTCCGTGCGCTCGTAGAGCTGGAGGCCGGCCCCGCCGACGTTCACGACGAGGTCGTCATCGCCATCGCCGTCGAGGTCCACGAGGGACGGGCGCGGCTCGAAAAAGCCGCCGGCGAACGGGAACGCGAGCGCCTCGCCGTCCACGACGACCGGGAACGGGGCCGCCTCGCGCTCAAACGTCTGCGCGGCCGGCGTGACCGCCAGCCCGGCGAGGAGGAGGGCGACGTGCACGAGCTTCCCGACGGCACCGCCCTTCCTGTCATCCTGAGCGGCTGTTCGGATTCGGGTCTGGGGCCGACCCCGCCCCCTGGAGGGGGCGCCCCGCGGAGCGGGGTGGGGGTGTCCGCCCGACCGCCCCGCCCGCCCGGACACCCTCCGCCCGCTGGCGCGGGCACCTCCCTCAAGGGAGGAGGAAAACCCGAACAGCCTCTGAGCAGAGCGGAGGATCTCGACGCCGACGTTCCCAGCCTTCGGCACCGACGCCGACAAGCAGGCTTGCGCAGGTCGGCCCCGCCGCGCTGGCGGAGCGCTTCCGCCAGTCGGGCGGGCGTGGTTTTTCGGCCGGTCGACCACGTGTGCCCCTCCCTGTCCAGGAAGAGGGCCGGATGTGCGCGTCGTGGGGGTCTGCATCAGTGGTCGCCGTGGTCCATCTGTCCGTGGTCCATCCCGTCGTGGTCCATGTCCGTCGCGGGGAGCGAGACCGGCTCCAGGCCGGACGGGTAGGCCCCGAGCTGGACGACGCCCACGAGGTCGCCCTCGGGCGAGAACGCCGCGAGGTTCCCGAACGCCGACGCCGCCTGCGGCTCGCCGTCGGGGCCGTGGAACAAGAACTCCGGCGTCCACGCGCCGTCGAGGTTGGACGAGGTCACGAAAAAGCGCGTGCCGTCGGGGCCGGGCGCCGGGCTGTGCGGCTGCGAGAGCGGGGCGGCCTCGACGAGCGCCAGCGGCTGGCGGGTCGCTTCATCGAGGATCGTGACCGTGTCGCCGCGCTGGTCGGGGATGAGGAGCGCGCTCCCGTCGTGGTTGGCGTGGGCGTGGTACGGGCCGTCGCCGGCCGGGGCCGTGGCCTCGAGTGTCAGGTCGCCGTCCTCCGTCAGCGTGAAGAACAGGACCTCGTCGGTCGAGCGGCTCGTGAGCGTGACGGTGTACGGGTAGCCGGCCATCCCGGCGTCGCCTAGGTGGTGGCCGCTCATCCCGCCCATGTGGTGCGCGCCGAGGATGCTGAAGTGGATGAACTCGCGCGGCTCGCCCTCCGACGGCAGCGGGACAATCGCGACGTCCTCGGTCTCGACGTCGTAGACGAGCGCGCGGCTCGTCTCCTGCGTGCCGGTCAGCTCGGCGGTGAGGACGTAGCGGCCGTCCGGCGTCGCCGCGAGCGCGTGCGGGACGTTGAACGGCGTGGCGACCGTCTCGACCTCCATCGTCTCGCGGTCGAGGACGCCGAACCCGTTCGCCAGCGGGTCGGACAGGGTCGAGCGGCCGACGTAGATCTTGTCGCTGCTCGGGTCGAGCGACATCATCCCCGGCGTGGCGAACGAGCCGTCCGTCCGGCCGAGGAGGAACGCCGGGTCGGACGGGTCCATGCTCAGGTCGAGCGCGACCTTGGCGACGACGCCGGCCGAGACGAGCGAGACGTAGGCCGCGCTCCCGTCGGGCTCGAAGACGAAGTGGTGCGGCCCGTACGGCGCGCTCGGGACCCCGTGGTCGTCAAAGTCGATCCGGCGGATCAGGCGGAGCGTCTCGGCGTCGATCACGGCGACCGTGTTCTGGCCCTGCTCGCCGGCGAACAGGAGGTGCCGGGCGTCCATGAACGGGACGTGCCCGTCCGACCCGGGCGCCCCGGCCTCGATCCACCGCGCGAGAAAGCGGACCTCGTCAGGCTCCAGGTCGCGGAGGTTGGGGAACGGGATCGCCGCCGTCTCGGGCAGGTCGCGGACGAACCGGAGCATCAGGCTGTCCTCGGCGTCGAACGGGACGACAAAGCCGCTCGGGCCGGCCATGACCACGCTCTCCAGATCGTAGTCGACCGGAGCGCTGGCGGCGCCCGCCAGCACGTCGCGGGCTTCGAGCAGCGGGCGGACGTACTGGTCGTAATCGAGCGACTCGACGGCGTCGTAGTCGACGGCGGAGGGGTCGAACGCGCCGGGCGCGGACGGGACGCTCGCATCGGCCGCGGGCTGGGCCGTCGTGCACGCGGCGAGGGCGAGCGCGGCGGCGAGGAGGGGGAGGCGGTGCATCGGTAGAGGCTCGGGGGGCGGACTGAACGCGGGGGCGGGGCGGCAGTTCGGGGCGCCCGGGCCGGCCAGCGCCAGCCCGGGTCCCCAACGCGCCTACAGGTGGAAGGCGTACTGCGCGCCGACCGTGAGCACGAAGTCGGTCCCGAGCTGCGGGCCCGCCAGCCGCTCGTAGACCGGCACGCCGACCTCGACGGCCCCGCGCAGCCCCTCCACCGGGCCGCTCGGCACAAAGGCGTTGAGGCCGACGCTGAGGTCTACGCGCTCGCCGGCCCGGAGGTCGGGGAAGACGGTCGGGACGAGCCGCGAGGCCACGCCCATCGCGTACGGGTAGCCGTCGTCGCCAGGCGCCAGCCCGTCCGCGACGCGGACGTTCCCCCACGCCTGCCCGTCGAGCCGAGCCGAGAGGCTGAAGGCGTCCGAGACGAGGACCGCGCCCCAGCCCGTGAGCCCGGCCCGGTTGCCGTAGGCGAACTGGCGACTGTTCTCGCCGAGGCGGACCGTGCCGCGCGCCTGCGCGCCCCACCCGAAGCGGTCGGACTGGCCGAGGTACGTCAGGCTGGGCAGGAGGTCGACCGTCCCGCTCCCGGTCTGCATCGGGTACGGGAGGACTTGGTCCTCGCCCATCGGCGTGTCGTCGCGCTGCTCGACCGAGCCGGTCGGAAGGCTCGCGCCGAGGCCGGCGTGGACGCGGCTCCGACCGGGGTCGGCAAGCAGGACGAGGGCGGTCGCGGAGACGTCGCCGATCCCGCTCGACGCGGTCGAGAACGCGACGGCGTCGGGGTCGGCGGCGACGCTCATCCGCGAGCGGTGGTCCATGTCCATCGTCACAAACGGGACCATCACCATAAACGTGACGCGGCGGCTCGGGGCGACCATCGCGCCGACCATGTCCATCCGCATGGGCATCTCGGCGGGCGTGACTGTGAAGCCTTGACCGTCCGGCGCGACGACCTGGGCGTCCGGGATGCCGTCGGTGCCGACGCGATTGCCGGACATCGGCATCCACATCGAGCGGTACGAGAACATGACTTCCTGGCCGCCGTGCGTGTGGTCGGCCATGACGCCAATCGGGGCGTGGCCGTCGGGGCGGTGGGAGGTCCAGGGCTGGGCGGCCGAGGCCGCGGAGAGCGAGAGGGCGAGCGCGACGAGCGCCGCCCGGGCGGGAAGCTGGGGCATGGAGATGCGGGAACGGCCCGGGCGCGGAGCGCGACCGGGCGGGTCTGAGCAGGAGGCGCGCCCCGACCTCTCGGGGGCGCCGGACGGTGCCCGCACGGCGGTACGGGCAACAAGGGCTCAGACCCCGCGCGGCGGACGAAACACGCCCTCCCCCGCCCCACTGGCGGCGCCGACGAGCGGGCCGGCGCCGTAGGGCCGGGGCGCCTGGCCGACGGGGTCCGCCAGCCCGGGGCGCTCGGCGAGGAGCGGGGTAATGGACAGGGCCACCTCGAGGACGACGCCGGGGTCGGGGCCGTCGTCGTGGTCGTGGTGGGCCTCCATCCGCTCCATGAGAACGCAGTGCCCGTCGCACTCTAGCTCCGGCCGGTCGCGGTTGACGCAGAGCGTCTCCGCGATCCACTCTCGGTTGACCTCGAACGACGCCTTCGCGAACAGCAGGCCCTGCGTGCTCGCCGCGAGGGCGAGCACGAGGACGACGCGGGCGAGGGCGCGGACCGGGGCCACGGCGTCAAGCTACGGGCAGCCGGCGGGCCGCTCTCTGGGTTCACCGCCCCGCTCAGAGCCGGCGCGCTCCCTCCAGCCCTCCGCTTTGCACCTCCTCTCGTGTCATCCTGAACGAACGTGAAGGATCTCGACTCGGCCCTTCCCGCCTGTGGGCGCCGGTCCCTACGGCTCTGGACGTCAGCGTCGAGATCCTTCGCTCCGCTCAGGATGACACTCAGGAGAGAATGTGCTCGCCCTGCCGCCCCGTTCGCCTCCACCGTGGATTCGCCGGCGCGCACCGCCAGCGGCGAGGCCGCCCGCTACCTTCGGGCTCCCCCCTCCCGCGTCGTGCCCCTCCCCCGCCCGCTCACGCCCGCAGGACGCGTCGCCGTCGCCGCGCCGGCCTCGGCCGCCCTCGACCCGGCCGACGCCGAGGCCGGGATCGCGGCCCTCCGCGACCGGGGGCTGACGGTCGAGACGGCGTTCCCCGAGGGCGGTCCCCAGGCGTACCTCGCCGGAAGCGACGAGGCCCGGGCCGAGGCCCTTAACCGACTCCTCCGCCGCGACGACCTCGACGCCGTCGTCTGCCTCCGGGGCGGCTACGGCCTCCTCCGCATCCTCGACCGGATCGACTACGAGGCGGCCCGCCAGCGCCCCACGCTCGTCGTCGGGTATTCGGACGTGACGGCGCTCCACCTCGCGCTCTACACGCACGCGGGCGTGCCCGGCCTCTCCGGCCCGATGGCCGCCCCCGACTGGCCCCACCTCGACGCCGAGACCGAGGCGCAGTTTTGGGGGCTCGCCGGCGGCGCCGCGCCGGTCGAGATTGTCGGGCCGGGCGGCGAGGCGTTGCAGGCGCTGCAAGAGGGCGAGACGGAGGGCGTCCTGCTCGGCGGCAACCTCGCCCTCGTGACGGCCCTTCTCGGGACGCCCTACCTCCCCGACCTCGACGGGGCGATTCTGTTCGTGGAGGACGTCGGCGAGGCACCGTACCGGATCGACGGAATGCTCGCGCGGCTCCGGCTGGCGGGCGTGCTGGACAAGCTGGGCGGCCTCGTGTTCGGCCTGTTCACCGGCGCCGACGTGGCGCCCGGTCGGCCCACGTTCACCGTCGACGAGGTGCTGGCCCACTACGCGCAGTACGTGGACGGCCCGGTGGCGACGGGCCTCGTCTACGGCCACGTCCCGCGCAAGTCGACGGTCCCGGTCGGCGTCCGCGCGCGGCTCGACGCCTCCGCCAGCGGGGCGGCGCTGACGGTCCTCGAGCCGGTCGCGGCATGAGTGCGGTCACCGTCCTTGGGCTTATCGCCGCGGCCTGCACGACGGGCGCGTTCGTGCCCCAGGTCGTCAAGACGTACCGGACGCGGTCGTCGGCCGACCTCTCGCTCGGGATGTACGGGCTGCTCCTGACGGGCACCTCGCTCTGGCTCGCCTACGGGCTGCTCCTCGGCGACCTCCCGATCATCCTGGCGAACGCGGTCACGCTCGGGCTGCAGATCGCCGTCCTCGTCCACATCCTCCGGCACAGCCGGGCGGGCGCATGATGCGGCTGGCCTGTTTCGCGTCGGGCGGCGGCTCGAACGTGGGCGCGGTCCTCGACGCGATCCGCGACGGCCGGCTCGACGCCGAGCCCGTCCTCCTCGTGAGCGACCGGGCCGAGGCTGGGGCGCTCGACCGGGCCCGCGACCGGGGTGTCCCGACCGTGACCCTCCCGCCCCGCCCGTTTCCCGACGAGGCCGCCTTCGCCGCCGCCCTCCTCGACGCGCTGGCGGAGGCCGAGGCCGACGCCGTGGCGCTCGCAGGCTACCTCAAGAAAGTGCCCGAGGCCGTCGTCCGCCGGTTTGCCGGCCGGATGCTGAACGTCCACCCGTCGCTGTTGCCGGCGTTCGGGGGGCCCGGCTTCTACGGCCGGCGCGTGCACGAGGCCGTCCTCGACGCCGGCTGCCGCGTGTCCGGCGCGACCGTCCACCTCGTCGACGCCGACTACGACACGGGGCCGATCGTGCTCCAGGAGTGCGTCCGCGTCGAGCCGGGCGACACGGCCGAGGTGCTCGCGGCCCGCGTCCTCGCCGTCGAGCACCGGATCTTCCCGTCCGCCCTCCAGCTTCTCGCCCAGGACCGCCTCCGTCTCGACGGCCGGCGCGTCGTCGTCGAGGGTTCACGGTTGGCTGCGCCGGCCTTGCGGCTCGGGGTTCACGGTTCGGAGGGTGCGGGCGCCGAGTCGCAGTCCCCAGACCGTCCGCCCGGCCCCGCTGGCGGTGCGGCCCGCCAGCCGTCCGCGCCTCCCCCGTCGCCGCGGGAGGGTGAGCCCTGAATGTGAACCCTGAACCCTTAAACCGTTGATCGACACGAAACGTCTCCCCGCGCCGCCCGACCGCGCGCCCGTCCGCCGCGCGCTCCTCTCCGTCAGCGACAAAAGCGGGTTGGCGGAGTTTGGGCGGCGCCTCCACGCGCTCGGCGTCGAGATCCTGTCGACGGGCGGGACGGCCCGGGCGCTCCGCGACGCCGGGCTCCCGGTGACGGATGTGGCCGAGGTCACCGGCTTCCCCGAGATCCTCGGCGGGCGCGTCAAAAGCCTCCACCCGCGCGTCCACGGCGGCATCCTCGCGCGCCGGACGGACCCGGAGGACCTGGACGAGTTGGGCGCGCACGGGGTCGAGCCCATCGACCTCGTCGCCGTCAACCTGTACCCGTTCCGCGAGGCCGTGGCGCGGGAGGACGTGACGGACGCGCTGGCGGCCGAGAACGTCGACATCGGCGGGCCGGGGATGCTCCGGGCGGCGGCCAAGAACTTCGCCTTCGTCGCCGCCGTCGTCGACCCCGAGGACTACGGCGCCGTCGCGGACGAGCTAGAGGCAAACGACGGGACGCTGGGGATGGAAACCCGCCGCCGGCTGGCGGGCGACGCCTTCGCCCACACGGCGGCCTACGACGCGGCGATTGCCGACTACTTCGCGGACGCCGCCAGCGGGGCGGTCGACGCCCTCGTCTCGTCGCAGCATGCTGCGACGCTACCCCCTACACTCGACCTCGACCTGCCCCAGACCCAGGCCCTCCGCTACGGCGAGAACCCGCACCAGGCCGCCGCGCTCTACGGCGCACAGGACCGCTACGAGGTCCTCCACGGGAAGGCGTTGTCGTACAACAACCTCCTCGACCTCACGGCCGCCCTCGACCTCGCCGCCGAGTTCGCCGACGGGCCGCCGACCGTCGCCATCCTCAAGCACACGAACCCGTGCGGGGTGGGCCAGGCCGAGGCGCTGGCGAAGGCGTACGCCAAGGCGTTCGCGACCGACCGCCAGTCGCCGTTTGGGGGGATCGTCGTCGTCAACCGGCCGCTCGACCGGGCGACGGCCGAGGCCATCGACGCGGTCTTCACCGAGATCGTGATCGCGCCCGAGTTCGAGGACGGCGTGCTCGGCTTCCTCCAACAGAAAAAGAACCGGCGGATCGTCCGGGCCAGGCTGGCGGCGCCGGCGGGCGGGCTCGTCCTGCGGAGCACGGCGGGCGGGATTCTCGCCCAGGAGCCGGACGGACCGCTCGCCGGCGACGTCCGCCAGTCGTGGACCGTCGCGACGGAGCGGGCGCCGACGGGTGCCGAGTGGGTCGACCTCGACTTCGCCTGGCGCGTGTGCAAGCACGTCAAGTCGAACGCGATCGTCTACGCCCGCGACGGGGCCACGCTCGGCGTCGGGGCCGGGCAGATGAGCCGGATCGACGCGAGCGAGATCGCCGTCGCCAAGGGCCAGAAGTCCGGGCTCGACTTCGCCGGGTGCGTCGTCGCGTCGGACGCCTTCTTCCCGTTCGCCGACGGGCTGGAGGCCGCGGCCGAGGCCGGGGCCGTCGCCGCCGTCCAGCCCGGCGGGTCGGTCCGCGACGACGAGGTGGTCGCCGCCGCCGACGCGCGCGGCATGGCGATGGTCTTCACCGGCCGCCGCCACTTCCGCCACTAACCGCCCGGCTGGCGGGCGCCGCCCGCGGGCCGCGCTACGGCTCGACGCGGACGTCGCCGTAGGTGACGACCCGGCTGACGCCGTCGAGCACGAACAGGCGGTAGAGGCCGGTCACGCCCGGCGTCACCTCGCTCCCGAAAAACGAGAACGTGTAGAAGTCGGCGGACGCCGCGCTCTCAAAGAACGTCCCCGGCGAGCCGAGCGGGAGGAGCCGGCCGTCGGTGTCCTGCCGGTACAGGGTCAGGCCCGTCGGGACGTCTTTGACGTCGAGCGTGAGGAGGGCCGTCTCCGTCGCTCCGACCGGGTTCGGCGTGACCGACTGGACGACCTGGACGCGCGTCCCGAACGCCGGCCCGACCTGCCAGTCGTCGCCATCGTTGACACCGGACGGGACGTCGAGGAGCGCGCGGTCCTCGAAGAGCTGCTGGGCCTCGCCCGCCCCGCTGTCGCAGGCGGCGAGGGCGAGGAGGAGGACGGCGGCGCAGGCGGCGCGTAGCATGAGCGGCGGGTTCACGCCCCTCCAACGCCGCCCCCCGCCCGCTCCGTGCTCGACGCCCGCGACCTCTCCGTCTCGCTCGACGGCCGGCCCGTCCTCCACGGCCTCACGTTCCGCGTCGGGGCCGGCGAGCGCCTCGCCCTGGTCGGGCCGAACGGGGCGGGGAAGACGACGCTGCTCCGGGCCGTCGCCGGGCTCGTCCCGTACGGCGGGCACCTCGCGCTCGACGGCCGCGAGGTCCGCGACTGGCGGCCGCGGGAGCGGGCCCGCGCCGTCGCCCTCGTCCGCCAGCAGGCCGAGTGGTCCGTCGACTTCACCGCGGAAGAAATCGTCGCGCTCGGGCGCGCCCCGCACCTCGGGTGGACGGAGCGGCTGCGGGCCGCGGACCGCGAGCGCGTGGC
>CAZDFV010000096.1:0-10399 GCA_964504495.1 uncultured Rhodothermales bacterium
CGCCCTCGACCTCGCCGCCTGGGGCGCCGCGCCCGACGACCTCCGGTGGCTGGACCCGCCCCCGGAGACCACCTACCACGCCGCGCGCGCCCTGCTGGCGGAGCTCGACGCCCTCGACGCCGACGGCCGCCTCACCGAGCACGGCCGCCAGCTTGCGGCACTCCCCATGCACCCGCGGCTCGGGCACCTCGCCCTCCGCGCCCGCCAGTCCGGCCGGGCCGCGCTCGCCGCCGACCTCGTCGGCCTCCTCTCCGAGCGCGACCCGTTCCGCTACGGGACGCGCGTGCCGGACGTCGACGCCCGCCTCCGCGTCGAGGCGCTGCGCGGGAGCGAGACGCTGTCGTTCCGCGGGTTCCGTCTGGACCGCGGCGCCCTCCACCGGGCCCGCCAGGAGGCGAGGCGCTGGCGGCGCGCGTGGAGCGCCCGCGACCAGGCCGACGACCTCGACCACGTCGGCCCCCTTCTCGCCCTGGCCTACCCCGACCGCGTGGCCGAGCGCGTGGCGGACTCGGCCGAGGGCGCCCGCTACCGGCTCCGCGAGGGCCGCGCCGCCCGCCTCGACCGCGACCAGCCCCTCGCCGACTCGCCCGTCCTCGCCGTCGGCGACCTGGGCGGCGCCCGCGTGTTTCTCGCTGCCCCGCTCACGACCGAGGACATCGAGGACCTGTTTGCGGAGCAGATCGTGACTGAGGACGACGTCTCGTGGGACGCCACCGCCGGGCTCGCGCGCGCTGAGCGCGTGACGCGGCTCGGCGCCGTCGTGCTCCGCCGGGCGCCGCTCCGTCGGCCGCCGCCGCACCTCGTCCAGGCCGCGCTCGTCGAGGGCGTCCGCCAGTCGGGACTCGGGGCGCTCCCGTGGTCGAAGGAGGCCCGGCGCCTCCGCGACCGCCTCGCGTTCCTCCGCCACCACCTCGGCGCGCCGTGGCCCGACGTCTCCGACGACGCCCTGCTCGACACGCTGGGCGACTGGCTCGGCCCCTACCTCGCCGGGATGAAGCGGCTAGGCGACCTCTCCCGCCTCGACCTCGTCCAGATCCTGACCGCGCTCGGCCCGCCGACGGCGCGCGTCGACCTCGACCGGCTGGCGCCGAGCCACGTGACGGTCCCGAGCGGGTCCGTCCGGCCGCTCGACTACGCCGACCCGGAGGCGCCGGTCCTGGCCGTCCGGCTGCAGGAGGTGTTCGGGCTGGAGGCGACGCCGCGCGTGCTGGGCGGGCGGCTCCCGGTCGTGGTGCACCTGCTGAGCCCGGCGCAGCGGCCGGTCCAGGTCACGACTGACCTCGCCTCGTTCTGGCGCGACGCCTACTTCGACGTGCGGAAGGACCTCCGCGGGCGGTACCCGAAGCACCACTGGCCCGAGAATCCCCTCGAGGCCACACCGACGGCCCGCGCCAAGCGCCGCCGCTGATTTCGAACTTGGCGGTTCGGGGGCAAGAGGCAGGAGGCACGGGGCACGGAGGCTCTTCCCCGACGACACCTCCCCTACCCAGTCTCGGATTCGGCGTACGTGCCGGCTGGCGGCGGCCGCCGCCAGCGGGGCGAACCTTTCGCACGGCCCCCGGTCGCACTCCGCCCGCTGCCCCCGCGCCCATCCATGCCCGTCACCGGCCTCCACCACGTCACCGCCATCTCCGGCCCGGCCCAGGCCAACGTCGACTTCTACGCCGGCCGGCTCGGGCTCCGGTTCGTCAAGAAGACGGTCAACTTCGACGACCCGGGCACCTACCACCTCTACTACGCCGACGGGCCGGCCCGCCCGGGCTCGTTTCTGACGTTCTTCCCGTGGTCCGGCGACGCCCTCCGCGGCCGCGTCGGGACGGGCCAGGCGACGGCCACGGCCTACGCCGTCCGCCCCGTCGCCGTCGACGCCTGGACCGACCGGCTGGCGGACGACGGGGCCGACGGGTGGAGTCTGGGCGAGCGGTTCGGCGCGCGCGTCCTCACGGTCCGCGACCCGGACGGGCTCGTGATCGACCTCGTCGAGACTGACGGCGCGGACGGCCAGTGGGCCGAGGGGCCGGTCCCCGAGGCGGAGGCGCTCGGCGCGTTCCACAGCGTCACGCTGTCGTCTGCTGACCCGGACGCGACGGCCCGCGTCCTCGCCGACGCCTACGGGTACGAGGAGCACGGCCAGGAGGAGGGGCGCCTCCGCCTCGTCAACCCCGCCGCCAGCCGCGCCCGGTTCCTGGACCTCGACGTGTCGCCCGACCGTCCCGCCGGGCGGCTGGGCGTCGGGACCGTCCACCACGTCGCCTTCCGCGTGCCGGACGACGAGGCGGAAATGGAGGCGCGCGAGACGCTCCTCGGCCTCGGTCTCCAGCCGACGCCCCAGATCGACCGCCAGTACTTCCGCTCAGTCTACACGCGCGAGCCGGGCGGCATCTTGTTCGAGATCGCCACCGACCCGCCCGGCTTCGCCGTGGACGAACCGGCCGACGAACTCGGCCGCTCGCTCAAGCTGCCGCCGCAGTACGAGCCGCAGCGGACGCAGATCGAGGCCCGCCTTCCCCCGCTCACGCTCCCCTACTGAGATGACGGACCCGCACGCCGGACAGCCCGTCGTCACGGCCGGCGCCCCACTGGCGGAGGCTGGGGGCGCCGTCGTTCTCCTCCACGGCCGGGGCGACTCGGCGCGCGGCATCCTCGGGCTGGCGGAGGCGCTGGACCGGCCGGACCTCGCGTGGCTCGCGCCGCAGGCGGCGGGCGGGGCGTGGTACCCGCACTCGTTTCTCGCGCCCATCGAGGCGAACGAGCCCCAGCTGTCGTCGGCCGTCCGCGCCGTCCTGCGGGCCGTCGAGCAAGCCGAGACCGCCGGCATCGACCGCCCCCATGTCGTGCTGGGCGGGTTCAGCCAGGGGGCGTGCCTCGCGTGCGAGGTCGCGGCCCGCCACGCCGGACGGTGGGGCGGCCTGTTCGCCCTCTCCGGCGGACTCATCGGGACGGGCCCCGGGCCGGCCGACGCGCCCCGCCTCCACGGGATGGGCGGCACGTACGCAGATAAGGCGTTCGACTACGCCGGATCCCTCGCGGGCGTGCCGGCCTTCCTCGGCTGCTCGGACCGAGACCCACACATCCCCCTCCCCCGCGTCGAGCGGACGGCCGACGTCCTCCGCCAGCTCGGCGCGGACCCAGACCTCCGCGTGTACCCGGACTTTGGGCACGCCGTCAACGCGGACGAGGTGGAGGCGGTGCGCGGCCTGCTCGCCCGGGCGGCGCCGGCGGGTCCGTAACCGGAACGTTCTCGGGCACCTCGGGCGGAACCCGACCCGCGCCCCGGGCGAACACCGATCCATGCCGATCGTCCTCGCCGCCGGCGCCGTTCCCCCGTTCCTCCTCGAGGTCGTCGCCATCGTCCTGGCGGCGGCGGTCGTGGCCTACGTCAGCCATCGGCTCGGGCTGGTGCCCATCGTCGGGTTCCTGCTGGCGGGCGTCCTGATCGGGCCGAGCGCGCTGGGGCTCGTCGAGGACCCCGAGCTGATCGACGCGGCGGCCGAGGTCGGGGTGCTCCTGCTGCTCTTTACGATCGGGATCGAGTTCTCGCTCGACAAGCTGGCGAAGATCAAGCGGTTGATCTTCGTCGGCGGCGGGCTCCAGGTCGTGCTCACGACCGCGCTCGTGGCCGGGCTCTGCCTCGCGTTCGGGGTCGACTGGCGGGCGGCCGTCTTCACGGGCTTCCTCGTGGCGCTGTCGTCCACGGCGATCGTGACGAAGCTGCTCGGCGACCGCGGCGAGACCGGGACGGAGGCCGGGCAGGGGGCGGTCGGCCTCCTCATTTTTCAGGACCTGGCGGTCATCCTGATGGTCCTGCTCGTGCCGGCGCTCGGCGGCGGCGGGGTGAGCGGGGCCGAGGTGGCGGTCGCGCTGGGGACGGCGGCGGCGATCATCGTGTTCGTCCTCGTCGTCGCGCGCCGCATTCTCCCGCCGCTCCTGGAGCACGTCGCGCGGACGTGCTCGCCCGAGCTGTTCCTGCTCACGATCGTCGCCATCTGCTTCGGCACGGCGGCGGCCGTCGGGCTGGCCGGCGTCTCGATCGCGCTCGGAGCGTTTCTGGCCGGGCTCGTGGTCAGCCAGAGCCGGTTCGCCGAGCACGCCCTGAGCGAGATCCTCCCGCTCCAGATCCTGTTCTCGGCCACGTTCTTCGTCTCGGTCGGCCTCCTCCTCGACCTCGGGTTTTTGGTCTCGAATCTGGGGCTCGTGCTCGGGGCGCTGGCGGTCGTCGTGCTCGTCAAGCTGGCGACGACGTTCCTAGCCGTCCGGGCGGTCGGGCGGGCGACGCCGGTCGCGGCGGCGAGCGCGCTGTGGCTGGCGCAGGTGGGCGAGTTCTCGTTCGTGTTGGAGCGGTCGGGCCGGGAGGTCGGGCTGGCGCCCTTGGGGATGCCGGAGGTGGGCGCCCCGCTCTTTATCGCGATGACGGTCTTGTCGATGGCGATCACGCCCGTCATGGCGCCCTACGCCGGGCGGCTGGCGGCCCGCCTCCGCCAGCGGGCCGACAACCGGGAGCCGGAGCCCGCGCCGGCCGACCCCGGCCACTTCGCGGACTTGGAGAACCACACGATCATCGCCGGGTGGGGCGAGGGCGCACGGCGGCTCACGCACGCCCTCCGGGGGTCGGGCGTCCCGCTCGTCGTCGCCACGCTCTCGCCGGACGGGGCGCGCGAGGCCGAGGACACGGGCCTCCGCGTGCTCCGCGGCGACTACGCCAAGCGGCACATCTTGGAGGCCGTCGGGCTGAGCCGGGCCAAGCTCCTCGTCGTCCCGGACGACGCGCCCCAGACGGCCCACCGCGTCGTGAGCGTGGCCCGGGCGCTCGCGCCGACCGTCCGCATTGTCACGTGCGTGCCGACGGGCCACGACGCCGACGAGCTGGTCGAGGCCGGCGCCGACCGGGCGATTGCGACGGACCTGGAGGCCGTCATCGGCCTGTTCGACGAGGTCTTGCGGCGCTACCAGGTCGAGCCCGCCGAGATCCTCCGCCACGAGGAGACGCTCCGGCGTGGGGCCTACGACGCCCTCGACGCAGGAGTGATGGAGGCGCCGGCCGTCCGCTGCGAGCTCGACGACGACTGTTTTTCGACGCGGACCGTCACGATCCGCGAGGGCGCCCCGGCCGCCGGCCGCTCCCTCGCCAGTCTCCAGCTCGACGAGCGCCTGTTGCACGTCATCGAGGTCGAGTACGACGGCGGGACGGTGCGGGAGCCGTCCGGTGGCCGCGTCCTCGAATCGGGCGACGTGGTCCTCTTCGGCGGCACCCCCCAAGCATTCGCCGACGCCGGCGACCTGTTCCGCGCGCCCGACGCCGCGGCCCCGCCCCTCCCCGACCTCCCCGCCATGCCGACGCAGCGCGCCGACTGGATCGACACGTCCGAGCCCGTCCACCTCGACCCGGACCCGAAGGCCGGGTGCACGCACCTCGACCACGTCCACGACGTGACGCCGGGCACGCAGGGGTGCCAGGAGTGCCTGGCGTCGGGCAGTCGCTGGGTGCACCTCCGCGTGTGCCTCGAGTGCGGGCACGTCGGGTGCTGTGACTCGTCGCCGAACAAGCACGCCACAGCGCATTACCACGCGACGGGCCACCCCGTCGTGCGCTCGATCGAGCGGGGCGAGACGTGGGGCTGGTGCTACGAGGACGAGACCATGCTCTAGCCGCTGGCGGCGCCCACCGCCAGCGGGACGGCAGCAGGCTAGAGCCGCTCGAAATCGCGGACGGTCCGCTCGCTCTCGACGCCGCCCGTGTGGCTCGTCTCGGCCGGCTCGAACAGGACGACGTGGGCCGTCGGCTCGGCGACGGGCCGGTGCTCTAGGCCGCGGGGGACGACGAACAGCTCGCCCGGCTCGAGCGTGACCGGCTCGCGGTCGCGGAGCTCGATGGTCAGCCGGCCCTCCGTCACCCAGAACAGCTCGTCGGCGTCGTCGTGGGCGTGCCAGAGGAACGGGCCCTCCAGCTTGGCGATGCGGACGTGCTGGCCGTTGAGCTCCGCGACGACCTTCGGCGTCCACGTCTCGGTGAACTGGCGGAACGCGGCGGCGAGGTTGACGGGTTGGGTCATCGGGGCGCTGGCAGCGAGCGCCAGCAGGGTGGCTCGTACTGCGACACCCTCACTCTGTCATCCTGAGGAGCGGAGCGACGAAGGATCTCGACGCCGTCTCTCAGGATGACAAGGTGGACCTGTCGGAGCACTAGGTCTGGATCACGCCGACGCGGAACGGCTCGACGTGGGGGTTGTGGTCGGCCATCTCCAGGCCGGTCGCCAGCCAGTCGCGCGTCTCGCGCGGGTCGATGATCGCGTCCACCCAGAGGCGGGCGGCGGCGTAGACGGGCGAGGTCTGCTCGGCGTAGCGGCGCTCGATCTCCGCCAGCCGGGCGGCGCGGTCGTCGTCGGACAGCTCCAGGCCCTGCTTGCTCAGCTTCCTCTCCTCGATCGAGAGGAGCACCTTGGCCGCCTGTGCCCCGCCCATGACGGCGATCTGGGCCGTCGGCCAGGCGAGCATCAGGCGCGGGTCGTACGCCTTCCCGCAGAGGGCGTAGTTGGCCGCCCCAAACGAGTTGCCCACGACGACCGTGAACTTGGGGACAGTCGAGTTGGCGACGGCGTTGACCAGCTTCGCCCCGTCCTTGATGATCCCGCCCTGCTCGGCGCGCGTGCCGACCATGAACCCGGTCGCGTCCTGAAAAAACACCAGGGGGATCCGCTTCTGGTTGCACTGCATGACGAACCGGGCCGCCTTGTCGGCCGCGTCGCCGTAGATGACGCCGCCGATCTGCATCTCCGGCGGCTTCCCCTTCGGGCTCGTCGCGCGGACGACCTGCCGCTGGCTGGCGACGACGCCCACACTCCACCCGTCGATCCGGGCGTAGCCGCAGACGAGCGTCTGCCCGTAGTCGGCCTTGACCTCCGTCCACGAGTCCGCGTCGACGACGCGCGCCAGCAGCTCGCGGACGTCGTACGGCTGCTGGCGGCTCTCGGGGAAGACGCCGAGGATCTCGTCCGGGTCGAACGCCGGCGCCGCCGGCCCCTGTCGTGTAAAGCCGGCGCGCGGCGTCGGCCCGAGCCCGGCGACGAGGTCGCGGATCGTGGCGAGGGCCGTCTCGTCGTCGGGCATCTTGTACTCGCAGACGCCCGAGATCGCCGTCTGCGACGTCGCGCCCCCCAGCGTCTCGGCGTCGGTCTGCTCGCCGATGGCGGCCTGGACGAGGAACGGGCCGGCGAGGAAGACGCTTCCGGTCCCGTCCACGATCAGGCTCTCGTCGGACATGATCGGGAGGTAGGCCCCGCCGGCCACGCAGCTCCCCATGATCGCCGCGATCTGGGGGACGCCCAGCGCCGACAGCCTCGCGTTGTTCCGGAAGATCCGCCCGAAGTGCTCCTTGTCGGGGAAGATCTCGTCCTGCATCGGGAGGAAGACGCCGGCCGAGTCCACAAGGTAGAGGATCGGGACGCGGTTTTCGAGGGCGATCTCCTGCGCGCGGAGGTTCTTCTTGGCCGTGATCGGAAACCACGCCCCGGCCTTCACGGTGGCGTCGTTGGCGACGACCATGCACAGGCGCCCCGCGACGCGGCCGAGCCCCATGACGGTCCCGCCGGCCGGGCACCCGCCCTCCTCCTCGTACATCCCGCGCCCGGCGAACAGGCCGATCTCGCGGAAGTCGGCGCCGTCGTCGAGGAGCGCCGCGACACGCTCACGGGCGGTCAGCTTGCCCCGCTTGTGCTCGCGCGCGACGGCGCGGTCGCCGCCCCCCCGCCGGACCTCGGCCGCCTGCTGCGCCAGCCCGTCGATCAGACGCCGGTGGTACGCGACGCGCGCCTCGTACGCCTCGCGCTGGGGCCCGCTATCGGGCGCGGCCGTGCCGAGCGGGAAGGCGCGGGCGGGCGCGTCGGCGGAAGGGCTTTCGGTGGCGGTGTCGGACATGCAGACGGGCATCGGGAACGGGTTCCGAAGCTACGGCCCGCCCCCGCCGGGCTGGCGCCGCCGGCCGCCAGCGGCTACCGGGCCACGACGAGGCGGACCGTCGCCCGCTCCGCCCCTGCGGTCGCACGGACGAGGTAGACGCCCGGAGCGAGCCCCGACACGTCGACGTCGACGGCGTCCGCGACCGGCCCGTCGTGGAGGACGCCGACGCGCCGCCCGAGCACGCTGAACGCCTCGACGCGGACCCGCTCGCCCGCCGCCCCCACCAGCCGGAAGCGGGCCCGGTCCTGGACGGGGTTGGCGCCGTCGACCTGGAGAGCAAATGGGCCGTCCGGCCGGGGCGGCAGCACGCTCGTCGAGGCGCGGCCGAGACGGACCACCTCGAACCCGGCCTCGGGCGTCGCAAATGTGGCGTAGACCGTCCCCCCCGCCTCGGCAAACCGGGGGCCGTTGTTCGTGCTGTCCTGCGGGTATTCCGCGACGCGCCGGACGGAGCCGTCGCCAGCGTCCCGCCAGAGGGAGTACGTGAAGCCCGTCTCGATGTCGCCCCGGCTGGTGAGCGCGTGGAGCGCCCCGTCCACGAGGGCCACGACGGGGGCGACGCGGGCCTCGGGGGGTGCGGGGAGGGCGGGCTCTCGTGTGTATGGGCTCTCGCCTTCGGGGAGCCGGAACGCGAACGCCGCCTGCTCTCCGGGCGCGACACGCCAGACCTCGGACGGGCCGCCCAGCCCGACGGTCAGCGCGGCCGACCCGTCGCCGAGGAGCGAGACGACGGTGGGGCTTCGGAGGTCGGTCACCGGGAGGTCCGAGCTTACCCGGACGACGCCGTCGGCGTCCGCGGCGAAGAACGCGACCGGGACGGGGGAGGCGACCGTCCCACTCCCCTCCACGTACGCCCCCAGGAGCACGCCCTCCCCGAAAGGCACGACCGTCGTGTTGCTGGGCCCTACCCGGAGCGGGGCCAGCACACGCGCCTCTTCGCTCTCGACCACGTAGACCCCGTCGGGCTCCGCCTCAGCGAGGAGCGCGAAGGCCCGCTCGCCCCGGCCGAGCGCGGCCCCGTAGAAGAACCCGTCGCCCCGCGTCGACGTGAACCCGGAGACCGGCCCCGCGTCCGTGCCGTCCGAGGTCCAGAGCTCGGTGGCGTCGCCGGCCGAGAACAGCACGCGCTCCTCGGCCGCCGTGACGACGTACCGGAGCCCGTCGTTGATCCGGGGCCGGGCCCCCTCGACCGGGCGCGTGCCGCTGGCGGTCCCGTCGCTCGTCCAGAGCTGGGTCTCTCCGCCAGTCGGGCGGAGGAGGAAGAACAGGCGGTCCGTGGTGGCCGTGAGGTACCGGAGGTCGGCTGCCTCGGGGAGGGCCGCGATGCGGGCCGTCCCGGCGGCCGTCCCGTCCGTCCGGGCGAGGGCGCAGCCGCCCGCGTCGCACGAGAAGTAATACAAGGCTCCGCCGAGCGACGCGCCCTGGTACGACGCCGACCCCTCCGCCAGCCGGACGGCTTCGTTCCCGTCGGTCGCGAACAGGCCGCGGCCCGATCCGTCGCTGGCGCCGAAGACGAGCCGCCCCCCGGCCTCCCCGATGAGGATCGGCCGGGACGACGCCGGCCCCGGCCGGACGTCGATCGGGACGGTCTGGGCCGCGGCCGCCGCGGCCGAGAGCAAGAGCGCGAGCGAGACCAGTCGCATGTCCGCAACGGTGGTGCTCTGGCGCTACCGCACGGGCACACGGGCAGTTCCAGACCGATAGGGCACAAAAAAGCCGCCCGACCTCGGGGGCCGGGCGGCTGCAACCGTCGTGCAGGCGGGCCTAGAGGAAGGCCGACATCTTCCGCATGATGAGCTGGCGGTCCTCGCCGGTCTCGGCGTGGATCAGGTTGACCATCTGGGGGAGGCTCCCGCGGGCCTTCTTCATCTCCTTCTCGTCCAGCTCGCCCCAGGTCGAGAGGATCTGGTCCTTCATGCGGTCCCAGTTGGCTTCCATTCGCTGCTTGCCCATCGGTGTCGTGGGGATGTGTCCGGCCCGGACGGTGAATGCTGAACGCCCTCAAAAACTACGGGCGCGGCCCGCCGAGGACAAACGGAGACCCCGTGCGGGTTGGTGCCCCTCGGCCGCCCCCCTAGTTCACGAGCGCCCAGAACACGCCGAACCGGAGGATGTGGCCCGGGAGCGGCTCGCCCTGCGTCGCCAGCGTCCCGGGCGTGACGCGCTCGGCGAGGGCGTCGTCGTAGCGGAGGAACAGCGAGGCGCGCGCGCTGAACGTGGCCGTCGCCTCCAGCCCCAGCGTCGCCTGCGCTGGGATGTCGATTCCGAGCGACGTCCCGGGCTCGGGGAGGGCGAGGAGGCCGGTCGTCGGCTCGACGCGGCGGCTCCGGAAGGCCGTCCACCCGCGGGCGACGGCGGCGAGGTCGAGGTCGAGCACGCCGTCGCCGACGTCCTCGGCGCGGAGGCCGAGGCGGAGGGCGCCCCAGGCGCGCGGGAGCGCCGCGTC
>CAZDFV010000097.1:0-10225 GCA_964504495.1 uncultured Rhodothermales bacterium
TCCGGCTCTGGACGGGCGCCGACCGGGGGTACGGGTTCGTGAACGCCGACACGCCGGAGTTGACAATGGCCGTCCTCCCGGGCCACCGCGGGCGGGGCGTGGGCACGGCCCTCCTGCGGCGCCTGCTCGCCGAGGCGGCCGGGCGGTTCGGCGCCGTCAGCCTGAGCGTGGCGCGTACGAACCCCGTTCGGCGCCTGTACGAGCGGGAGGGGTTCGAGCCGGTCGGCCCGCCGCGGGAGGGGGCGGTCACCATGATCCGGCGGTTGCCCACGGGGCCGGGCGGGGCGCCGGCCGGCGCCTGAGACGCGGGCCGGCTTACACCCCCCGCCGGAGCCGGTCGCCGAGCGACGCCGGGAGCCCGACCTCGCCGACCCGGACGGCGACGCGGGCGTGGTCGTAGTGCCCGCGGACGACCTCGACCGAGAACGCCTCCGGGTCGTAGAGCGCGAACGAGAGCCGGGGGTCCTTGTCGCGCGGCTGCCCCACGCTCCCCACGTCGACGAGGTAACGGTGCCCGGGCCGGACGCGCAGGACCCCGACCGACTCCGACACGACCGCCGGCCGGTGGGAGTGGCCCACGAAACAGATCGGCGTCTCGAACGCGTCGAACTGGGCCTTGACCTGGCCGAACGACTCGAGGCGCGGCCACCGCTCCGGGTGGCGCGGGGCGGCGTGGACGTAGGTGGCCCCGTGGGCCTCGGCACGGAAGGGGAGGGCGCGGAGCCACGCCGCTTGGTCCTCGGTGAGGAGCTCGCGGTGGAGCCGGGCGGCGGCCTGGCCGTCGCGCGGGAGCGCCCGGGCCTCCCCGTCGGACCCGACGACGGCCTCGTCGTGGTTGCCCTTGACGCACACCTCGAACTCGGCCCGGACGAGGTCCACGCAGGGGCCGGGGTCGGGCCCGTAGCCCACGACGTCGCCCAGGCACACGAGCCGGTCGGCCCCCCGCTGCTCGGCGAGGGCGAGGGCCGACTGGAGGGCCACGAGGTTGGCGTGGATGTCGGAGAGGACGGCGACGGTCACGGGCGGGGGGAGCGGGGGAAGAAAGTACCCCGCCGCCCGGTCCGCATGGTCGCTCGGCCGCCGCGGCCCCCGAGCGCCGGGCGCAGGCGGCTGGCGGTTCCTGACGGCGCCGGCGGTGCGCCTGCGTTCCGCACGGACTCTTGGAACGGTTCTGGCTCGGGCCCCCGCCGTCTCGTCCTACCTTCCCCGCCCACCGAGGACCGACCCACGCTATGCCCTTGTCCGACCGCCGCATCGAGCCCGCGACCCTGGAGCGCGGCGCGGGCGGCCTCCCCGTCGAGGAGCCGTTCTACACCCGGGCCGACGACGGCGTCGACCTCCGGGAGCTCTTCGACATCCTCCTCCGCGGGAAGTGGATCATCGCGGGCGCCTTCCTCGCGGGCGTCCTCCTGACCGGGCTCTACGGCGTCGTCACGCCGTCGCAGTACGCCTCGTACGTGCTCATGCTCGTCGAGAAGCAAGACAGCGACCTGGCCTCGGTGCTCCCGACCGACCCCGGCGCCGCGTTCCTCCGGAACGAGCGGAATCTGGCGAACGAGCTCCTCGTCCTCCGCCAGTCGTACCCGCTGGCGGAGACGGTCGCCGAGGAGATCCTGGCGACGGAGACCGTGCCCGGGACGGGCCGCCGGTTCACCGTCCTCGACCCGCGCGACGACGGCCTGCCGCTGACGGCGAGGGACGTGGCGTTCCGGCTCCAGTACGAGGTCGTCACGGCGTCGCTCGAGGGGACCGACGCCGACGCCCTCCGCGTGACGGCGGCGAGCACGGACCCGGCCGAGGCCGCCTACATCGCCAACCTCTACGCGGCCGCCTTCGAGGCCCGGACGCGCGAGTCGAGCCGGGCCGGGATCGCGGCGTCGCGCGAGTTCCTGGAGGAGCAGGTCGAGAACCGCGGGGTCGAGCTCGAAGCGCTCGACGACGAGGTCCGCAGCTACATGCAGCGGGAGGGGGCCGTCGCGCTCGACGAGGAGTCGTCGCGGACGGTCCAGCGGATCGGCGAGCTCCAGGCCCAGCGCGACCAGGTCGGCGTCGAGATCGGGATGCGGCGGGCCTCGCTCGACGCGCTCGAGACCGAGCTCCGGCGGCTCGAGCCGCGCCTGGCCGAGCGGCTGGGCTCCGGCCTCGACGCCGAGCTGGCCCAGGCCCAGGAGCGGCTGGCCGCCCTCCAGGCCGAGCTCGACACGTACCTCCGCGAGAACCCCGCCCTCCGCACGGCCGACGCCGCCGACGCCCCGGCGCGCGTGACGCAGGTCCGCCGCGAGATCGAGCGGACGCGCGAGCGGATCGCCACGGTCTCGGACCAGCTCACCGACCAGTCCCTGGCCGCCGCCAGCGGGCCGGGCCAGCAGGCCGCCGGGTTCGCCCGGGCCGCCGACCTCCGCGCCCGGATCGCCGACGAGCGCGTGGCCCTCGACGGCCTCCTCGCCCAGCGCGACCGGCTGGAGGCCCGGCTCGGCGAGTACGAGGCCGACCTCCAGCGGATCCCCGCGCAGTCCATCGAGCTCGCCCAGCTCCAGCGCGAGCGGCTGGCGCGGGAGCAGCTCTACGGGGCCCTCGAGGCCAACCTCCAGGAGGCCCGGGTCGCGGAGGAGTCACAGCTCGGATACGCCCAGATCATCCGCCCGGCGTTCGTGGCCGCCGAGCCGTTCGCGCCGAGCCGGGCCCGGAATGTCGTGCTCGGAGGGCTCCTCGGGCTCATGCTCGGGGCCGCCCTCGCCATCGCGAAGGTCCGCCTCGACCACCGGATCCACCGGCCCGACGACCTCGCCGGCGCCGCCGCCCCGCTGGTCTCGACGATCCCGAGCACGGACGAGCTCATCAAGCGGGACTTCGAGGGGAGGGAGACCGTCGTCGTCGACGGGCGCGAGATCGACAGCCACCTCGTCACCCTCCTCAACCCGATGGCGGCGGCGAGCGAGGCGTACCGCGGCCTCCGGACGAGCGTCCAGTTCAGCCGGCCCGACGCGGCGGTCCAGACGGTCCTGGTCACGAGCGCGAACCCGGGCGAGGGGAAGAGCACGACGGCCGCGAACCTCGCCGTGGTCATGGCCCAGGCCGGCCGCCGCGTGCTCCTCGTCGACGGCGACCTCCGCAAGCCGACGGGCCACAAGAAGTTCGGGACGGCGAGGGAGCCCGGGCTCGTCCAGCACCTGTTCTCCGACGGCCCGCTCGACCTCGACGCGCTCCCCCAGCCGGCCGACGACCTCTGGCTGCTCCCGGCCGGCCGGATCGCCCCGAACCCGTCCGAGCTCCTCGGCTCGAAGCGGATGCGCGAGGTGCTCGACGACGTCCGCAATCGCTTCGACCTCATCGTCATCGACGCCCCGCCGGTGCTCGCGGCCACCGACGCCGTCCTCCTCTCGACCCAGGCCGACGCCACGCTCGTCGTCTGCCGCGCGGGCCGGACGAAGGACTACGAGCTCCGCTCGGCGCTCGACGAGCTCGGCAACGTCGGGGCCCACGTGATCGGGACGGTCCTCAACGGGTTCGACGTGACGAAGTCGTACGGGTACAAGTACAAGTACGCCTACCGCTACGGGAGCGACTACGCCTACGGCTCGCCCTCGGCGTAGGACGCCGGGTGGCAGGCCCGGGTGACCGACGGCCGGGACGCCCGACCGGCCCGCTGGCGGTGCGCCCCCGCCAGCCGCCGACGCACCGTCCACTGACGCACCGTCCACCGACGCACTGATGACGCTCCGCACCCTCGCCGCGCTCGCGGTCCTCGCCCTCCCTGCCCTCGCCGCCCCGGCCCAGACGGTCGGGCGGATCGAGGGCCGCCAGGCCACGCCCGGCGGCTACTTCGTCAACGCCCGGGCCGGCGAGCCGACCACGCGCGTCTACGTCTGGGGGACGGTCCGGAACCCGGGCGTCTACGAGGTCGGGCCCGGGTTCGACGTCCAGTCCGTGCTCTCGCTCGCCGGCCTCCCGATCCAGGCCGAGCGGGAGCCGGGCGACCCGGAGGTCCACGTCCGCGTGTACCGGCCGGGCCAGGGCGAGGCGCCCGTCTACGCGGCCCCGCTCGACGCGTTCGTCCTCGACCCCGCCGCCCACCCCGCCCTCCGCGAGGGCGACGTGCTGACGGTCGGGCTGGAGCCCGAGGCGCGTGTGAACGTCTGGGGGGCCGTCCGCGTCCCGGGGCTCTACGAGGTCGG
Organism: uncultured Rhodothermales bacterium; assembly: GCA_964504495.1. Classification (GTDB taxonomy): domain Bacteria; phylum Bacteroidota; class Rhodothermia; order Rhodothermales; family Rubricoccaceae; genus Rubrivirga. The sequence goes on from CAZDFV010000097.1 coordinate 4,176, forward strand.
GCCCGGGTTCGACGCGCAGGCCGTGCTCTCGCTCGCGGGCGGGCCGCTCCTCCCGGCCCTCCGGGACAACGAGAGCCGCGAGGTCACGGTCCGCTACCTCCGCGGCGGCGAGGCCCTCTTCGAGGGGCCGCTCGACGCGTTCACCCGCGCCGGCGAGGCGCTCCCGACGCCGCAGGACGGGGACATCATCGAGGTGGTCACCCGGGAGCGCCGGGGGTTCTCGTTCCGCGACGCCCTGACCGTGACCGGGACGGTCGCGGGGATCGTCTCGGCCGTCGTCCTCGCCGTCACGCGGCTCTAGGAGCTGAGCGGGCTCCGAGCGGGGCCGTGCCCGGGGCGTCTTGCCTCCCCCCGCGCGGGCGTCTACTTTGCGCGCGCCCCGTCCGCGTCTGCGCGAGGACGCCAAACCGTCGGGGGGACCCGGAACGTCGAGGGCCCGCGCGAGTCCGCTCTCCCCGAACAACCAGCCGTAACATGGACGGACGTCGAGACGCAGCCCCGCGGCTGAACGGCCGCCGTTCCGCCCGGCCCCCGCGCACAGGACCGGACCGGGGGGGGGCGTCTTGAGCGAGCAGGACGGCCTCCTCCGCCAGCTCGGCTTCTGGGACGCGCTGACGATCGGCGTCGGCACGATGATCGGGGCGGGGATCTTCCTGCTCTCGGGCGTGGCCGTGGCGCTGACCGGGCCGGCCGCGATCTTCTCGTACCTCGCCGCCGGCCTCGTCTGCGTGATCACGGCCGCCAGCACGGCCGAGCTGGCGACGGGGATGCCGACGTCGGGCGGCGACTACTACTTCGTCTCGCGCGCGCTCGGGCCGGCGTTCGGGGCGATCTCGGGGATCGGGATCTGGCTGAGCCTCACGTTCGCGATCGCGTTCTATCTGTTCGGGCTGGGCGAGTACCTCGCGCAGTTCACGCCGCTGACGCCGTTCTGGGGCGCGTTCGGCGGCGGGCTCCTCCTCGTCGCGCTCAACATCGTCGGGGCGAAGGAGTCGGGCCGGCTCCAGGTCGTCGTCGTCCTCATCCTGATGGTGATCCTCGGCGGGTTCGCGGCGCTGGCGGCGTTCAACATCGAGGCCGAGAACTACACGCCGTTCCTCCCCTTCGGCTCGGCGCCCATCGCCTCGACGACGGCGCTCGTGTTCGTCTCCTTCCTCGGGTTCGTCAAGATTGCGGCCGTGGCCGAGGAGATCAAGGACCCGGCGCGGAACCTCCCGCGGACGCTGATCGGGTCGGTCGTGCTCGTGACGGTCCTCTACGTCGTCATCGTACTGGTCATCGCCGGGCTGTTCGAGCAGTCGACGATCGGGGAGGTCCGCGACCCGCTGACGGCGGCGGCCCGGTCGCTGATGGGGCCGTTCGGGGCGGGCGTGATCATCTTCGCCGGCCTGCTGGCGACGCTCTCGTCGGCGAACGCGAGCATCTTCGCCGCCTCGCGGATCAACCTGGCGATGGCCCGCGACCGGATGGTCCCGAACTGGCTGGCGGCCATCCACCCGAAGCGGCTCACGCCGTACCGGGCGATCCTCGTCACGGGCCTCCTCACGCTCGGGCTCCTCTTTATCGAGAGCCTGGAGACGCTCGCGAAGACCGCCAGCGTGCTCCAGCTCTACAGCTACGCCGCCCTCAACGTCGGGTGCGCGTTCCTCCGGGCGGCCCGGCCGGACTGGTACCGGCCGTCGTACCGGGTGCCGGGGGCCCCGTTCGTCCAGATCTTCGCGGCGCTCGCGTGCCTCGGCATCATCGCCTACTCGGGGCTGTTCGCGCAGGCGGCGCTCGGGGGCCTCATCCTCTTTAGCCTCGCGTGGTACGCCCTGTGGGGCCGGAACCGGGTCGAGATCGAGGACGCCGTCTCGGTCTTCCGCACCCGCTACGCCGAAGCCGGCCTCGGCATGTTCTTCCAGCCGGCGCTGGAGTACACGGCCGAGGCCGAGGCCGTCGTGCCCGTCCGCGAGACCATCGAGACGGAGAGCCCCCGCCGCGTGCTCGTGGCCCTCGCCAACCCGGCCCACGGCTCCGACCTCCTCCGGCTCGGCCGCTACGTCGCCACGGGGGCCGAGGCGGGCGGCGACGTGCTCGGCCTCCACCTCGTCCGCGTGCCGATCCAGACGCCGTTGTCCGTCGCCCGCGACCGGTTCACTCAGGAGCGCCCGGCCATCGAGGAGACGCTCCAGCACCTCGTCGGGAAGGCCCGGCGCGACCCGCGCGTGAACGGCGAGGCGGCGGCGCCCCTCGGCGAGACCTCGATCCGGGCCGTCACGGACGTGGCCCACGACGTGTTCGAGGGGCTCGTCGCCGAGGCCCCGAACCGCCGGGCCGACCTCCTCCTCATGGGCTGGCGCGGCGGCTTTAGCGGCCGGCGCCGGAGCGACACGCCGGTCCAGCGTGTGATCATGGACACGCAGGCGGACCTCGCCGTCCTCCGCGACCGGGGCGTGGCCCAGGTCAAGACGATCCTCGTGCCGTGGGGCGGCGGCGCGCACGCCCACCTCGGCCTCGAGCTCGCCGTCCGCATCGCGCGGGCGACGGGCGCGGCCGTCCACCTCCAGCGGATCGTGCGGACGGACGTGGACACGGCCGGCGAGCGGACGTCGCTCGTCAAAGACGTCGCGCCCATCGTCGGGGACTACAACCCCGTGCTCTACCACGTCGACCGGGCCGACGGCGTGGTCGAGGGGATCGAGCGGCGGCTGGCGGCCGAGACGTACGACCTCGTCATCATCGGGGCCTCGCACGAGTGGTCGATCCGCACGGCCGTGTTCGGGACGATCCCCGACGTCCTCGCCGACCGGGCGTACTGCTCGGTCCTGATGGTCCGGCGCTACCGCCCGGAGCGGTGGGCCACGCGCGCGGCCGAGCGGATCAAGCGCCTGAAGGAGTCGGTCGGGATGACGACCTCGCCGGAGGAGAACGGGGCCTGACGCCCGCCAGCGGGACGCCTGCCAGCGGGGCGGGGGCTGGCGAGCCCGTCGGGCGGACCGTTCGGGGGACAGCGGGCCCACGCCGCTCGGTGGCGCTGGTCTAAGGGCCTCGCCCCCGGCCCTAGACGCAGAAAACCCCGGCCTCGCGGGAGACCGGGGTTTCGTACGCCCGAGAGGATTCGAACCTCTGACCTTTGGTACCGGAAACCAACGCTCTATCCAACTGAGCTACGGGCGCGTCGGGTCCGTCAAGATAGTGCCGCCCGTCGGGCCGGCAAGGGCGGACCGCCCAAGAGCGTGTGAACCGGGCGGGGAGCGGGCCGGGGCGGCAGACCTAGACGTGGACGTACCGGTCGTGGACGGGGACTTCGCACCGGCGTCGGCACATCTCGTAGCGGGCCATCCGGACCATCACGCGGTCGGCGTCCGAGGCGCCGTCACCGTCGGTCCGGTTCGCGGCGGCTTGGAGCTTCTTGTCGGAGAAGAGCTGGAGGTGTTCCGGGGTCATCGGCGGGGTCATGGGAGGGGAGGGGGGCGTCGGGGCGGCGCCCGACCTGCTCGGAGGCCGTCCGGACCGGGAGGGCGGCGACGGGCCCGCCCGCGCGACGGGCCGCGCGGCCCGTGAGCGACCGGCCCGCACTCTCGCCGGCGTGCCCCCGTCCCGAACAAGCTCTCAAACGTATGGAGGCGTCTTACTCCGGGGCCGCCGGTCGGTTGCCGGCGCGGTCGGACCTCGGGCGTCCCCCTAACCGCCGGGGCCGGGCGGCCGTCTCCGGCTAGCTGGCGGCCGCCTCGAGCGCTCCGAGGAGGGCGTCGAAGGGGAGCGCGGCCCCGAAGATCCGGCTGTCGGCGCCGGCGTAGGGGACGTAGAGCCGGCCGTCCCACCGGTGGTTCGCGCACGCGAACAGCACGTTGTCCACGCCGAGGTCGTCGTCGCCCTCGGTCTCGTACGTGCCGGTCGGGCGCATGAGCGGCTCGATCCGGGCGCGGACGGGGTCGTCCTGGGTGAAGTCGAGGAGGGCGGCGGCGAGGTCGTACTCGCGCGACCCGCTCGGGGCGTAGTGGCCCTGGTGGTAGACGGCGAGGAACCGGCCGCCGCCCAGCGCCAGCGGCGGGCCACCGGCCCCGACCCACGACTGCGCGAACTCGCGGTACGGGTACGACCGGAACAGGAGCCCGCGCGAGCGCCACGGCCCGGCCGGGCCGTCGGCGGTGGCCCAGTGGACGGCCATCGCGTCCGGCCCCTCCATCGGGCGGTGGAGGAGGACGTACGCGCCGTCGACCGGCTCGGGGAGGAGCGCCGCGTTCTTGTTGTTGACCTCGTTGAGCTCGCCTTCCAGGGGCCCGTGGAGCGTCCAGTCGACGAGGTCGGGCGACGTGGCGAGGCAGACGTGGACGTGCCGGTCGAAGTCGTCCTCGGGCGAGGGGTCCGTGTAGCCCGTGTAGTAGAGGTAGTACGTGTCCCCGACGCGCGTGCACCGGGCGTCCTCCAGGCCGAGGTTGTGGAACGGGGCGTCGGGGCTCAGGGCGGGCTGGTCGTCGCGGTGGACGAGGTCGAGCGTCGGCGTGAGGACGGCCCGGCCGAGGTACGACGGGGCCATCCGAATGTCCTCGTGGACCTCCCCCTGCGCCCGGTAGAGGAGGACGCACGCGCCGCCGGCCTCGCGGAGCCGGTCGGCCGCGGCCTCCGGGAGCCCCCACGACGGCAGGAGCGCGTCGAGCCGCGCGCCCTCGACCAGCTGGCCGGCCGGGTTGAGGACCACCTTCGACTCCCAGGCGTGGGCCTCGACCGGCGCGAGGAGGGGGCGGCCGTCGTGGAGCCGCACGGCATCGACGGGGGGGGGCGCCTCGATGGACCGGGCGGGCCCCTGCGTGGTCGGGGGGACGGGGTGCATATCCGCGGGGGGGGACGGTCGAAGATATCGGCCACCGGCCGCCCGACCTTAGGGAGAAACCCCCCGCTCGGGTGGGGCCTGTTGGCGCACCGGCGGCGCGCCCGCCCCGCCGGCGCCCGCCCCGCCGACCTCGGCGACGAGGCCGAGGTCAGCGGCGGCGAGGTGGGCGAGGACGCAGGCCAGCGAGGACTCGGCCCCCTGGTTCAGGTTCACGCCGTGAGCGGAGAACCCGTCGAAGCAGGCCCCGGTCTGGACGTCGAAGAGCGGCTGGCCGACCCGGTTCCGACCGTAGAACCACGCGACGGCGAGGCGGGCGGCCTCGGCGAACCGCTCCTCGCCCGTCTCGCGCCACGCCCAGGCGCCGCACCACGCCGCGTACCCGGCGTCGATCGGCTGCTGGTCGTAGTCGGCCCGGCCGCCTCCCTTGCGGAGCCAGCCCCGGTTGCCCACGACGTCGAACGCCCCGTCGCGGACGGTGTGCGCCAGGAGGAAGTCGTACGCGTCGAGCGCCACCTCGCGGAACCGCCCGGCGGGCCCGTCGCCGTCGAGGCGGGCGGCGGCGCGGAGGAGGGCGTGCGGGACGAGCGCGTTCCCGTACGTGACCTCGTCGCAGAACCACCGCCAGTCGGACGTCGAGCACCGCTCGAACTGCTCGACGAGCCGGGCCCCGTGGTCGCGGAGCCGGTCGCGGTAGGCCACGAGGTCCGGCGACCGCTCCAGCGCCAGGTCCAGCCCGCACGCGGCGTAGGCGATCGCGCGGGGGTGCGTCAGGTCGCGGGCGAGCGCCCGGTCGATGAGGGCCCGGGCGAGGAGCCGCGTCGGGGCCTCGGGGGCCCACGCGTGCGCGGCGCCGAGGCCCCAGAGCGCCCGCCCGAGCGTGTCCTCCCCGCCGACCGCGTCGAGGAACCGGCGGCCGTAGTCCATGAAGTTGTGGAACGCCCCGTCCGGCCGTTGGGCGTGATGGACGAAGGCGAGGCACGTCCGGGCCACGTCCAGCGCCTCCCGGCGCCCCGGGCTCCCCGGCTCGAGGCGCCGGGCGGCGGCGTAGGCCGCGACGAGGGCGCGGCCGGCGTCGTCGGTGCAGTAGCCGTGGGCCCGGTCGGGCACGCCGAACGCGGCGTGCTGGGTCGGCCCGGTGTCGTCGGTGATCCGGGCGAGGTAGCCGACCGAGGCCGGGAGCGCGCCGGGGTGGACGTCGGGCGGGGCCTCGGCCCGGGGCCGGCCGGCGACCTCG